>CAZEXJ010000117.1:0-28332 GCA_964516585.1 uncultured Alistipes sp.
CTCATACGAGAAAATATTACGTTTTCGAATCGGGCGAATGTGTGCCCGACAGATACCGTATTCCGACAGACATATATCATACCAAACACGCACGCCGTGATGCCGACCCGACGCGCCATAGGTCGGTCTCGCCCGGGACGAGGGCGTTGAACGGTTGGCGGGCATACGGAAGAGGGCGGGGATGAGATTCTCACGTCGCGTTCGCGGAGTGACAGAAAGAGAACAAGAGATTCTCACGTCGCGTGCAAAGCACGCTCCTCAGAATGACAAGACTGTGGAAATAATCGTCCACAACCAGATTCTCACGTCGCGTTCGAAGAACGCTCCTCAGAATGACATGTCGGAGGGAATGAGATTCTCACGTCGCGTGCAAAGCACGCTCCTCAGAATGACACGTCGGTAGGAATAGTCTCCCAAGCACCACGACTATATTTTTCGTCAAGAATGCTATTATGCAACGCACCGCAGGAGCGAGACGAGGGGCTGTACTCGGCGTACTGCCCATTGTCGAGCGACAAGGCGCGGAAGTAGAATAGTATTTTTCACGGAAAAGAGAAGGCAAAAGGCGTTAGTTACAAGCCGCACGTGAAAAATCCGCAGATGGGCTGTACTTGACGTACTGCCCATTTGCGGATTTGAACGAGGCGCAGGGAATGGCGCCTTTTCACGAAAAAGAAGTATTACATCTTCTTTCCCACATTGGTCTTCTTGGCAACCTTGGGTGCGGCAGACTTGGCTGCCGTAGCCTTGGGGGCTTTGGGAGCCGCAGTCTTGGCGGCTTTCTTTGCGCCCTCTGCCACTACCTCTGCGTCCTCGACAGCATCGGTCTTCTTGGCCGTTGAACGGCGTGAACGACGTGTCTTGGCTTTTGCCGCATCGGTAGATGTGGTCTTGCCGAATGTGTACGAATCGTTGAAGTCGACGAATTCGATGATGCACATGTCGGCACCGTCGCCCAGACGGAAACCGGTTTTCAGAATGCGGGTGTAGCCGCCCGGACGCTCGGCGATCTTGGGGGCGATGTTACGGAACAGCTCCGTAACGGCCTCCTTCTGCTTCAAGTACGAGAATACTACACGGCGCGAATGAGTGGTGTCCTCCTTCGATTTGGTCGCCAGAGGTTCGATGAACTGCTGTACGGCCTTGGCCTTGGCAACGGTCGTTGAGATACGTTTGTGCAGAATAAGCGACGAGGCCATATTCGAGAGCATAGCCTTACGGTGGCCGGCCTGTCTGCCAAGATGATTAAAATTCTTATTGTGTCTCATAATTAATCTTTATCAAGTTTGTAGATAGATACGTCCATACCGAATTTAAGATTCAGCGATGCGAGCAACTCGTCGAGTTCCGTAAGCGACTTCTTGCCGAAGTTGCGGAACTTCAACAACTCGTTGCGATTGAGTTTGACCAAGTCGCCGACCGTGTCGACATCGGCGGCTTTCAGGCAGTTGAGCGCGCGAACACTCAGATCCTGATCGGCCAACTTCGTCTTCAACAACTGACGCATGTGAAGGATATTCTCATCGAACTCTTCAACTCCGCCCGTCTCTTCCATGTCGAGCGTGATCTTCTCGTCGGAGAAGAGCATAAAGTGCTGGATAAGAATCTTGGCTGCCTCCTTCAACGCCTCCTTCGGGTGGATCGAACCGTCGGTAGTGATCTCCAAATTCAACTTCTCATAGTCGGTCTTCTGCTCGACACGGTAGTCCTCGATAGAGTACTTTACATTTTTGATCGGTGTGAAAATAGAATCGATCGGCAAAGTGTCGACATCTTTCTCCGCGGGAGTGTTCTCCTCCGAGGGCACATAACCGCGACCCTTGCCTATGGTAATGGTCATCTGCATTTTGGTGCCGGGAGCAAGATGGCAAATCACCAACTCCGGATTCAAGACCTTGAAGAATGAAAGATAGTTCGAGATATAACCTGCCGTAAGTTCAGTCACGCCCGCAACGTTGATCGAGACCTTCTCGGCCTCCTGATTGTCAACCGTGCGAATGAAACGAACCTGTTTGAGGTTAAGTATGACCTCGATCATACCCTCCATCACACCGGGGATAGCGGCAAACTCATTGTTCACGCCGGCGACCTTGACTGTCGTGATGGCATAACCCTCCAACGATGAGAGCAGCACACGGCGCAAGGCATTGCCGACGGTCATGCCGAAACCCGGCTCCAACGGTCGGAATTCGAACTTTCCGAACGAAGAGGTCGATTCGAGCATGATTACCTTTTCAGGCTTTTGGAATGCTAATATTGCCATAATATTGAATTTGTTGTTTAATCACTACTTAGAGTACAGGTTGACGATGAGCTGCTCCTTGATGTTCTCGGGAATCTCCTCGCGCTCGGGCGTTTGCAGGAACTTGCCGCTTAACGAAGCATTGTCCCACTCCAACCATGCATAACGGCTGCGCGAAGCACCCGACAACGAAGAGGTGATAACCTCCAAAGATTTTGACTTCTCGCGAACCGATACCACATCGCCCACACTAAGCGAATACGACGGAATGTTGACAACATTGCCGTTGACACAGATGTGACGATGCGATACGAGCTGACGGGCTGCCGCACGCGTCGGGGCGATGCCCAGACGATATACGACATTGTCGAGACGGCACTCCAAGAGTTTCAACAGGTTCTCACCCGTAATACCGCCCATGCGGGCAGCGGCCTCGTAGGTGCGGGCGAACTGCTTCTCCAAGATACCGTAAGTGTACTTAGCCTTCTGCTTCTCGCTAAGCTGCTCTCCATACTCCGAGTTCTTCTTACGCTTGCGAGCAAGACCGTGCTGTCCGGGAGGAAAATTGCGTTTCTCAAGCACTTTATCCGCACCGTAAATAGCCTCGCCGAATCTTCTGGCGATTTTCGATTTTGGTCCTATATATCTTGCCATAGTTTTTTAATATTAATACTTGGGTAAAATCAATTGAGTTATGTTCAGCACTCCGCAGTCGGACTATACGCGACGACGGTTGGGAGCACGGCAGCCGTTGTGCGGCAGCGGAGTGACGTCGATGATCTCCATCACTTCGATACCTGCGCCGTGGATCGTTCGCACGGCAGACTCTCTGCCCTGACCCGGACCCTTGACATAAACCTTAACCTTACGCAAACCCATGTCGTAGGCAACCTTGGCGCAATCGGCGGCAGCCGTCTGCGCTGCATAGGGAGTATTCTTCTTCGAACCGCGGAAGCCCATCTTGCCGGCCGATGACCAGCTGATGACCTCACCAACCTCGTTGGTAATGGTTACGATAACGTTGTTGAAAGTCGAGTGTACGAAAGCCATGCCCTGAGCACCGACCTTGACAACCTTTTTCTTAACTGTTCCAGTTTTCTTTGCCATAACTCTCCAATATTACTTAGTTGCCTTTTTCTTGTTAGCTACAGTCTTCTTCTTGCCCTTGCGCGTGCGAGCGTTGTTCTTCGTGCTCTGGCCGCGAACGGGAAGTCCCAAACGGTGGCGGATACCACGGTAGCAACCGATATCCATAAGACGCTTAATGTTGAGCTGAACCATCGAGCGGCACTCGCCCTCGACCTTGATGCCCATCTCCGCGATCTTGTTACGGATGGCGCCGACCTGCTCGTCGGTCCAATCCTCTACCTTGATATCGTAGCTTACACCCACGCCATCAAGAATCTTGCGCGCAGTGCTGCGGCCTATAC
The DNA here is from genome assembly GCA_964516585.1 of uncultured Alistipes sp. Lineage (GTDB taxonomy): Bacteria > Bacteroidota > Bacteroidia > Bacteroidales > Rikenellaceae > Alistipes. The sequence continues at coordinate 3,673 of CAZEXJ010000117.1, forward strand.
CGTAGATATACGTAAGACCTATTTCACCACGCTTATTTTTTGGTAAATCAACACCTACTATACGTGCCATAAATTCTTTTCTCTTTAATTTTCAATAACTCAAAATAAAAAATTATCCTTGGCGCATTTTGAACTTAGGGTTCTTCTTGCAGATCACGTACAACTTGCCTTTGCGGCGCACGATCTTGCAATCTTCGCTTCTCTTTTTGATCGATGCTCTTACTTTCATAATTTTCAAGCGACCTTAAATTATTTGTACCTGAAAGATATACGCCCCTTACTCAGATCGTAAGGAGTCATCTCTACTTTAACTTTGTCTCCGGGCAGGATCTTGATGTAGTGCATACGCATCTTGCCTGAGATATGGGCCGTGATAACGTGACCGTTATCCAACTCCACACGAAACATCGCGTTGGACAACGCCTCGATAATGGTTCCGTCCCTTTCGATAGCAGTTTGTTTTGCCATAGAGTGTTTTATGAGTTAAGTGCCTGTTCAATGATACTAAAATCCGTCAATACGTCGGGCCCCGACTTGCGGATCGCCACCGCGAACTCGAAGTGAGCCGCAGGTTTGCGGTCGCGTGTGCGAACCGTCCAGCCGTCGCGCTCGAATACAACCGCGCGCTTGCCCATCGTTATCATAGGTTCGATGCAGATGACCATACCCTCTTTCAACAATGGTCCTCTGCCGCGTGCTCCGTAGTTGGGAACACCCGGGTCCTCGTGCATGTGACGACCCAAGCCGTGTCCCTCCAACTCGCGCACTACTCCGTAGCCGAAACTCTCGGCATACTCCTGCACAGCCGCCGAGATATCGCCTATGCGATTTCCCGCCTTGGCCTGTGCCGTACCTCTATAAAGAGCCTCTTTGGTGACGTCCAGAAGCCGTTTAACTTCATCGCCGACCTCTCCCACGGCAAACGTATATGCCGAATCACCAACAAACCCCTTCATAAACGTACAAAAATCGACCGACACAATGTCGCCCTCCTTGATAACGTAGTCCGACGGGATACCGTGAACCACCTGCTCGTTGACCGATATGCAAGTCGCGGCAGGATAGCCCTCGTATCCGAGACAAGCCGGAGTCGCCCCGTGCGAGCGTATGTATGCATCGGCGATGTCATTCAACTCGCGGGTGGTGACACCCGGTTTGCAATGACGTCCTACCTCTGCAAGCGTTTGGCTCACCAGAATGTTGTTCTCACGGAGCAACTCTATCTCGTCGTCGTTTTTTAAGTATATCATTCTCAACGAACTCTATCAGTAAACTTTTAGTAGCGTCCCTGTATGCGTCCGGTCTTCATCAGACCGTCGTAATGGCGCATCAACAAGTAGCTCTCTATCTGCTTCAGAGTGTCGAGCACCACGCCCACCATGATCAGAAGCGACGTACCTCCGTAGAAATATGCGAACGACGATACGACGCCGAGTTTCATCGCTATGGCCGGCAGAACCGTAACGATAGCGAGGAAAATCGAACCGGGGAGTGTGATTCTCGTCATGATGTTGTCGATGTACGTGACGGTGCTCTTGCCGGGTTTGACGCCCGGGATAAAGCCTCCGTTACGCTTCATTTCGTCAGCCATCATTTGAGGATTCATGATAATTGCGGTGTAGAAGTAGGTGAACGCAATTACCAAGACTGCAAGCGTAAAGTTATACCAGAAACCCTGAATATCGGCAAAGGCGCCGCCATTCGCGAGCAAAGCCGGAATGAACATAAGAGCCTGAGCGAAGATAATAGGCATCACATTGGCGGCATTCAGTTTCAAAGGAATGTACTGACGCACGCCACCGTACTGCTTGTTACCTACGATACGCTTCGCATACTGAACCGGAATCTTGCGCACAGCCTGCACCAGAGCGATGGTCATCATGAATACCAAAGCCAGCAATACTAACTCGATAATGAGCATGATGAGGCTACCGCCATGGCCGTCCAACTTGAACATAACCTCCTGCAAGAAGGACTGCGGCAGACGTGCCACGATACCGATCATAATAATCAGCGAGATACCGTTGCCTATACCCCTGTCGGTGATCTTCTCGCCCAACCACATGATGAACATGGTGCCGGAGATGAGAATGATCGTCGAGGTGAGGATAAATCCGCCATCGTGGACGATCGCATCTGCGGGGATCTGAGTTTTCAGATAGGCCGGAGCCTGCAAAAGCAATACGGCGATGGTAAGGAAACGTGTCCACTGATTCATCTTGCGGCGGCCGCTCTCACCCTCCTTTTGCATCTTGCGGAAGTAGGGAACCATGATTCCCAACAACTGTATGATGATCGAGGCGGTGATGTATGGCATGACACCCAAAGCGAAGACAGAGGCCTGCGAGAACGCACCTCCCGAGAATACGTTCAACAGACCCATGAGGTTGTTGGCATTCTCGCCGTCCTCGGCAAACGACCGGGTAAACGCTGCAAGGGCATCGTGATCCACACCGGGCAACACCACGAAACTACCCAAACGATATACAAGAAGAAGGCCGAGCGTGAAGAGGATACGCTTGCGAAGCTCCTCGATCTTGTAGATATTTTTGATAGTCTCTACCAGTTTTTTGTTGGTCGCCAGCAGCGCGATGATCACCGCCAGTATAATGCCAACAATAAGATATTGGTTCATAAAAAATTGGTTTTACTGATTCTTAAAACTGTTTATTGCATGGCTGCGGGTCTTGGCGTCGTCGAGTATCCGTCTGTCAATGCTTTCGCACCACCGGCCTCGGGGCTTGGCGGAGGTCGGTATCCGACGCTGCCGCACCTGTTGTATATGTCCCTCGTCCCGACGCGGTATCGACCTCGCGATCGACCCGACTTCACCCGCAATACGGTAGCTACAACTTCTCTATGCTGCCGCCGGCGGCCGTAATGGCTGCCTCTGCGCTCTTAGAGAAGGCATTGGCCTTAACAGTCAACGCACGTGTAAGCGTACCGTTGCCCAGAATCTTCACCTTGTCGTTGCCCGAAACGAAACCGGCAGCGACCAACGTCTCGACGGTAACCTCCGACAAATTGTTCTTCGCCGCAAGCTCCTCCAACGTCGACAGGTTGATAGGCTTGTATTCCACACGCTTCAAGTTGGTGAAACCGAATTTCGGCAGACGACGCTGCAAAGGCATCTGACCGCCCTCGAATCCCAACTTGCGAGAGTAACCCGAACGCGACTTGGCACCTTTCAGACCGCGCGTCGAATATCCGCCGTGACCCGAACCGGCACCGCGTCCCACACGCTTGTCGTGGTGGTTGGCGCCTTTGGCGGGTTTAAGATTATGAAGTTCCATTATTCAATACTGCTTTTCTGATTAAACTTATTTTACCTCCTCGATCTTAACGAGGTGCTTTACGCGCTCCAACATACCCTTTACGATATCCGAATCGCTGTGCTCCACACTCTGGTTAATCTTGCGAAGACCCAAAGCATCGAGGTTCTTGCGCTGCTGTGCCGAAGCCCCGATACGGCTGCGCACCTGAGTTATTTTCAATGTTGCCATAGACTCTCTTTGAATTAACCGTTAAACACCTGATTGAGCGAGATGCCGCGAGCCTGAGCAACCGAACGTGCGTCGCGCAGCTCGCACAGAGCGCCGATCGTAGCCTTCACGAGGTTGTGAGGGTTCGACGAACCCTTGCTCTTGGCCAGCACGTTCTTGATGCCGACCGACTCCAACACGGCACGCATGGCACCGCCGGCGATGATACCGGTACCGGGAGCTGCCGGACGGATCATGACGAGCGAACCGCCGAAACGCATCTCCTGCTTGTGAGGAATGGTACCGTTCAGCACGGGAACCTTTACCAAATTCTTCTTGGCATCTTCGACGCCCTTGGCAATAGCCGACGTAACCTCCGATGCCTTGCCCAAACCGTAGCCTACCACACCGTTCTCGTTGCCTACCACTACGATAGCCGAGAAACTGAATGTACGACCGCCCTTGGTTACCTTCGTAACACGGTTGATGCTTACCAGACGATCCTTCAATTCCAGATCGCTCGTGCGTACTCTTTTTATGTTAGTATTTGACATAATCGATTAGAATTTAAGGCCGCCTTCGCGTGCGGCGTCCGCCAACATTTTAACTCGTCCGTGATAGAGGTAGCCGTTGCGGTCGAAAGCGACCGTCGAAATACCCTTCTCGATTGCACGTGCGGCGGCTAACTTGCCCACCAGCGCGGCAACCTCACACTTGTTCTTGCCGGCAGCCTCGGTTGCAACCTCCTTGTCCAATGAAGATGCCGTGGCCAAGGTCGTGCCTGCAAGGTCGTCTATAAACTGTACGTAGATCTGCTTGTTGCTACGGAATACAGTCATTCGAGGCTGAGAAGGCGTTCCGCTGACGATCTTGCGGATACGCATCTTGATCCTCGCTCTTCTTTCTATCTTATTCAATGACATAATCTTGACTTATTACTATTTAGCACCTGCCGACTTGCCGGCCTTACGACGGATCTGTTCGCCGATGAACTTGATACCCTTGCCCTTGTACGGCTCCGGCTTACGCAGTGAGCGGATCTTGGCAGCCACCTGACCGATGAGCTGCTTGTCGATGCTCTTCAATGTAACAATGGGGTTGCCTTTCTTCTCGGTAACGGCCGTAGCTGTCACCTCGGCGGGCAGCATCAACGCCGTATCGTGCGAATAGCCGAGACTCATTTCGAGCACCTGACCCTTGACTTCGGCCTTGTAACCGACGCCGACGAGTTCCTGCTTGATTTCATAACCCTTCGATACGCCCACGACCATGTTGTTGATCAACGCACGATACAGACCGTGCAACGAACGGTGACGGGGCTGGTTGGTCGGACGGGTAACGATCACCGCGGGGATCTCCTTCTCGGTATCCTTGTCGATGTGCGTTCCAACTTCAACTTTGATGTCTGAATCAACTTTCTGACTCAGTGTCCCAAGTGGCCCTTTCACGCTTACCGTATTGTCGGCAGAGACCGTAACGGTGACGCCGGCGGGCAAGATTACAGGTAATTTACCAATTCTTGACATGTTGTAATTGTTTTGTTGTTTCTAAAATTTCTTCACTCGGTCGACTTCGTCACTACCAGATGTAGCACAATACCTCGCCGCCGACATTCTCCTTGCGAGCCTTGGCATCGGTCATGATGCCCTTCGACGTAGAGAGGATGGCGATGCCCAAACCGTTCTGCACGCGGGGCATGTCGGCCACCGACGCATATCGGCGCAAACCGGGACGGCTGACGCGCTTCAAGTTCTTGATAGCGCTGGTCTTGGTGGCTGCATCGAACTTCAATGCGATCTTGATCGAGGGGTGTCCCTTCTCGTCCGCATCGAACTTGTAGGCCAGAATGTAACCCTGCTCATAGAGAATCTTCGTGATCTCGCGCTTAATTTTTGAGCCAGGAGCTTCAACCACTTTATGGTTGGCTTTCACTGCATTTCTAATTCTGGTTAGAAAATCCGCTATTGGATCTGTCATAATGAATTAAAAGTTAAAAATTAATAATTGTTTATTGTTTGCACTGCTTATCAGTCCATTACGCCCGCCCGCAGCAGTCACGGCAACCCGTTCCCGCATACGCATACGCGCACAATGCGCCGAAAGCGTGCAAATTTACGTAAAATATCCGAATAAACAAAACCTCTGGCGGCTTATTTTTAAGCGATTAGATCGTCGGTGTCCTCACACGACAAATGTCGGCACACAGACGAGCCAACATTCATGCGTATGCAACCTCCGATCGAACCGTTACAAAATACTCATCATACGGCACTTATACACATCTTCGACATGTATGCCGCCGTACTCTGCGCCACTCTGTCCGTCTTCGGCAACTTCAACCAAATGTCGAATCTTTTCACTCCGCCCTCCACGAGAAGTTACCGCTCCGAAAGCAGGCACTTTCCTCGATATCGAGCCGCAAGATACTCCGATCCCACACCCGTATAAGGTTCGATCTCTTACAATCTCCGCCGCCGAGACATCGTCCTGCCCGTGCGATCGCACGACCGGCATCTCAGTCGGAGATTACGAGCAGCCGCAGCAAGCGGCACACTCTCGGATGATCTCCCTATTTACTCTTCCCGATCCTTGTCGGGACTTCCCTCTTTCGAGAGAAGTCCGCATCGCAGGATCGTTGTTTTTACCCGGCAAAGGCTTCGCGCTTCGACAACGCCGAAACACCCGTTGACTACTACCAGTGCGTCTCCGGACTACCAGCCCGCCAACTGAGACGCCCGACAACTGCCAACTCGCCCCCGAACGCTCGCCCCAGACACTCTCGCCCCCGGAGACTCGCCCCCGGGACGCCCGACAACTGCCAGCCCGCCCCCGAACGCTTGCCCCCAGACACTCTCGCCCCCGGACACTCTCGCCCCCAGACACTCTCGCCCCCGGAGACTCGCCCCCGGGACTACCAGCTCGCCTTCTTCACGCCCGGGATCAAGCCGTTAGAGGCCATCTCGCGGAACTGGATACGGCTGATACCGAACTGGCGGATATAGCCCTTCGGACGGCCGGTGATCTTGCAGCGATTGTGCTGACGGATAGGATTCGAATTACGCGGCAGCTTCGACAATGCGACCCAAGCCTCCTCGTGATCCATCTCGCCCGCCTTCACCTTGGCGGCAATCTCCTCGCGCTTGTGAGCATAACGTTTCGCGAGCTTCTCACGCTTTACCTCGCGTGCTTTCATTGACTCTTTTGCCATAGGTTACTGGTTCTTTTTAGCGTTCTTAAAAGGAAGGCCGAACTCACGCAGAAGGGCATATGCCTCCTGATCGGTAGCAGCCGACGTAACGAAGGTGATCTCCATGCCGAAGATCTTGGTGATCTTGTCGATGTCGATCTCGGGGAATATGATCTGCTCGGTGACGCCGAGGGTGTAGTTGCCCTGACCGTCGAACTTCTCGTTGATACCCTTGAAATCGCGGATACGCGGCAGCGCCACGGCGATAAGACGCTCCAAGAACTCGTACATACGGTTCTGACGCAGCGTCACGCGAACGCCGATGGGCATGCCCTTACGCAGCTTGAAGTTAGAAATATCCTTGCGAGACTTGGTCTGCACGGCCTTCTGACCCGTGATGCGCGTAAGCTCCTCCTGAGCCACTTCGATCAGTTTCTTATCGGCAACAGCCTGACCCATACCCTGATTGATGACGATCTTTTCGAGTCTCGGGCACTGCATGATGCTCTTGTAACCGAACTCCTTCATAAGGGCGGCAACGATGCGCTCCTTATACTCCGTTTTAAGTGTAGGTACGTATGCCATTATCTGATCTCCTCCCCTGACTTTTTAGCGTAACGAACTAATTTACCTTTTGAATCCGCCTTACGACCTATGCGAGTGGGCTTGCCGCTCTTGGGGTCGATCGGTTGCAGATTAGAGATATGAATGGGAGCCTCCTTATCTTGCAGACCGCCCTGAGGATTCTGGCTGCTGGGTTTAGTAGCCTTCTTGCACATGTTGACGCCCTCGACGATAGCACGCTGCTTGACGGGATCGACGCTGAGCACCTTACCCTGCTGACCGCGGCTGTCGCCTGCATTGACGTAAACCATGTCCCCTTTCTTAATATGTAACTTAACTGACATATTTACAATCTGTTTTACTTATTACAATACCTCGGGAGCCAGAGATATGATCTTCATATACTGGTCGCGCAGCTCGCGAGCTACCGGACCGAATATACGGGTACCTCTGATCTCACCCTGATTATTAAGGAGCACTACGGCATTGTCGTCGAAACGAATATACGAACCGTTGGCACGACGAATCTCCTTCTTTGTTCTTACTACGACTGCTTTCGATACGGCACCCTTCTTGACATCGCCCGATGGAGATGCGCTCTTGACAGCCACTACGATTTTGTCGCCGATAGATGCATAGCGTCGTTTCGTACCGCCAAGCACGCGGATACAGAGAACCTCCTTTGCACCGCTGTTATCAGCCACCGTGAGTCTACTTTCTTGTTGTATCATAACTACTTAGCTCTTTCAATGATTTGTACTAATCTCCAACGCTTCGTCTTGCTCAACGGGCGGGTCTCCATAATGCGAACGGTATCGCCCTGCTTTACGGTCTCGTCGAGACACTCGGCTACGAACTTCGTAGTCTTGTTCACGAACTTGCCATAGATGGGGTGCTTAACCTTACGCGCTACTGCAACCACAATGGTCTTCTCCATCTTGTTGCTGACAACCAACCCAATACGCTCTTTTCTAAGATTTCTTTCCATACCGGTAATTAACATTTAGGGTTCTTTTGACGCAGAATTGTCAGCATACGCGCAATATCTCTGCGAGATTTCTTGATTATCGACGGATTTTCGACGGGCGAGACTGCATGCTGCACCTTCAACTGAGACAGATTGGTCTTCTCAGCTGCAATGCGCTCCTGCAAATCCTGCACCGACATATCCTTTATTTCAGCACTTTTCATAATCTTTTAAGCTCTTAGATTGATGTTTCGACGTAGTCACGTCTTACAATAAACTTTGTCGTAATAGGCAACTTCTGAGCTCCCAGACGGAGTGCCTCCTGTGCAATCTCCATAGGTACGCCCTCTGCCTCGAAGAGAATACGACCGGGGGTGACAGGCGCTACGAATCCTTCCGGATTACCTTTACCTTTACCCATACGCACCTCGGCCGGCTTCTTGGTGATAGGCTTGTCGGGGAAGATGCGGATCCAGATCTGACCCTCACGCTTCATGTAACGCGTGATGGCCTGACGTGCTGCCTCGATCTGACGACCCGTAATCCACGTCGATTCAAGAGCTTTGATTCCGAACGAACCGTATGCAAGTTGGTTTCCTCTTTGAGCGAAACCCTTCATACGACCCTTCTGCATTCTTCTGAATTTAGTCTTTTTTGGCTGTAACATAGTTTTTTCGCTTTATAAGGTCACTACTTGTTGTTATTGTTGTTACGTCTTTTACGACCTCCGTCGCGACGACCGCCGCGAGACTGCTGCGACTGTGCGTTGCCTGCGTGCGCCGATGCACCGCCTGCGACCTCGAACAGATCGCGCTTGCCGTACACGATGCCGTGGCAGATCCACACCTTGATACCGAGGATACCCACCTTGGTAAGCGCCTCGGCCAAACAGTAGTCTACATCTGCGCGGAACGTGTGCAACGGAATACGTCCCTCCTTTATGGTCTCGCTGCGCGCCATCTCGGCTCCGCCGACACGACCCGAGATCTGTACCTTGATACCCTCGGCTCCCATACGCATCGTCGATGCGATAGAGGTCTTGATAGCACGGCGGTAAGACACGCGTCCCTCCAGCTGGCGGGCGATGTTGTTGGCTACGATAACGGCATCCACCTCGGGGCGCTTTACCTCGAAGATGTTGATCTGCACCTCCTTGCCGGTGAGCTTCTTCAACTCCTCCTTCAGTTTGTCGACCTCCTGACCGCCCTTGCCGATGATGATGCCCGGACGTGCCGTAGAGATGGTTACCGTGACGAGCTTCAGTGTGCGCTCGATGATAATCTTGGAAATACTTGCCTTTGCCAAACGGACATTCAAGTACTTGCGAATCTTTACGTCTTCAACCAATTTCTCTGAGAAATTCTTACCACCGAACCAGTTGGAATCCCAACCCTTGATGATACCAAGACGATTTGCTATTGGATTTACTTTCTGTCCCATCTGCTTACTTGTTTTCTGCGATTACCATTTTATCTACTACGAGCGTAACGTGGTTCGAACGCTTGCGGATACGGTGCGCGCGACCCTGAGGTGCGGGCTGTATACGCTTCAAAATGCGGCCGCCGTCGACGAAGACCTCCTTGACGCAGAGCTGCACGTCTTCCAGACGCTCGCCCTCGTTCTTGGCCTCCCAGTTGGCGATAGCCGATTTCAAAAGACGCTCCATTCTTATAGATGCCTCCTTCTTCGAGTAACGAAGGATACCCAATGCTTTGTTGATCTCTACGCCGCGAATGATGTCGGCCACCAGACGCATTTTACGCGGAGAGGTAGGGCAATCGCGCATAATAGCGATAGCTTTCTGCTTCTTCTCGGCCTTGAACTTCTCGGCCATTTTTGCTTTTCTTGCACCCATTGTCTAACTATTTTTTCTTGTTACCCGCATGACCACGGAAGTTACGCGTCGGAGCGAACTCGCCGAGTTTGTGACCGACCATGTTCTCAGTTACGTAAACGGGAATAAACTTATTTCCGTTGTGGACTGCGATTGTCTGACCTACGAAGTCAGGCGAAATCATACTTGCTCGCGACCATGTCTTTATGACAGACTTCTTGTTACCCTCGGCCTGAGCTACAACCTTAGCTTCGAGTTTAGGGTCTATAAATGGTCCTTTTTTTAATGAACGGCTCATTATGTACTCTATTTAATTATTTTTTCTTTCTTGAAATAATAAACTTAGAGGTTGTCTTCTTCGGGTTGCGAGTCTTATAACCCTTAGCCAACAATCCCTTGCGCGAACGCGGGTGACCACCCGACGCACGACCTTCGCCACCACCCATCGGGTGATCAACCGGGTTCATAACGACACCGCGGTTTCTCGGACGACGACCGAGCCAGCGTTTGCGACCTGCCTTACCCGAGCTTTCGAGGTTGTGGTCGATATTCGACACGACACCCACCGTAGCGCGGCAAGTAACGAGTACCATACGAGTCTCACCAGAAGGCAACTTGATAATAGCGAATTTTCCCTCGCGTGCCAAAAGCTGAGCATACGAACCGGCCGAACGTGCCATTGCGGCGCCCTGACCGGGGTAGAGTTCAATATTGTGGATAACGGTACCAAGCGGAATCTCCGAAAGGAAGAGCGTGTTGCCCACCTCGGGAGCTGCGCCTGCACCGCTCATGATCGTCTGACCGACCTGCAAGCCGTTGGGAGCCAAGATATAGTTCTTCTCTCCGTCGGCATATACCACCAAAGCTATACGAGCTGTACGGTTAGGATCGTACTCGATCGTCTTTACAGTAGCGGCGATGCCGTCCTTGGCACGCTTGAAGTCGACGTTACGATACATCTGCTTGTGACCGCCGCCGATGTAGCGAACAGTCATCTTACCGGTGTTGTTACGACCGCCGGTGCTCTTCTTGGGGCTAAGCAGCGACTTCTCGGGCGTCGATGTGGTAATCTCATCGAACGTACCTACAATCTTATGTCTTGTTCCGGGCGTTACCGGTTTAAATTTTCTTACTGCCATCTCTTCTTAAAGTTTAGATGTTACTGTAAAAATCGATCTGGTCGCCCGACTTCAGCGTGACGATAGCCTTCTTGAAGTTGTTGGCACGACCTACAAGCAAACCGGCCTTCGTGTAACGGCTCTTCTGCTTACCCATGTAGTTGATAGTGTTGACGTCCGTCACGGTGACATTGTACATCTGCTCCACCGCATCGCGGATCTGCAACTTGTTAGCTCTTATGTCAACGATAAAACCGTAGCGGTTCAGTTTTTCGCCCTGAATCGTCATCTTCTCGGTCAAAATAGGCTTAATTATTACTTCCATCTCTTTGAGTATTTTAAGCTAACATTACATTAATTACTTGTTCAGCACCCTCTACCAGAACCAGAGCCGATGCATTCATAACCTCGTAGGTATTGAGGTTCTGAGCCAGAATAGGCTTCACCGACGGGATGTTGCGGCAAGAGAGCTGGAAGTTGGCATTGCCCTCGGGCAATACGACGAGCACCTTCTTCTGCTCGACATTCAGAGCCTTTGTCAAGGCCGTGATAGTCTTGGTCTTGGGAGCCTCCATCGTCATAGCCTCGACAACAGTGATAGCGCCTGCCTGAGCCTTGTAGGTCAGTGCGCTGCGACGAGCCAACTGTTTGAGTTTCTTGTTGAGTTTGAAACTGTAATCGCGAGGTACGGGACCGAATACGCGACCGCCGCCGGGGAACAGAGGCGACTTGATGCTGCCGCAACGAGCACCGCCCGTGCCCTTCTGCCGCTTCAGCTTGCGGGTCGAACCTGCAACCTCGTTACGCTGCTTCGATTTGTGGGTACCCTGACGCTGGTCAGCCAAGAACTGCTTAACGTCTAAGTAGATAGCGTGGTCATTAGCCTCCACGCCGAAGACTGCGTCAGAAAGGACTACCTTACGACCGGTCTCTTTTCCTTGTGTGTTCAATACAGCTAATTCCATACTACTTCTCAATTGTTAAATAAGATCCCTTAGCTCCCGGAATAGAACCCTTAACCAAAATAAGGTTGTTCTCGGGAATCACTTTTAAAACTTTAAGGTTCAAAACCTTAACGGTCTCGCCACCCATCTGCCCCGGCAAGCGTTTTCCGGGGAATACGCGCGACGGATAAGACGATGCGCCCAATGAACCGGGCTTGCGCTGACGGTTGTGCTGACCGTGAGTCTGGCCGCCGACACCGCCGAAGCCATGGCGCTTAACGACACCCTGAAAGCCTTTGCCCTTCGATATCCCCGTCACGTCGACCCAGTCCTCCTCAGAGAATATGTCGACCGTAAGAGTCTGACCAAGGGTTACTTCGGGCATCTCCTTGAACTCGGCAAGCTTGCGCTTGGGAGTAGTGCCCGCCTTCTTGAAGTGTCCTAACAAACTGTTGCTGGTGTGCTTTTCACTCTTGTCGTCATAGGCAATCTGAACCGCCTCATAAGCATCTTTCTCGACGGTCTTGATTTGCGTAACCACACACGGACCAGCCTCGATAACAGTGCATGGTATGTTCTTACCCTCGGCACTGTAAACGGAAGTCATTCCGATTTTTTTTCCAATTAGTCCTGACATTGTACTGTCTAATTACGTTTGTTAAATAAGTGAATTTTTATACCTATATGTATTATATAGGGGTTGTCCGGCAGCGGGGCGGCACGAAGCCGCCCATACCCGGACGGAGTTGTCTATCAAACCTTGATCTCTACCTCAACGCCCGACGGCAGCTCCAACTTCATCAGAGCGTCGATCGTCTTGGGTGTCGAAGAGTAGATATCGATGATGCGCTTGAACGTGCAGAGCTGGAACTGCTCGCGCGCCTTTTTGTTGACGAAGGTCGAGCGGTTCACGGTAAAAATCTGCTTGCGTGTAGGCAGGGGCACCGGACCGCTAACCATAGCGTCGGTAGCCTTTACGGTCTTGACGATCTTCTCGGCCGACTTGTCGACGAGGTTATGATCGAAAGACTTCAATCTGATTCTGATTTTCTGATCCATATTGTTGTTTCTTTTACTCTATATCCTTACGTTTGCCACTCGCCTTCTCGATGATCTCCTTAGCCAAACCGGCAGGAACCTCCTCGAAGTGAGAGAACTCCATAGACGACGTTGCACGACCCGAAGATATTGTACGCAACACGGTCACGTAACCGAACATCTCCGACAGGGGAACCTTGGCCTTTACCACACGTGCCGTACCCTTCGACTCCATACCCTGAATCTGGCCGCGGCGCTTGTTCAAATCGCCGATGATGTCGCCCATATTCTCCTCGGGAGTAACGACCTCGACGTTCATCACAGGCTCCATGATGACCGAACCGGCTTTGGGAGCTGCAACGCGGAAACCGTTGCGGGCGCAGATCTCGAACGAGAGCTGATCCGAGTCGACGGGGTGGAACGAACCGTCCTTCAACGTAACTTTCATCGAATCGATGGTGTAACCTGCAAGAGCGCCGTTGGACATAGCCGACTCGAAGCCCTTCTGCACGGCGGGGATATACTCCTTGGGCACGTTACCGCCCTTGACCTCGTCGACGAACTGCAAACCGGTAACGCCCTCGTCGGCAGGACCGATCTCGAAGATGATGTCGGCGAACTTACCGCGGCCGCCGGTCTGCTTCTTGAATACCTCGCGATGCTGAACGGTCTTGGTAAGAGCCTCCTTGTAGTTGACCTGCGGAGCGCCCTGATTGATCTCCACACCGAACTCGCGGCGCAGACGGTCGACGATGATGTCCAAGTGCAACTCGCCCATACCGCTGATGATCGTCTGACCGGTCTCCTCGTCGGTGCGAACCGTGAAGGTGGGATCCTCCTCGGCCAACTTGGCCAGAGCGATACCCAACTTGTCGAGATCCTTCTGGGTCTTCGGCTCGACGGCCAAACCGATCACAGGCTCGGGGAATGTCATCTGCTCCAATACGATCGGCGCATCCTCGGCGCAAAGCGTATCGCCGGTGTGAATCTCCTTGAAACCTACGGCTGCGCAGATATCGCCGGCCGTAACGGTCTCCAACGGGTTCTGCTTGTTGGCGTGCATCTGGTAGATACGGCTGATGCGCTCGCGCTTGCCGCTGCGTGCGTTCAACACATACGAACCGGCATCGAGCTTGCCCGAATATACGCGCACGAAGGCTAAACGTCCTACGAACGGGTCGGTAGCGATCTTGAATGCCAAACCGCAGAAAGGCTCGCTCTCGTCCGACTTGCGGACAACGGTCTCGTCGGTCTTGGGGTTGATACCCTCGACAGCGGGGACATCCAGAGGTGAGGGAAGGAATGCGATGATGTAGTCGAGCAGTTTCTGCACGCCCTTGTTGTGGAACGACGAACCGCACATCATCGGGACGAGCTTCATGCTGATGGTGGCCGTGCGTATAGCGGCGATCAACTCTTCGGGAGTGATCGAATCGGGATCCTCGAAGAACTTCTCCATCAACGCATCGTCGGTCGACGCCACCTCCTCGATGAGCTTGGCACGCCACTCGGCAGCCTCGGCTTTCATGTTCTCGGGGATCTCGCGCAACTCGAAGTTGTCGCGAACGGTCTTGTCGTCGAAGTAGTAGATAGCGTTATTATATATAAGGTCTATCAAACCCTCGAACTTGTCCTCGGCACCGATAGGCAGTACCACAGGCAGAGCCGTAGCGCCGAAGTGCTCCTTGATCTGCGAGCAGACGGCAAGGAAGTCGGCGCCCGTGCGGTCCATCTTGTTGACATAGCCTATACGGGGGACGTTGTACTTGTCGGCCTGACGCCAGACGGTCTCCGACTGAGGCTCCACGCCGCCCACGGCGCAGAACGTCGCGACAGCGCCGTCCAATACGCGCAGCGAACGCTCCACCTCGACGGTGAAATCGACGTGTCCCGGGGTATCGATCAGGTTGATCTGATAGGTTTTGTCATTGTAGTGCCAGAATGCGGTGGTTGCGGCAGAGGTGATAGTGATACCTCGCTCCTGCTCCTGCACCATCCAGTCCATAGTGGCACCGCCTTCATGCACCTCGCCTATCTTGTGGGTCTTGCCCGTATAGAAGAGGATACGCTCGGAAGTGGTGGTTTTACCGGCATCGATGTGAGCCATGATACCGATGTTACGCGTATAATTTAAATCTCTTGTAGCCATCTAACCTTACCTTTTTTTTAGAATCTGAAGTGTGCGAATGCCTTGTTAGCCTCTGCCATGCGGTGCATCTCCTCCTTACGCTTGAAGGCGGCACCCTGCTGGTTGTAGGCATCCACTATCTCTGCTGAGAGCTTTTCTGCCATCGACTTGCCCGAACGCTTGCGTGAATAAAGGACAAGATTTTTCATGGAAATTGAAACTTTGCGCTCGGGACGAACCTCCGTAGGAACTTGGAACGTCGCGCCGCCGATACGCTTCGACTTAACTTCGACTTGGGGCGTGATATTCTCAAGAGCCTGTTTCCAGACCTCCAAAGGAGATTTATCAGCATCCTTCATCTTCTTGCCCACCAGATCCAAAGCATCGTAGAAAATGGTGTAAGCAATACTCTTCTTTCCATCCAGCATAAGATTGTTCACAAAACGCGTAACCTCCACGTCGTTGAACTTGGGATCTGGAAGTAGAATTCGCTTTCTTGGCTTAGCTTTTCTCATTGTGTTTGCTAAATTTAATCGTTTCGTTTAATTACTTCTTTGCAGCTGTCTTACCTGCCTTGGGGCGTTTTGCACCATACTTCGAACGACGCTGACGACGACCGTCCACGCCTGCCGAGTCGAGCGCACCGCGCACGAGGTGATAACGAACACCGGGGAGATCCTTCACACGACCGCCGCGAACCAGCACAATAGAGTGCTCCTGCAAGTTGTGACCTTCTCCGGGGATATAGGCGTTGACCTCCTTGCCATTGGTCAATCTTACACGTGCCACCTTACGCATAGCCGAATTCGGCTTCTTGGGAGTCGTCGTGTACACACGGGTACAAACTCCGCGACGCTGAGGACACGCTGCGAGTGCCGGCGACTTGCTCTTGTCAATCGCGCTTACTCGACCGTTTCTTACTAACTGTTGAATAGTCGGCATTTCTTAAAACGTTTTTGTCCTTTAATTTTTGTTAACTGTTTCAATTCCCATAATTCGGAAATTGCCTGCAAAGATAGCGATTTTTTCTCAAACACAATATATATGAGCACTATTTTTGCATCATCGCCTCGCAAACCTCGCCCGTCTTGATACTTTTTTATTATAAAAAATCAAACAAAATAAGTTTTGTTTATCGGTTTTTATTTATACTATTGATAATGTGTGCATTAATCTATTTTGGAAAAATTCGTCACGAGCGGACTCCACTGTGATATTTTCATAGCGACAAACAGTCCAAAAATCAACTGTTAGTCGCATCTAAGATCACCTGCGAGACCCGGCGGGGACGGGAATTAAGAGATTGCAACGCCCCGTTACGCTCGGCTCGCAATGACATAGTGCAACGCCCCGCAATGTCACTCCGAGGAGCGTGCTTGCACGCGACGCGGGAGTCTCTGTACGCACATAACAACTGAAAGTTTTTCCTCTCCCCCGCCGCTTTTTGCAGGTGATCCCGTATTTATCACGGGCGCCGCCGCGCGGCATTCGGCAGGATTGTTGCCATAGGAGAGGTAAACGAACCGGAGATGTACAGATCGATCATATCGCTCCTTGCAGCCGCTGCTGCCGTTGCCGCATTTGCCGTTGCCCGGCCGATGCCGGCAGGCGCGCCTCAACCGCCGCAGGAGGAGGAGCGAGCGGTCGAACTTCGCGACACTGCGCTGCTCGACGGGCGGATGTCGGAGGCCGATTCGCTTCTGATCATCGACTGGCGGCCGCCGTTCGTCGATATGGAGAGAATAGAGTACGCCACGCCCTACCGGCGCGGCGACAGCGTATCGGAGGTGGTCATACGCGTGGTCATGCCGCGCCACACGCTCGATGCGGGCACGGTGACGATTTGGCGGGCGATAATAAACAACGGCAGCATGGGCAACTGGCACATGCCCTATCCGGCCGGATACATAGATGCGAGGACGCTATCTTTTTCGCTTCCGTAGCGTCTCATTACCGTTCTCGCGGCCTTTGCGCAGTGACTGCCCGACAGACTGACGGGCGGATGCCTGCGGCGCATTCTGACGTTTGTCGCGAGGGGTTCGGTGCCAATCGCTATGCGTGGCGTGAAGCGAACCTCCGCGCGGCGACTCGTCGAAAAAGTAGGCCTTCTGCCGGCGCTTCTGCTCCTGCGTGCGCGCCACATACACCTTCTCGTGAGTATAGGGATTCTCCCCCGTATAAAACATCACCGACGACAGCGTCATGGGCGTGGGCGTAAGGTCCTGCACCTGCTCCAACGTAAAGTGCAGCTTGCCTAACACCTTGTGCGACAAGGCCTGCATGTCGGACTCGCGGCACCCCGGGTGTGACGAAATGAAATAGGGAATAAGTTGATAGTTAAGCCCTTCGCGGCGGCATATTTGTCGGAAATCGTCGTTCAGACGCTCGAACATTTCGAACGGAGGCTTGCGCATAAGATCGAGCACGGCCTTTTCGGTATGCTCGGGCGCGACCTTCAACCGTCCCGAGGTGTGGTGCTTGACGACCGTCTCCAAGTAGGGCGAATCGTCGAACAGGTCGTAGCGTATGCCGCTGCCTATAAAGGCCTTTTTGACGCCCTTCACGGCGCGTATCTTCTCGTAGAGCGACAGCAGCGGACGGTGGTCGTTCTGCATGTTGGGGCAGAGCTTCGGATGCAGACACGACGGACGGAGGCACTTGCGGCACAACTCTTCGTTGCGACCCTGCATGCGGTACATGTTGGCCGAGGGGGCGCCCACGTCGGATATGTAGCCTTTGAAGTCGGGCATGGCGACCACCTTGCGCACCTCGTCGAGGATCGAACGCTCGGAGCGCGAGGTGATGAACTTGCCCTGATGCGCCGATATCGTGCAGAATGCGCAGCCGCCAAAGCAGCCGCGGTGTATGTTGATCGAGTGTTTTATCATCTCCCACGCCGGGATGTCGCCACGGCCGCGATAGCGCGGGTGAGGGGCGCGTTCGTAGGGCAGATCGAACGAATGATCCAGCTCCTCGGTCGTGAGTGTCGTGTTGGGCGGCGTGATGACCACATAGCGGTCGCCTGCCGGCTCGACGACAGTCGTCCGGCACTCCTTCATGTTGCTCAGCGTCTCTATGCGGGCGAAGTTGTCGCCGAAGGCGCGTTTGTCACGCACGCACTCCTCGAAGGAGTGCAGGCGCAGCGTCGCCGCCGGATCGAGCCTCTCGACATAGGCACGGTCGGCAACGAATCCCACCTGATTGATTCCGCGCAGGAGCTTGGCATTGTAGCCATTGCGCATGGCGCGCGCCACCTGCTGCACCACGCGTTCGCCCATGCCGTACATCAGCAGATCGGCGCCGCTTGTCAGAAGTATCGACTCGCGCAGCGAATCGCTCCAATAGTCGTAGTGGGTAAGCCGCCGAAGCGAAGCCTCGATGCCGCCGACCACCACAGGCGTATGCGGGAAGAGTCGTTTGAGGATTCCGACATAGGTGTCGACCGCACGGTCGGGGCGGAATCCGGCACGGCCGCCCGGCGTATAGGCATCGTTGCTGCGCAGTCGGAGGTTGGCCGTATAGTGGTTCACCATAGAGTCCATTGCACCGGCCGTCACGCCGAAAAACAGGCGCGGCACACCCAATTTGGTGAAGTCGCGCAGATCGTCGCGCCAGTTGGGTTGCGGCACTATCGCCACGCGATAGCCCTCCGCCTCCAACAGGCGGCCTATGACGGCTGCGCCGAACGACGGATGATCGATATAGACATCGCCCGTGAAGAGGATCACGTCCAATTGATCCCAACCGCGCTCGCGCACCTCCTTTATCGTCGTGGGTAGAAATGCCATTGCCTATTTGTCAAACGGTTACAACTCCGACTCGTCCAACGGCGCGCGATCCGCCGAGGCCGCCGCCGTATAGGTCTCCCACTTCGCGAGCAGCGCGCGGAAATCGTCGGGCAGCTCGCTGTCGAACATCACTTCCCGGCGCGTGGCAGGGTGTACGAATCCCAGCGCACGGGCATGCAGCGCATGGCGCGGCATCGTTCGGAAGCAATTCTCTATGAACTGCTTGTATTTCATAAATGTGGTTCCTTTCAGTATGCGGTCGCCGCCGTAGCGTTCGTCGTTGAACAGCGGATGCCCCCTCCATGCGAAATGCACGCGTATCTGGTGGGTGCGTCCCGTCTCCAAACGGCACTCGACAAGGGTCACATAGCCGTAGCGGCGCAAAACGCGAAAGTGAGTGACGGCATGTTTGCCGTCCGATCCGTCGGCAAAGACGTACATCTGCAAGCGGTCTTTGGGGTTGCGGCCTATGTTGCCCGTGATAGTCCCTTCGTCCTCCGCGATGTTGCCCCACACCAAAGCCACGTAGCGGCGATAGATCGTGTGGTCGAAGAACTGCTTGGCCAAATCGACATGGGCGCGCTCGTTCTTGGCCACCACTAACAGACCCGACGTATTCTTGTCGATGCGATGCACCAACCCGGCGCGCATGTCGCCCTCGCGGAACATCGGCAGGTGCCGCAGGTGAAACGTCAGGGCATTGACCAACGTACCCGAGTAGTTGCCGAAGCCGGGGTGCACAACCATGCCGGCCTTCTTGTCGACCACCAGCACATCGTCGTCCTCGTAGACTATGTCGAGCGGTATATCCTCGGGAATGATCTCCAACTCGCGCCGCGGATAGGGCATGACGATCGATATGCGATCCAACGGCTTGACCTTGTAGCTCGACTTGGCCGGACGGCCGTTGACCAGCACATTGCCGCTGTCGGCCGCCGCCTGTATGCGGTTGCGCGAGGTGTTCTCCAAGCGGCAGGAGAGGAACTTGTCGAGCCGCAGCAGCGACTGTCCCTTGTCGGCCACAATCGAAAAATGCTCGAACAGCTCGTCGCTCTGCCCGTCGTCCGACACGGCATCGACATCGATACAGTCGGCTCTCTCCGCCTCGGGCGACATATCGTCGCGCAATATATCCCCGCCGCTACTCCGCATATCGGTCACCGGAATCCGTTTGTTCGGGCGCCATATCTTCGAGCAGACGGGCGACGGTCTCCGCCTCCGAAAGCGAGTCGGCGAACTCCTGCTCCTGTTGGCGGCGCTGTTTCTCATATTGCAGGGCCTCGGACTCCGACTTCTTCACGCCCGCCGTCACAGCCTCCTCGTCGGTAGTGAGATAGAGCGTGACGCGCGCACCGCGGCGCGCACCCGAGTTCTGATGCAGCGACTGTTTATATACCTTGGCCTCGCGACGCTCCTTGAAGTCCTTGACGCTCTCGTCGTATATTATCTCGCCAACGTTCAGGCCATTATCCCACAATGTGCTCTGCGCCTGCGACAGACGCATGCCTATGACCTTGGGCACCGCCGTCATGGTCTCCGACCGTTCGTAGCTCACATAGAGCGTCACGCCCGTGCCGTAGGGCACCGTGACCGACGACGACGACGGCAGTATCTGCCGGCCGTCTATCTCCTCGCGCAGCACGTAGTCGGTGGCCACGCGGTCAGGCTCGTATATCAGCTCCTTGATCGTAAGGCCTGCGCGCTCCAACTGGTTCTTGGCCTGCCGAAGCGACTGCTTGGCCACGAACGGCACCGTCACCGTGCGGCGGTTGTAGGCGTTGATCGTTACATATATCTTTCGGCCGGGCTTCACCGTCACTTCGCGTTTATCGCCGTGACGGGGCAGCTGTTCCACCACAACGCCGCCTGCAACGTCGGCATCGAATATCGAATCCTGCACCACGATTTCGAGATCGAGGCGCGAGGCCTCGCTGCGGACATCGTCGATGCTCAGTCCCACGAAGTTGGGCACCGTGATAGTCTTGCCGTGACGCGTGCCCCAGCGCAGGCCGAAGTTGAGAAGAAGAACGAGCAGCAGCAGCACCGCCACTATATATATAAGGTGCGCCACCACGGGATAGCGTTTGCGCATACGGTTGGCGCGGGCGAAAAATCCGCCGTCGCGCTTGTCATCGCGTTTTGCCGGCTGTGGCCGCCGCTGCCGCGAACGGCCGTCGTTATCTGCTCTTTGCATGTTTTCAACAGGTTTCTTATCGGTTTGGGGAAGATCGGCGGCCGCAGTTTTTTGCACTGCCGCTGCCGTCTTCGCTCTCTCAACTGGTTTCGTCTCCGGCTTTGCAACCGGCCTTTCGACCGGTCTCGCCGCCGGCTTTTCCGCCGGCTTCATCACAACTGCGGCGGCAGGCTGCGGCGGCAACTGCCCGGCTGGTTGCGCTGTACTACGGTCCGGCACGGGAGTCTCCCTCTTCGGTCGTTCGGCGACGGGACGATAGTGCGTATCGCGCTCGACGGCGCGGAATCCGGCCGATGCGGCAAGAGCCTCGATCTGCTCTGCGGTCATCGAAGGCCGCTCGTCGGCTCCGGCCATGGAGTATATTTTGGTCGAGTCGTCGATGGTGCCGTCGAGGTCGTCGGCTCCAAACAGGAGCGACATCTCGGCCGTGGCGGCTCCGCAGGCCACCCAGTAGGCCTTTATGTGGGGTATGTTGTCGAGATATATGCGGCTCATGGCTATCGTCCGCAGATCCTCCTCCACGGAGCACTCGCCCAAATCCGACATGCGGTTGTGCCGACTGCGGTATTTGAGAGGGATGAAGGCATCGAAGCCCGGAGCCTCGTCCTGCAAACGGCGCAGGCGGTCGAGGTGGTCGACCCGCTGCTCGATAGTCTCGGCATGGCCGTAGAGCATGGTAGCATTGCTGCTCAGACCTATGCGGTGCGCTATGCGGTGTACGGCGAGCCACTCGTCGGCCGTACCCTTATTGGGACAAATACGGCTGCGCAACTCCTCGTCGAAGATCTCCGCGCCGCCGCCCGGTATCGCCTCCATGCCCGCCTCCATCAACCTCCGCAAGCCCTTCTCCACCGTAAGATGCGCCTTGCGGATCATGTAGAGCAGTTCGACGGCCGTAAAGGCCTTGACAGCCACGTCGGGCATGACGCGCTTCACGCGGCGTATCGCCTGACAATAGAAGTCGAGCGTATGGTCGGGATGTACGCCGCCCACGATATGCACCTCCGTCACGCACTTGCGCGCTGCTTCGCGCGCACGCTCCTCTATCTCGTCGAGCGACAGCGACCACGCGTCGGCATCGCCCGCCTTGCGGCGGAACGAGCAGAACTCGCAGTCGAAGACGCAGATGTTCGACGGCTCGATGTGTACGTTGCGGTTGTAATATACTTCGTCGCCGCTCACGGCGCGCTTGCGCTCGGCGGCCAATCTGCCCAAAAGCCATAGCGGAGCCTCGCGCCAGAGGCGTATGGACTCGGAGGAAGATATGCGCTCCGCACGACGGATCTTTTCGACTATGCTCGACAGACTCTCCATTACTTAGGTGCTTTATAGTAGATGATGACGGCTATTATGGCGAATATGAAGTTGGGCAGCCACACTCCGAACCACGCCGGCAGCGACCCGCTTATGGCGATCTGTTCGAATATGCGGCCGCACATGATGTAGGCGAAGCAGAGCGCGATGCCAATGCCTATGTGCAATCCCATGCCTCCGCGCACCTTGCGCGACGAGAGCGAGACACCGATCAGCGTAAGGATTATGGCCGACAGCGGATAGGAGAAGCGCGCATGTCGCTCGACCTCTATCACATACACATCGTCGGCGCCCTTCTTGCGCTGCTGCGCCAAAAAGTCGTTCAACTCGCCGATCGTCATTGTCTTTATCAGCGATTCGATATGTCCCAACTCGCGCGCATCGAGGTTGATCAGCGTGTCGAGATTGCGGTACTGCTTGAACGACACCTCCTCACCCTCGTCGAAACAGCGTATCGTATAGCGCGGCGCCGTCCAGCGGCGCGTCTCGGGGTCGAACGTCACGCTGGCCGCATCCAACTGCTCGACCATCGACGAGCCGTCGAAGCGGTCGATCGCGAAGTAGGGAATGCGTTCCAGATTGGGCGAATAGCCGCGAACATAGGCGTAGGTGCCGTCGTCGATCTGACGGTAGATGTCGTGGTCGTAGGGCATCACCTGCTGGCGTTTTATATATTTGCGCTGGAATGCCACGCAGTCGCGCTGCGATATGGGTATGATCCACAGACTCAGCGCGAAGCTAAGCATCGTGATGACCGCAGCGCCCATAAAATATGGCCACAGGAAGCGTTTGAAGCTCACGCCGCCCGACAATATGGCGACGATCTCGCTCTGCGACGCCATCTTCGAGGTGAAGAATATCACGGCGATGAAGGTGAACAGGCCACTGAACTGATTGATGAAGTAGGGAACGAAGTTAAGATAGTAATCGACGATGATGCCGCGCATAGGAGCCTTCAGCTCGGTGAAGTCATCGACCTTCTCCGTGTAGTCGAACACCACGACTATGATTATGATTATGGCAAGGCCGAACAGATACGTACTGAGAAACTTTCCCAGTATGTAGCGATCGAGTATCCGATAGCCCTTAACCGACGGCAGCAACCTGTTCTTCATGCTTCGTTGTGCTTGTTAAATCATAGGCGGCGCGCAAGGCGTTGCACCATAACCTCTTTCCATGCCTTGAAATCCCCCTCGGCGATGTGGCGGCGCGCCTCGCCGACCAATCGCAGATAGAATGCCACATTGTGCAGCGAGGCTATCTGCGCGGCTAACATCTCGCCGCACACCACCAAATGGTGGAGATAGGCTTTCGAGTATGTCCTGTCGACAAAGGCCGTTCCGTCGGGGTCGATCGGCGAGAAGTCGTTCTCCCACTTCTTGTTGCGGATGTTGATCACACCCTCCGACGTAAACAGCTGGCCGTTGCGGCCGTTGCGCGTGGGCATCACGCAGTCGAACATGTCGACGCCGCGGTCGATGCCCTCCAAGATGTTGACAGGCGTGCCCACACCCATAAGATAGCGCGGCTTATTCTGAGGCAAAACAGCATTAACCACCTCTATCATAGAGTACATCACCTCGGTGGGTTCACCCACGGCCAAACCGCCTATGGCGTAACCGTCGGCATCGTACTGCAACACGTTGCGTGCGGCATGCTCTCTGAGATCGGCATAGGCACAGCCCTGAACTATCGGGAACAGAGCCTGATAGTGACCGTATTTGGGCGCGGTCTGCGCATATCGTTCGAAACAGCGGTCGAGCCAGCGCTCGGTCATGGCCAGCGACTTGGCCGCATAGTCGCGCGGAGCATCGCCCGGAGGGCACTCGTCGAACGCCATCATGATGTCGGCGCCGATGGTGCGCTCGGTATCGATCACGCTCTCGGGCGTGAACAGATGGCGCGAGCCGTCGATATGCGATTGAAAATGACACCCCTCCTCCTTGAGCTTGCGGCACGAGGCCAACGAAAATACCTGAAAACCGCCGATGTCGGTCAGCATGGGGGCATCCCACGCCGAAAAGCGGTGTACTCCCCCGGCCTGCTCGATTATATCCATGCCCGGACGCAGGTAGAGGTGGTATGTGTTGGCTAAAATAATC
>CAZEXJ010000118.1:0-5494 GCA_964516585.1 uncultured Alistipes sp.
GACAAAATAAAATCCTATTTTGTCAACATTTGAGCCAAAAAGACAATTGGGCGATTGTTTTGGACGATTAATTGCCGTTGTCGTGTCGTGTGTCGGGACACCCGCTGTTCTGTGTGGATAGAGACTCCCACGTCGCGCTTCGCGCTCCTCGGAGTGACAGACAACACAGAGACTCCCACGGTCGAAGCGTTGCCTCTCCCTCGGAGTGACATTGTGTGGCGTTGTAGCATGTCATTACGAGCCGAGCGTAGAGAGGCGTGGCAATCTCTTTTGCGGGCGAGATTCTCACGTCACGTTCACAGAACGCTCCTCGGAGTGACATGGCAGCGGGAATAATCGCGCACAACAGAGATTCCCACGCCTCGCTCTGCTCGGCTCGGAATGACAGAGTGGAAGCGAGCAAGCACGCTCCTCGGGGTGACAAGTCGGAGGGAATAGTCGTCCGCAAAAGAGATTCTCACGTCGCGTTCACAGAACGCTCCTCAGAATGACAAGACAAGAACAAGAGATTCTCACGTCGCAACTACGTTGCTCCTCAGAATGACATAACGGAGGAAATTTCTCCTGTCTCCATCGGGTTTTGAGGGCGACCCTAAGTTGGCCCAATATTAGGCCTAATTGAAAGATAAAACAAATGACGATCGCCGGAGCGGTCGTCATTTGCATATGTTATAGATGTTTGTTAGATCGAAATGTTGAGAACTTCCAATTTAAGGGTGCCGGCCGGAACGGCAACTTCCACCGTGTCGCCGACCTTTTTGCCGAGCAGAGCTTTGGCGATCGGGGTGCCGATTGCCAACTTGCCTTCGCGAAGGTTGGCTTCGTTTTCCGACACGATAGTGTACTCAACCTCGCGGTTGACGTTGTGGTTCAACAGCTTCACACGGCTGAGGATCTGCACTTTGCTCGTGTCGATCTTCGATTCGTCGATGATGCGCGCTTTCGACAGCGTGTGCTCCATTTGGGCGATGCGCATCTCCAACAGACCCTGAGCCTCGCGCGCCGCGTCGTACTCGGCGTTCTCTGACAGGTCTCCCTTGTCGCGTGCCTCGGCGATTGCTGCCGATATTGCCGGACGCTCCACCGAACGCATGTGATCGAGTTCGTCTTTGAGCTTCTTCATGCCCTCGGCCGTAAGATAAATAATCTCTTTTTCCATAATATGTTCTACTTTAATTTCAGACAAAATAATAAAGAATTCCGATCTTGACAGATCAGAACCCTGATGACATAGACAAAGATAAGAGCAATTTTCCGATAATCCAAATTTTTTTGGCACAAAGTGTGCCGCACTTGACTGCGATCGTCGACTTTTGCGCGATATGCGCCGGGATGTGTCGTCGGCGAGCCGCTCAGATGTATGTTTGCTTATCGATATATGCGCTATGGGTTGTAGTTCAACTCTATACGGTACTGCGTCGCGGGGGCTGCCCTGCGTCGCAATTAGCATGGATCATGGCTACGATGATAGCACCGCCTTTGGCGTCGGCGCTTTACTTCCTGACGCGCACGCCTCGTGTGAGGCATGTTGCGGGCAGAGGGTCATCGGCGGTCGAGAGCATAGTCAATGCCGGCTGTGCCACGAGCTTAACTGACGGCAACCGTATCGACGTGTTGAACGGTTGTTCTGCCGCCTTTGCATCGATGATCGGCGACATGCAGCGCTCGCGCGTGTCGATACATATAGAGTTTTATATACTCGAAGCCGACCGCATAGGGTTGACCATACTTTCTCTGTTGCGCCGGCGCGCACGTGCCGGGGTGAGTGTCAAGGTGTTGTGCGACGCATACGGGTCGCGGCGTCTGCCCGGCGGATTGGTCGACTCGTTGCGCGCCGACGGTGTGGACATACGTTTCGACACGCCGCTCGGCCGAGCGCGCCTCTCGCCTGCAATACATTGCCGCAACCATCGCAAACTGCTTGTCATCGATTCGCGGATTGCGCATTTTGGTGGCATTAATATTGCGAATCGCTATCTCGACGGGGACTCCATGGGGTGCTGGTACGATGAGCAGGTGCGTATGACCGGTGCTGCCGTCGCCGATGCGGAGGGTCTGTTCGCTGCCGACTGGCGGCGTGTCAGCTCAGAGCATCTGCCGATGTCGCAACGTGTCGTATCGCGTCCGAGAGTGGTCGCAGGCCGCACACGTGTGCAGATAGCGTGGTCGGAGCAGGGAGTATCGCGTTCGACCATTGCCGATGCCATTGCAGCTGTGATAGCCGAGTCACGTGTGTCGCTGCATATCGTAACCCCATATTTCATGCCTCCGCCATGGCTTATCGATTCGTTGCGTCGGGCGGTTCTCGCGGGAGTGACGGTACGTTTGATGCTGCCTTTGCGGTGCGATTCGAGGCTCGTGTGCCGTGTCGTTCACAGCTATGTGGCCGAGTGCGTGGCGGCGGGTATCGACGTTGAGATGTACGAGGGAGGCTTCCTGCACTCCAAACTCATTGTGGCCGATTCGCGTTGCGTGATGTTGGGCAGTGCCAATCTCGATTATCGCAGCATGGAGTATAACCGCGAGGTGATGTCGATTATCTGCGACGAGAGTGTGGCTCGCGAATATGTCGGACGTTTCGAGCGCATGTGCGGCAAATGCCGGCAGGTGACAGCCGACGATATCGACGCCGGACGCTGGCGGTGCGGCCTTGCAGAATATTCGGCTCGTTTATTAGCGCCTCTGTTGTAGTCCCCTGCAACAAAAACAGGTTAGGTTATGAGAAAGATTTTACTTTTGATTCTGGGTGCGGTATTCAGTTTAACCGCAGCCGATGCGCAGTTCCTGCATGTGGGTCTGCGTGCCGGTCTCAATTTGTCGGACATCGCTTTTTCAAAGTTCTCGCTCAGCGACGCCATGGTGTCGGGAGGCCCTACTAAGTGCGGCTATCAGGTGGCATTTATGATGCGTGCCAATCTTACGCGGCATCTCAATCTTCAAGCCGAGCTGGAATATGCGTGTGCCGTCGACTCTTATAACATCGATCGCGGATCGTATGTCCGTACAGCCAACATCCAGCAGCGACGGCTGTCGCTGCCCGTAGAGTTAGGGTTGCAGTTCGGTGCGGTGCGCCTGTTTGGCGGTGCATCGTTTGCTTTGGGCGACTGGACGGGTAATTCGCGTGCCTCGGTGTTGGCCGTAGATTACGATCTGCCCGATGTATCGATAGTCGGCGGTGTGGGCGTGCACTTCAAGAAAATATTTCTCGAAGCGCGCGTGCAATCGTCGACCAAGTCGTCGCAGTATTACCTCTACCGTATCGGCAATACGGTGCGCAGCGTCAAGATCAAACACAATCTCTTGTGGAGCTTCTCTGCCGGATTCTTCTTTTGAGAATAGGGCAATATCGAATAAACAGCGCGCCGGTCGCCGGCGCGCTGTTTATTCACAGTTATGGTTCACCCTCGAAACTCGGTGGAGGCGGGAATGAAGAGATTGTTACGCCTTGCTTCGCTCGGCTCGCAATGACAGTGTACCCCCCCCGCCTTGTCACTCCGAGGAGCAACGCAGTTGCGACGCGGAAGTCTCTGCACTCGACATGACAGTGGGAATATTTTTGCATGGTTTCCCATCTTTTGCCGGGTTTTGCGGGTGATTCACAGTTATTTGCGGTCGAACGCCGGGGCGCGCAAAGCTATCTGCTCGCCGTCGGGGGTGATGAGGCACACGCCGCTTTGAGCGGGGGTGATATGGCCTATGACATCGACTAACCCCATGCACATCACCTTCTCCTGCATGGCGAGCGGTACGGTGAACAGCAGCTGATGATCTTCGCCGCCGTTGAGTGCCGCCACCACGGGGTCGATGTGCATCTGCTCGGCCAGCGTCGTGGTCTGCTGTGCAATGGGTATGCGTTCGAGGTAGATGCGTGCGCCGCATTGGGAGCTGATGCACAATTGTCTCAGGTCGCTCGCCAAGCCGTCCGACAGGTCGATCATCGCCGTGGGGCGTATGCCCTCCTCGGCCAATGCCTCTATTATATCTTTGCGGGCGCGCGGTTTGAGATAACTCTCCAACAGATATTCATTGCCGGCGAACTGCGGTTCGGGGTTGTCGACATCGCTCAATACGCGTTTTTCGCGCTCCAACAGATGCAGCCCCATGTATGCCGCACCGAGATTGCCCGTTATGCAAACCAGATCGTTAAGCGAAGCCCCCTTGCGATATACCACCTCGTCGCGCGCCGCTTCGCCTATGGCCGTAATATTTATTGTCAGTCCCGTTACCGAAGCCGTCGTATCGCCGCCAACGATGTCGACACCGAGTTCCTCGCAGGCCGTCTCTGCACCGTCGTAAAATTCCTCCAATGTCTCGACCGATATTTTGGCCGATACGCCGAGCGACAACAATATCTGCCGCGGCATTGCATTCATCGCCAATATGTCGCTTACGCCGCGCGTGACAACCTTGTAACCGAGGTGTTTAAGCGGGAAATAGGTGAGGTCGAAATCTATGCCTTCGGTCATCAGGTCGGTCGAAAGGAGCATCACCCGTCCGCCGCCGCAATCGATGACGGCCGCATCGTCGCCTGCCGCCGTCAGCGTAGAGGCATTGCGCCGGCCGAGACGTGCGGTCAACTTGTCGATAAGCCCGAATTCGCCGAGCGAGGCTATCTGAGTAGGTTGTTTGTCTGCCATAGTTGCGTAATTTTTTACAAAATTAGGTTTTTGTTGTCGAGTTTCAAAAAAAAAGTTAATTTTGCACGGAAAATCTCTGCCGCGCACAGCCGTCGGCAGAGTGTTTATGATTATTAAGATCAATATATAACCTATGTTGAACATCATTCTGTTCGGTGCCCCGGGTTGCGGCAAGGGGACTCAGGCGAAGCGTCTGGCCGAACGTTACAATCTGCATCACATATCCACCGGTGAGATTATCCGCTCGGAGATAGCCCGCTCGACCGAGCTTGGTCGAAGCATGGAATCCTATATCTCGCGCGGCGAGTTGGCACCCGATGCGATCGTTGTCGGCATGATACGCAACTACATGCACTCACATAAGGGCGAAGGCTCCATCTTCGACGGCTTTCCTCGCACGACGGCTCAGGCCGAAGCCTTCGACACGATGCTCGACGGCATGGGATTGAAAGTCGATGTGATGATCTATATGGACGTGCCCGAGCAGGAGTTAGTCGATCGCATACTGCTCCGCGGCAAGGAGTCGGGACGAGCCGACGACGCCTCGGAGGAGGTCATACGCAATAGAATAAAGGTCTATCGCGCTCAGACGGCTGTGGTCGCCGACTACTATTCCGCGCAGAACAAATACGCGCAAATCAACGGCCATGGCACCATGGATGAGGTGTTCGATCGTATATGCGCCGTGATCGATCGCTTGTCGTAATTTTTCGTCAAAAGGCGTCATTTCCTGCGCCTCGTTCAAATCCGCAAATGAGCAGTATGCCAGTACAGCCCATCTGCGGATTTTTCACGTGCGGCTTGTAACTAACGCCTTTTGACGAAAAATTTGGTCGTGATACTTGGAAAGCTATTTC
>CAZEXJ010000119.1:0-11510 GCA_964516585.1 uncultured Alistipes sp.
GCTGCACCTTTCGGGTGTTTCTATCCGCACCGCCTTGCGGGTGGGGTCAGACTTGGATACGCGGCGTTCCGCCGCGAGGTCTCAACCGGCCCGAGTGAAATTAGGAACTGAAAACCGATAAGGGCAAAGTGGTATATAATTGCCCAAAAAAATCCTCCGATATGCAGGAAGTAAATCCCCGGGAGACCCCACGCGCCTGCGCATTCGAAATGTGGATGAATGCGCCCATGCCCATGGTTACCTTTTTCCGCACGCTGAATGTCGGCCGGCTGCTCCGAATCGGCAAGCGGAGAGGGCTGAAGTTCAACATGCTGCTGTGCTACTGCATCGGCCGGGCCGCAAGCGGCATCGAGGAGTTCTACCTGCTGCCCGTAGGGAGCAGACTGATGCGTTACGACCGGATAGCGGTGAACACCATCGTCGCCGACCGAAGGGGCGGGGTGAGTTCATGCGACATTCCGTTCACGGACGACTTGGCCGAGTTCAACCGCCACTACCTGCAACTGACCCGCCAAGTGGCGGAGCACTGCACCAACCACGACCTGCCCGACCACATGGTCATCGGCACCTCGGCGCTGGCCCGGTACGAAATCGACGGCGCCGTGGGTATGTACAGCGGAGTATTCAACAACCCGTTTCTAATCTGGGGCCGCTACCGGCGCCGCTGGCTGAGAACGACACTCACCGTCTCTTTTCAGTTCCACCACACGCAGATGGACGGCGCCCATGCCGCCCGGTTCTTAGATGCCCTGCAAAGAGAGATCGACGGGCTGACGGTATAGCGGGCGCAGCAGGCAGGCACGCTCCTCGGCTTACCGGAATCGGCCGCATGCCCCCGCCGCCAAACGAAAGGCCCGAAGAAGCGCGTCACCGCACCTCTTCGGGCCTTTGAACACAGCGGTCTCAACCGCGGGCCGACTACATCATGCCGCCCATACCTCCGGCAGGCATTGCCGGCATGGCAGGCTGCTCGGACTTCTTCTCAGCCAAGACGCACTCGGTCGTGAGGAACATCGAGGCAATCGAAGCGGCATTCTCCAAAGCCACGCGCGACACCTTGGTAGGATCGATGATACCGGCCTTCAACAGGTCTTCGTAGCGATCGTCGCGGGCATTGTAACCGAAGGCGCCTTCGCCCTCCTTGACTTTGTTCACAACGACCGAACCCTCGCCGCCGGCGTTGGCAACGATCTGGCGCAAAGGCTCCTCAATGGCGCGCTTAACGATCTGAATACCGGTAGTCTGGTCGTCGTTCTCGCCTTTGAGGCCTTCGAGCGAAGCCACGGCACGTATATAGGCCACGCCGCCACCGGGAACGATACCCTCCTCGACTGCGGCACGCGTAGCGGCCAAAGCGTCGTCGACGCGGTCTTTCTTCTCCTTCATCTCGACCTCCGTAGCGGCGCCTACATAGAGCACTGCCACACCGCCCGAGAGCTTTGCCAAACGCTCCTGCAACTTCTCCTTGTCGTAGTCCGACTTGGCAGCCTCGATACCGGCGCGAATCTGAGCCACGCGCGCTGCGATAGCCTCCTTGGCGCCGGCGCCGTCGACGATCGTGGTATTCTCCTTGTTGAGCGTCACCTTGTCGGCCGTACCCAGTGCCGAGAGATCGACATCCTCGATCTTCATGCCCTTGTCGGTCGAGATGACCGTAGCTCCGGTCAGCACGGCGATATCCTCCAACATCTCCTTGCGACGGTCACCGAATCCCGGAGCCTTGCAGGCTGCGATCTTCAACGTGCCGCGCAGCTTGTTGACAACCAATGCCGACAAGGCCTCGCCGTCGACATCCTCGGCTATGATCAGCAGCGAGCGGCCGCTCTGAGCCACAGGCTCCAATATGCCCATCAGCTCCTTCATCGTCGATATCTTCTTGTCGGTGATAAGGATATAGGGCTTATCCAACTGAGCCTCCATCTTCTCCGTATCGGTGATGAAGTAGGCCGAGATATAACCGCGGTCGAACTGCATACCCTCGACGACGTCGACATGAGTCTCCGTGCCCTTGGCCTCCTCGACGGTGATGACACCCTCGTTGTTGACCTTGGCCATAGCCTCGGCGATTAACTTGCCGATCTTCTTGTCGTTGTTGGCCGAGATGGTTGCCACCTGCTCGATCTTGTCGAAGTCCTGACCAACGACCTGACTCTGCTGCTTCAACGACTCGACGACCTTCTCCACGGCCTTGTCGATACCGCGTTTGAGATCCATGGGGTTTGCTCCCGCCGTCACATTCTTTATACCCACCGAGATGAGCGACTGAGCCAGCACCGTAGCCGTCGTGGTACCGTCGCCGGCATCGTCGTTGGTCTTCGAAGCCACCTCGCGAACCATCTGCGCGCCCATGTTGGCGAACGTATCCGACAGCTCGACCTCCTTGGCCACCGTCACGCCGTCCTTGGTCACCTGCGGCGCACCGAACTTCTTATCGATAATAACGTTGCGTCCCTTCGGACCAAGCGTCACCTTGACTGCATCGCACAGCGCGTCGACACCTGCTTTGAGCTGCTCGCGCGCCTCGGTATTGTATTTTATCTCTTTTGCCATGATCTTTAATTTTTAAACGTTTTACACACTGTTAATTACTCTACAATAGCGATGATGTCCGACTGCTTCATCACCAAATAGTCCACGCCGTCGTAGCTGACCTCCGTTCCGGCATACTTGCCATACATCACCGTATCGCCCTCCTTGACCTCCATTTTGATCTCCGAGGTACCGGGTCCTGCGGCCACGACTTTGCCTACGAGCGGTTTTTCCTTTGCCGTATCGGGAATATAGAGACCTCCCGCGGTCTTCTCCTCTGCCGGATTGGGCAGTACCAATACACGGTCTGAAAGCGGTTTGATTGCCATAATTGTTTTAAGTTTTATGATTAATACATTAATAATTTCCGTTTGCTGCCAAATGGCACCGCAATAGATATGCCAAACGGACGAACGGCACGAATCGGCGGCGGCGGCCGCACCGTTTGTCATGCCGCCGGGCAGCTGTCGTGACAAAATGACACGTCGGCTATGACAACTGTCACCCCGCAACAGGCCTCCCCCGCCGCAAAAAAATATCCGGCAAGCCTGCCGCCTGCCGGATACGACCGCTGTCGCCGAGCGTCACTTTATGGCATTGAAACGC
This sequence comes from uncultured Alistipes sp., assembly GCA_964516585.1. GTDB lineage: Bacteria > Bacteroidota > Bacteroidia > Bacteroidales > Rikenellaceae > Alistipes. The sequence continues at coordinate 3,136 of CAZEXJ010000119.1, forward strand.
TCCTCGACACGTTTCCAGTCGATCACGTTCCACAGAGCCTTGACGGCGGCAGCGCGTTCGTTGCGATAGTCGATATAATAGGCATGCTCCCATACGTCGATAGCCACCAAAGGCGTCAAGCCCTCGGTAAGCGGCGTGCCGGCCTTGGGTTTACTGATGATATACAGTTTCTTGTCGCGGTCGGCGGCCAACCACACCCAGCCCGATCCGAAGAGCGTCGTCGCGGCGCCCGTCATGCGCGCTTTCAAGGCGTCGACACTGCCGAACGTCATATCGACAGCATCGAGCAGCTTGCCCGAAGGCTCTTTCTGCGGCTTGGGCGAGAACTGGTCGAAGTAGAACGTATGGTTCCACACCTGCGCCGCATTGTTGAATATGGCGCCGTCCGACTCGCGCACGATATCTTCCAAAGACATGTTCTCGTAACGCGTATCCCTTATCAGCTCGTTGAGCTTGGCGACATAACCCGCGTGATGCTTGTCGTGATGATAATAAATAGTCTCGGCCGAGATATAAGGCTCCAGTGCATCGGGGGCATAATTCAATTCGCCGAGCGTGATGAGTGATGCTGCAAGTGCTACCATAACAGTGTAAAATTTAACAATTGATATTTTGCTACCCCACACATGCAATTATGGTACCTTAACGCGATGCGGAGTCCCCGAAAAAAGAGACTCCGCACCTATCGTTCCCCGGCCGGCCGCGACCGGGGCATCGGCTATTTCGTAAACACGCCTCCCGCATACAGCCCCGGCATCGACTCCACTATCGGCGCCACGCTGCCGACATACTGGTTGCCCGACATTTCGGGGAATGCCGTCTTGAAGGCTTTAAAGGCCTCGTTCACATCGAGTATCAGCGTCAACTCGCCATGCCTCAACGCCACGTAACCGCTGCACTCGACGCTGCGTCCCTCGATGGTCGCACGCAGCGTGATGCGTCCGGTCGAGTCGTCGTAGTCGTAGCGGCCGTCGATCTTGTACTCCTGCATCACGGCACGCGCCGTACCGTTCTGCCTGAACTGTATCGTGCCGCAGCCCTTAGTCAGCCCCGCCTTGGCATAGATGTCGGCTATCTGGGTTTGAAGGCTGCTCACGGCCATGCGTGCCAGCGCGTTGTCGCCCCGATACTCCACGGCCGAACTGTCGAAAGTCCACTTGGCCGAAAGAGCGCGTTTGGAAGGGGCGTCGGCGGCCGAAACCGTTGCGGCCGCCGCACTCTCTTTCTGCTGCGAGTCGCCGAACAGCGAATTGAGCGCGCCCGAGAGAGAGAACTGCGCCGAGACCGAAGCCGCGCCGCACCACAGTGCGGCAAACAGCATTGCCACTGTCTTCTTCATATTCCTATTTTGAGAATTCAAATCCTATCATTATGTTGTCGTACTGATTCAGCAGCGAGGTAACCGTGTTGAGCGCCGAGATCTGCGAACCGAGTTTTGTGAGAACCGTCATCAGCTTCTCGAACGGGAATACCAAATCGAGCGAGGCGCCGTTCAGAAAGGCATAGCCCGAGATCGCGCCCAAATTGAACTTCGACGCCGAGTAGTGCAGCGTGATCTTGTGGTCGGCGGCATCGTATTCGTATGTACCCCCTATCGTATGCGATCCGAACGTCGAAGAAAAGCTCTTGTCGGCATTGAACGTAAACGAACATGCCCCCGCCTTTATGCCGGCGAACTTATATGCCGCCTCCAACTTCGACTGCAAAGTCGAGGTCGCCGCCGAGGCGGCTAACTCGGCCACAGCAGAGTCGCTTACCAACTTCACGCCGGGTCTGGCATACGACCACACACCCTGCAACATCGCCTCCGTCGCCTTGCCGCCCGTCACCTTGTCCACCGCCGTCGAGGCGGCGCCCTTCAAAGCATCGAGCCAGTTCTGAGCCTCGGCCGGGACGCACATCGCCACGACCGCTGCGAGTAATAAAACAGTCTTTTTCATCGTATTATAAGTTTGTTTCAATTGTTTTCCGCAAGCGCGTCGACCTGCTCGATCCACGAGCGTACCACCGCATCGGAGGGCATGCGCCAGTCACCGCGCGGCGACAGCGCCACGCTGCCCACCTTAGGGGCGTCGGGCATGGCCGAGCGTTTGAACTGCTGCGAGAAGAATCGGCGCAGGAATACCCTCAGCCACTTGATGATTACCGGCTTCGAGTAGCGTCCCTCGAAAGCCTTCCCTGCCAGAAAAGCTATCTTCGACGGGTCGAATCCCTGTCTTACCATTGCATAGAGGAAGAAGTCGTGCAGCTCGTACGGACCCACCAAGTCCTCGGTCTTCTGCGCTATGTCGCCGTGCTCGTCGGCAGGCAGAAGCTCGGGGCTTACCGGCGTATCGAGCACATCGCGAAGCGTCGCACGCAGCTCTCCGCCGGCACGACCCGCAGCATACCACCCTACAAGATGTCGCACCAAGGTCTTCGGCACCGAGGCGTTGACCCCGTACATCGACATGTGATCGCCGTTATACGTCGCCCAGCCTAACGCCAATTCGCTCATATCGCCCGTACCTATGACCATGCCGCCGAGCATGTTGGCCACATCCATCAATATCTGCGTCCGCTCCCTCGCCTGAGAGTTCTCGTATGTCACCGAGCGGTCGTCATCGGGCAGGCCGATGTCGGCGAAGTGCTGTTCGCAGGCCTTGCGTATCGATATTTCGCGCCGGGTGACGCCTAACGCATCGATCATTTTCAGTGCGTTGGTGTAGGTGCGGTCGGTTGTGCCGAATCCCGGCATCGTGATGCCGACTATGCCGCGGCGATCCAAGCCGAGCGTATCGAATGCATGGGTGGCGACCAACAGAGCCAGCGTCGAATCCAATCCGCCCGATACGCCTATGACGGCCGTTCGGCAGGCGGTGTGCTCCAAACGCTGCGACAGTCCCTGCGCCTGAATCTCGAATATCTCGCGGCACCGCTCCTCGCGCATGGCGTCGTCCGACGGAACAAACGGCGCCGCATCGACACGGCGTCGCAGATCGGCATTGCCGCGTGCCTCGGGCAGCTCTATGCGCACCACGCGCATCTCGGGCGTCTCATTCACGGCAAAGGTATTGCGCGTCAGGCGGCGCGTCGACAGAAGCTCCGTGTCGATGTCGGCCGCAACTATCTGACGCTTGCGCGCGAAACGCTCCGACTCGGCCATTATCGCTCCGTTCTCGGCTATGATGCCGTTGCCGGCAAAGACCAAATCGGTGGAAGATTCGCCCGCGCCCGACGAGGCGTAGACATATGCCGCGGCAAGACGCGCCGACTGCTGCGCCACCAGCGCGAGCAGGTAGTCGTGTTTGCCGACAGCCTCGGGCGAAGCCGACAGATTGAATATGACCTTGGCGCCGGCCGCCGCAAGATACGACGACGGCGGTATGGGCGACCACAGGTCCTCGCATATCTCCACTCCGAACTCCACGCCGTCGACCGAGAAGAGCAGATCGGTGCCGAAACACACCTCCTCGCCCGCCAACTCGACGACCGTGTCCGATATGCCGAGTCCCGACGCGAAGTGGCGCAACTCGTAGAACTCGTCGTAGTTGGGGATATACGACTTGGGCACTGCGCCCCATATGCAGCCGCCGCCGACTACAACCGCGCAGTTATAGAGGCGGTCGCCCGCTCTCACGGGCATGCCGACGACAGAGACCACGGGCAGCGAGCCGGTCGCCCCGACCAAATGCGCCAACGCCTCTTCGGCATCGTCCAGAAGTTTGCGTTGACGGAACAGATCGCCGCACGTATATCCCGTCAGCGACAGTTCCGGGAAGACCACCGCGCGCACTCCCTCCGCGGCAGCCGCTTCGACGATCTCCACAGCCTGTCGGACATTGCTGCGCGCATCGGCTATCCGCACCCTCTCGGGCAGAGCCGCAGCGACCCTGAAAAATCCGAAATTCATCTTCGCACCGCTATTTTGCCCACAGCTGGGCAAGATTTATTATGACCTGCATGGCCTTGTGCATCGTCGTCAGCGAGCAGTATTCGAACTTGCCGTGGAAGTTCATGCCGCCCGTAAAGAGATTGGGACACGGCAGCCCCATAAACGAGAGGCGCGCGCCGTCGGTACCGCCGCGGATCGGGCGTACGACAGGTTCGACATCGGCCATGCGCATGGCCTCCAAGGCCTTGTCGATAAGCTGCGGGTGCGGTTCGACCATTTTGCGCATGTTGAAATACTGATCCTTGATCGTCAGCGACAGCGTCTGCTCGCCGTATTTGCGTTGCAGGAAGTTCACCACATCCCACATCAGCACCTTCTTGGCCTCGAAACGCTCGGCCGAGTGGTCGCGCACGATGAAACTGATGTCGGCCGCCTCGACCGTGCCCGAGATGCCCACGCAGTGGAAAAATCCCTCGTAGCCCTCGGTGTGCTGCGGCGTCTGCCACTCGGGCAGCATGCGGTTCAGCTCGCAGGCTATGTCTATGGCGTTTATCATCTTGTCCTTGGCATAGCCGGGGTGTACGTTGCGCCCCTGAATGTGTATCTTGGCGCTCGCGGCGTTGAAGTTCTCATACTCCAACTCGCCCTCCATGCCGCCGTCGACCGTGTAGGCGAAATCGGCGCCGAAACGCTCTACCGAGAAGAAATCGACTCCGCGGCCTATCTCCTCATCGGGCGTGAAGCCTATGCGTATGCGGCCGTGCTTCACCTCGGGGTGCGCCGCGAGCCACTCCATGGCGGTCATTATCTCGGCCACGCCGGCCTTGTCGTCGGCGCCCAACAGCGTCGTGCCGTCGGTGTGTATCAGCGTGTGACCCTTGAAGAACGACAGCTCTGGAAAATCCTCCACGCGCATCGTAACGGCCGGGTTAAGCCTTATGTCGCGACCGTCGTAGCACTCCACCACATGCGGCCGTACATCCTTGCCGCTCATGTCGGGCGAAGTGTCGACGTGGGCGATGAAACCTATCACGGGGGCATTCTCGCACCCCTCCGAGGCGGGCAGCGTACCCATGGCGTAACCGTATTCGTCGATCGAGACGTCGGTAAGACCTATGGTCTGCATCTCCTCAACCAAATGACGCAGCAGCACGAGCTGCTTGTCGGTCGAGGGGAACGTCTCACTGTTCTCGTCCGAGCGGGTGTCGAACGACACGTATTTCAAAAAGCGATCTTTCAATTCCATAATATCGTCGTATCAAATTGTTTCCGGATTGTTTTGTCATTTCTCCGCTTCGGTGCGGCGGCTGTGTACTACAAAGTAGACGATCAGCACGAAGTACATCGCCAAAGCCAACCACTCGGCTCCGTTCGAGCCTGCCCAGCCTTCGAGTCTCCAATTGAATCCCGCAAAGGTGAGTATGGCGCTCACCACGCCCATAAGCGCACCTCCGGCGATGAAGCCCGAAGCGATCAGCGTACCGCGATTGGCGCGTGCCTTGCTCACTTCGCTGCTCTTGGCGCGCTGTACGAACCAAGCCACCAATCCGCCCACGACCAACGGGGCGTTGAGATTCATCGGGATGAACATACCCAAAGCGAATGCCAGAGCCGGCACGCCTATCGAGGTCAGCACCAAAGCCAGCATGGCGCCTGCGAAGTAGAGTATCCACGGCGTCTCGCCGCCGGTCATCAGCGGCTGTATGACGGCCGCCATGGCGTTGGCCTGCGGAGCCACCAAAGCGTTCTCGCCCGAGAAACCGTATGTCTTGTTGAGAATGATCATCACACCTGCCACCGTCGCCGCCGACACGAACGTGCCCACGAACTTCCACGTCTCCTGCTTGCGCGGCGTGGTTCCGAGCCAGTAGCCTATCTTCAAGTCGGTGACGAAGCCTCCCGCCATCGACAGCGCCGTGCAGACCACGCCGCCGATGACCAATGCCGCCACCATGCCGCTGCTGCCCGTCAGGCCGATGCTCACCAATACAAGCGACGACAGGATAAGCGTCATGAGTGTCATGCCCGACACGGGGTTCGATCCCACTATCGCTATGGCGTTGGCCGCCACCGTAGTAAAGAGGAACGCTATGACGAACACGATCAACAGCGCCACTATCGTCTGAGTCCAGTTGCCGAGTATGCCGAACTGGAAGAATACGAGCAGAACCACCAATGTGGCGATAATCACCGAGAGTATCGTGCGCATCGATATGTCGCGCTGCGTGCGCGGCTCCACCGTCTTGGCACGTCCGCCGCCAAGCTCCTGCCGCGCCAGCGACAAGGCCGAACGGATGATGCCCGACTGACGGATGATGCCTATCAAACCCGCCATGGCTATGCCGCCGATGCCTATCGGGCGGCCTATCTCACGAAATATGCCCTCGGGCGTGGAGAGGCTCGCTCCGTCGATGCCCATGGAATAGAGGTGCGTGCCCATGGTGTGCAGGTCGAGCATGTCGGCCACCGAACCCACAGCCGGAACTATAACGAACCACACTAACGCCGAACCTGCGGTTATGATGAGCGCGTATTTCAAACCGATGATATATCCCAAACCGAGCAGCGCGGCCGATGTGTTGACGCCGAATACCACCTTGAACTTGTCGGCGCACATCTGTCCCCACTCGCATATGCGCGTCGATACAGCCTCCGTCCACAGGCCGAATGTCGATACGACAAAGTCGTACAGACCGCCTATCAAGCCCGATGCCACGAGCAGTTTGGCCTGCGAGCCGCCCTTCTCGCCCGACACGAGCACCTCCGTGGTGGCCGTAGCCTCGGGGAAGGGGTATTTGCCGTGCATCTCCTTGACGAAGTATTTGCGGAACGGTATCAGCAGCACGATACCCAACACGCCGCCCAACAGCGACGAGAAGAATACCTGAAAGAAGTCGACGTCGAGATTAAGAATATACAACGCCGGCAGGGTGAATATGGCTCCGGCCACTATAACGCCCGAGCTGGCTCCGATACTCTGTATGATGACGTTCTGTCCCAACATGTTGCGGTTGCCGCGCATCGTGCCGAGTCCTACGGCGATGATCGCTATCGGGATCGCCGCTTCAAATACCTGCCCCACTTTCAGGCCGAGGAAAGCCGCAGCCGCCGAGAAAAGTACGGCCATGATTATGCCGACCGTTACGGAATAGGGTGTCACTTCGGCCGGACTCTGGTCGGCCGACATGAGAGGTTTGTACTCCTCGCCCGGCTTCAATTCGCGATACGCATTGTCCGGAAGCGATGTCCGTGGTGTCTGATTCTCCATACTTTTATGTTTAATGTGTCAATAATTTCCGTTACTCTACCCAGAGTGCAAAGATATTAAATTTTCCGTATTCCCGGCTCGCAAACCGCACGCCGGCATCAGAATATCGATTCTTCGGTATATGTCGTCAGCAGCTCCAACGCCTTCATGCCCATTACGGAGTTGCCCTTCGCGTTGAGACGCGGACTCCACACCGTCACCGAGTATTTCAGCGGGTACACGGCCGCTATGCCGCCGCCCACGCCGCTCTTGCCGGGCAGGCCGACGAGATACGAGAACTCGCCCGCCTCGTCGTAGAATCCGCACGTCTGCATTATGGCATTGATGCGCTTCACCTGCGACGAAGTAAGACCGACGTCCGTGAAGCGGAACTGCGAACGGTGGTCGGCAAACGACATGAAGGCGTGCGACAGGTCGCGGCAGCTCATCTCCACCGAACACTGCAACAGGTAGAAGCGCAGCACGCTCTCTATGTCGCCCGACAGATTGCCGTGATACTTCAACAGGTTGGCTATGGCGGCGTTGAGATAGGCTTTTTCGCGCTCCGAGGCGGCCACGGTGCGATTGTAGTCTATCGAGGGATTGCCGCTTATCTCCCTGATAAAACCGATATACCGCTGTTCATAATCGTCGTAGTGCGACATCAGTATGTCGGCCAGCACTATCGCCCCCGCATTGATAAACGGATTGCGCGGTATGCCGCGCTCGGCCTCCAACTGTATAAGCGAGTTGAACGTCGTGCCCGACGGCTCGCGCCCCACCCGCTGCCACAGCCCTTCGCCCTCGATACAGAATGCTGCCGCCAGCGAAAAGACTTTGGTTATCGACTGTATCGAGAAAGGCTCGGCGGCATCGCCCAACATATATTGGCGGCCGTCGATGGTGTCGATGCAGATACCGAACTTGTCGGGGTCGACTTCGGCTAATGCCGGTATGTAGTCGGCCTGCCTGCCCTCGCGGGCAAAGGGTCGAATCTCGTTATATATAGCTTCAAGTATGCTTTGGTAATCCATGTGGCATAAACATAAAATCATTGAATTTCATTCTTCGTTTTCTCGCCCCGGCATAGACAGATGAAACGAGTTCGGCTCTAAGCTCGGCTTATCGAAAACGCTTTGCGAATCGCCGCAACACGACCCGTATAACAAAATTATAGAAAATTTTTATTTTTCGCAAATCGCACCCGCCACCCCTCCCCCGAGGAGCGTGCTATGAGCGATTATCCGTCACTGC
>CAZEXJ010000120.1:0-9310 GCA_964516585.1 uncultured Alistipes sp.
GTTCAGACCGAGCACCTGTACGGGTGTCGAGGGGCCTGCCTCGGCGACCTTCTTGCCGTTCTCATCGAACATGGCCTTGACGCGGCCGGTGAAGGTTCCCGACAGCAGCACGTCGCCCACGTGCAATGTGCCGTTCTGCACCATGATCGTGGCCACATAACCGCGCCCCTTGTCGAGCGTCGATTCGATGACCGCACCCTGCGCCTTGCGGTTGGGGTTGGCTTTCAGATCGAGCATCTCGGCCTCCAACAGCACCTTTTCGAGCAGTTTGTCGAGGTTGATGCCCTTCTTGGCCGATACGTCCTGACTCTGGTACTTGCCGCCCCAGTCCTCCACCAAGTAATTCATCTGCGCGAGCTGCTCCTTGATGTGGTCGGGGTTGGCACCCGGCTTGTCTATCTTGTTTATGGCGAATACCATGGGCACACCTGCCGCCTGCGCGTGGTTTATGGCCTCGATAGTCTGCGGCATGACATTGTCGTCGGCCGCCACGATGATGATCGCCACGTCGGTGATCTTTGCACCGCGGGCGCGCATTGCCGTGAAGGCCTCGTGGCCGGGAGTATCGAGGAACGTGATCTTCTGCCCGTTAAGCTCCACCGAATAGGCGCCTATGTGTTGGGTGATACCGCCGGCCTCGCCCGCCGTGACGTTCGTCTTGCGGATGTTGTCCAACAGCGATGTCTTACCGTGGTCGACGTGTCCCATGACGGTGACGATCGGCGGACGCGGAACCAAATCCTCCTCTTTGTCCTCGTCAGTCTCGATAGCCTCCTGTATCTCCACCGACACGAACTCCACCTTGAATCCGAACTCTTCGGCCACCACAACGAGAGCTTCGGCATCGAGCCGCTGATTGATCGACACCATGAGTCCGAGGTTCATGCAGGCCGATATGACCTCCATGGGAGAGACGTTCATCATAGTTGCCAACTCGCTTACCGTGACGAACTCCGTGACGCGGAGAACGGTGCGCTCCATTTGTTCGCGCTCCATCTCCTCGTTCATCTTCTCGCGAACCTCCTCGCGCTTCTCCTTGCGGTATTTGGCGCCCTTCGATTTGGCGCCCTTCGACGTGAGACGCGCCAGAGTATCCTTTATCTGCTTCTGCACCTCCTCGTCGCTGACCTCGGGACGAACCACCGGCTTGGGCTGATTCTTCTTGTTCTTGAACTTTTTGCCCTCTGCCTGCTGCCGCTGGTTCTGCTGCTGATCTTTGCCCTTGCCGCCGCTGTTATTGCTGTTGCGGCCGCCTGCCTGATCCTTGCCCTTGCCGCTGTGCTGCGCCTTGTTGACATCGACCTTCTCCTTGTCTAAACGCTTGCGCTTGTGCTTGCCGCCGGGAACCATGTTCGATACGTCCATCGTGCCGATGATCTGCGGACCGCGCAACTGCGTTATGCCCGGACGGAAGATGTTGTCCTTGGGCTTCTCGCTCTGCTCCTCCTTTGCCGGCTCTGCCTGTTGCGGCGCAGGCTCTATCTTGGCCTTGGCCTTGGGTTCGGGGCGCGGCGCCGGGGCAGGTGCGGGAGTCGGTGCAGGAGCAGGAGCAGGTGCCGGCTGCGTCTTCGGCTTCTCTGCGGCGGGCGCACTTCCCGTCTTTGCAGCAGGCTGGGGCTTGTTGCCCTCCTTGCTGTTTCTGCCGCCGTCGAGATCGATCTTGCCCAATATCTTGGGCGTCTGTATCTCGTCCTTTATGTTTATAATCTTGCTTTTGACTACCAACTCCTCCTCTTCCTTGGCTTTGGGCTGCTGCGAGTTGATGCTCACGCTCGCCGGCTTTTGCGATATACGCTCGCGTATGGCGTTACGCTCGTTGCCGGAAATGCGATTCTTGCCGAACTCCTTTTCCAAAACGGCATAGACCTCGGGCGATACGAGCGAACTGGGCGAACCGTCGCTCTGTATGCCTTTCTTTTGGAGGAAGTCGGCTATGGTATTGAACCCCACCTTGAACTCCTTGGCAACTTGTATGAGCCTTATTTTTTTGTTGTTATCCATCAATTTCTCCTTTCTTGTCTTGCGTTTGCACTGTTTATACGTATATCGTTATTCGAATTCGGCTTTCAGTATCTCTACGACTTTCTGCGCCTGTTCGATTTCGAGGTCGGCGCGTGTGGCTATCTCCTCGATGGGCAGTTCCAATACGCTCTTGGCCGTGTCGCAACCGGCATTTTTCAACGCATCGATGATCCAGCCCTCGATCTCGTCGGCGAACTCGGTGAGTGCCACGTCCTCCTCCTCGATCTCGCGATATACGTCGATGTCGTAGCCTGTGAGCATCTTCGACAGACGGATGTTCAGACCACCCTTGCCGATTGCCAACGACACCTCCTCGGGTTTGAGATATACGGCAGCGGTCTTCTTCTCCTCGTCGATCGTGATACTCGATATTTTGGCGGGATTGAGCGAACGCTGAATAAGCAGCTGCGGATTGGCCGTGTAGTTTACGACGTCGATGTTTTCGTTGCGCAACTCCTTGACGATAGTGTATATACGCGAACCTTTCATGCCGACGCAGGCTCCAACCGGAACGAAGCGCTCGTCATACGACTAGACCGCCACTTAGGCTCTCTCGCCCGGTAGGCGCGCGATTTTCTTTATGGTGATCAGACCGTCGTAGATCTCCGGCACCTCCTGTTCGAATAGGCGTTCGAGGAACTGGTTGTCGGTGCGCGAGAGGATTATTCGCGGCTGGTTGTTGTTCATCTCCACGCTCTTGACGATAGCCTTGATCGTGTCGCCCTTGCGGTAGAAGTCATTGGGGATCTGCTCCGACTTGGGCAGCGACAGGTCGTTGTCGTCATCGTCGTGTATGAGCACCTCGCGCTTCCACACCTGATATACCTCGCCCGAGATGATCTCGCCGACCTTCTCAGAGTATTTCTCGAACAGGGCGGCCTTTTCTAAATCGAGTATTCGCGAAGCTAAATTCTGACGCAGCGACAGCACGGCGCGGCGGCCGAACTGCGCCATGTCGATCTGATCGGCATACTCGTCGCCGACTTCGTAGGTGGGATCGATCGCCTTAACCTGCGTTACGGCAATCTGCATGTTGGGATTCTCGACAGCCCCGTCTTCGACGACGGTGCGGTTGCGCCATATCTCCAAGTCTCCCTTCTCGGGGTTGATGATGACGTCGAAATTCTCGTCGCTCTCGAACTGCTTCTGCAAAGCGTGACGGAATACGTCCTCCAAAACTCCGATCAAGGTGGCATTGTCGATGTTCTTCAACTCTTTGAACTCAGCAAAATTGCTGATAAGATTCACATAATTCATTGTCGTTTATCGTTTTATTTTATTAAATTTCTTCACTGCCCTTTACTTGAAGTCGAGCCACTCTTTGGCGTAACGCACATCGTTCCATGTGTAGCGGCGCGTGACGTGTACGGTCTGCTTGCGCTTCTTGCCCTCGACGCTCTGCTTCTCGTCGTAGGAGAGGGTGATGCCCTCGTCGTCGACGGCATCGAGACAGGCCAGAATCTTCTCCGACGAGGTGAGCAGCACTTCGATCGACGAGCCTACGAGTTTGCGGTATTGACGCATGGTGCGCAGTTCTGAGCCTATTCCGGCCGAGGCTACGGTAAGCGAGAAATCCTCGCTGTCGCGGTCTAACTCCGCCTCCAATGCGCGATTAAGTTCGGCGCAGGCGTCGATCGAAACCGATGTGTCGCTGTCGATCAAGAGTTCGATGTCGCCGGCCGGCGATACGCTGCATGCCACCACGAAGAGTTCGGTACCCTCTATATGTCGTTCTGCCAACTCAATAACTTTCTCTTTGTCAATCATATTCGTCGTAGTAAACTGAAATGTGCCTTAGTATATTCATAAGATAAGGGGACACTTGCGTCCCCTTATCCTGCTCCTTATGTTGCAAATTTAGATATAATTTTCGGTTATACCTAATATTTTACGCTTTTTTTTCGATCGTTTGTCGTCATCCACTCTTTTATCGCCTCGGCATAGCCCGAACAAGGCCTGCGCTAAGCTCGGCTTATCGAAAAAAATGGAAAATTTCTACTCCTTGCGGCCGACATACTGTTTCACCACGCCGCGTTTCGACGAGCGGATGAAGTTCAACAGCGCGTCGCGTTCGGGCGACTGCGCTATTTCGGCCTCGGCCTTGTCGCATCCCGTCATGTAGTTAAGTTCGCTTTGGAACAGAATGCGGCAGGTGTCGTGTATCGACGTTATCTGCTCGACGGTAAAGCCGCGGCGCGACAGGCCTATTTTGTTTATGCCTGCGTAATGCGCCTCGCCGTTCGATACGATGATGTAGGGCGGAACATCCTGCCCGATCAACGCGCCTCCCTGTATCATGGCATGGTCGCCTATATGCACCCACTGATGCACGGCCGAGTGACCTCCTATAACCACCCAGTCGCCCACCTCCACTTCGCCTGCCAACGACAGACGGTTGGCGAACACGCAGTGACTGCCGACGACATCGTCGTGTGCGATATGCACGTATGCCATAAGCAGATTGTGGCTGCCGACGATGGTGGTGCCGCGCGAAGCCGTGCCGCGCGATATGGTGACGCACTCGCGTATGTCGTTGTAGTCGCCTATGACTGCCGTAGACTTCTCTCCCGCGAACTTCAAATCTTGGGGCTGACACGCTATGCAGGCTCCGGGATGCACCTTGTTGCCTTTGCCTAAACGCGCTCCGTTGTATATCGCGGTGTGGGGGCCTATCCAGCAGTCGTCGCCGATAACGACGTCGCCCTCTATGTAGGCGAAGGGTTCTATGGTGACGTTGTTGCCGATTTTCGCATCGGGATGTATGTAAGCTAAGTTGCTGATCATATTGGGTTGCGGTTAGGTCGTTGCTATTTCATGTTCTTGATTACCTGTGCCGTGAGCGTTGCCTCGCACACCAACATGCCGCCGACGAAGGCCTTGCACTGCGCCGAGGTGATGCCGCGCCGTATCGGCTCGGTGATGAATGTCTCCAATTGAAGCGTGTCGCCCGGCACGACCTTGCGTTTGAAACGCACGTTGTCGATTTTGAGGAAATAGGTCGAGTAGTTCTCCGGGTCGGGCACTTTGCTGAGTACCAGCACGCCGCAGCATTGTGCCAGCGATTCGAGGATGAGCACTCCGGGCATTACCGGCTCTTTGGGGAAGTGCCCCATGAAGAACGGCTCGTCCATCGTAACGTTCTTGATGCCGCCTATGGAGTTCTCGTCGATGTGGAATATCTTGTCGACCAACAGGAAAGGCGAGCGGTGGGGCAGTCGTTTCTGTATCTCGGTGATAGATAATTTGGCTGGCTCCTTGGCGCTGTATTTGAAAGCCGGCTGCTCGCCGTCGCGGCGCACCATGCGGAGGATGTCTTTCATGAACTCGGTGTTGGCGAAGTGCCCCGGGCGCGTAGCCCATACCCGTCCCTTGATTCTCAGACCTAACAGCGCGAAGTCGCCAAGCAGATCGAGCAGCTTGTGGCGTGCCAACTCGTTGTTGGCGCGCAGTTGCAGGTTGTTGAGGTATCCTCCCGTGATGCTGATGTCGTCCTTGCGGAATATCTCTTTGAGATGATTCAACTGTTGGTCAGAAACGGGATTCTCCACGACGACTATGGCGTTGTCCAAATCGCCGCCCTTGATGAGATTCATCTGTATCAACGGTTCCAGTTCGTGCAGGAATACGAACGTGCGGCACGGCGCTATCTTGTCGGCGAAATCGTCGCCCGGATAGTAGGTGGCGTACTGGTTGCCGACGACTTTCGAATTGTAGTCGACGTGTACCGATACCGAGAATACGTCGTCGGGGTAGATGATTATGGCAACGCCCTTCTCGGGGATCGTATATACGTGTTTCTCCGTAACTTCATAGAATTTGCAGTCGGCATTCTGCTCGACGGTGCCGACCTCTACTATTTTGGCGGCATATTCGCGTGCCGATCCATCCATGATGGGCGTCTCGGGGGCGTCGATGTCGATCAGTGCGTTGTCTACGCCGAGTGTCCACAGTGCCGACATGATGTGCTCTATGGTGGATACTTTCACTCCTGCGCGTTCTATGGTAGTGCCTCTTGAAGTGTCGGTGACGAATTCGCAGAGTGCCGGTATGGTCGGACAGTTTTCAATATCAGTGCGGCGGAATACTATGCCGTGGTTCTCCGGCGCCGGATTGATCGTCATATTGACGCTGAGACCGGTGTGCAGTCCTTTGCCCTTGAACGAAATCGGCGCGGCCAAGGTTCGTTGTTTAGTAGCCATACTATATATAATTTTTATGTAATCGCATGCAAAGGTACTAATTTTCCCGAAAAAAATAGTAATTTTGCTCGGAATAATCGACAAACGATGACCGACGACAGAAGACAATGCAGTGATAATGGCCGTGTAACGGGGCGCGGTGAGCGCGGAAACAGGCCTCGCCGCCGGAGTGCAGCATACCCTCCGCGCTCTCAGGGCGCGGGCGAGTGGCTCTACGAGCATCGCCTTGGTCTGTGCGCCGTGCTGTTGATGTACGTCGCAGCCGTAGGCGCCATGTGGTCGGCTCGAATTTATGTGGAGAGGAGGCCTGTGGAGTATGAAATCGTCGTCGACATGGCCGAGGAGCCGTCGCTCGACGAGTTGGAGCGTCTGCGCCGCCGTCGCGACGAGTTGATAAAGGAGGTCGAGCAGCGTCAGTTCGACTGGTCGCAGGTGAAAAACGTCTCGTCCAACGAATCGTCGCAGAACAATGCCTCGTCGCCGACGCCCGAGTACGATGCCCAAACCCAAGAGCTTATGGATAAGGTCGCAGCCGATGCGGCCGCCAATCGCAGCGAGTACGAGCGCGGCATGCAGGCCGTGGGCGCCATAGGCAGCGGCGGCGGTGGCGGTAATGGCGGCGGAGAGAGCGATTCGGCCGAAAAGGGCAAGTTCGCAGGGCGTGTTACCATAAGCTACGAGTTCCACTCGCCGGTGCGCAACCACCGTGAACTTTACCCCCCGGCATATCGCTGCGAGGGCGGCGGCGAGGTGGTCGTGACGGTGTGGGTCGACCACGGCGGCAAGGTGGTCTCGGCGCGCGTGAAATCGTGGTCGGGCAGCGACGCCTCGATGAAAGAGGAGGCTTTGCATGCGGCACGAAATTCGAGGTTCGATATAAATTCTCAGGCGCCATCTTCGCACGAGGGTGAGATAACATATACGTTTATACCGCAGTGATGATACACCGTTTGCTCATCGTATTGCCGGCTGCGGCCGCATCATGCCCGCAGCGGTCGGATGCTCTGCCGTTGCGATAGCATTGTGTTCAACACTGCAACGATATGATATCTTATTAATGCGATAGATGTTTGCGGGACGCTTTACGCCTTGCCGGGGACTGTGGGCGAGGTGAAGATCGCAGGAGTTGACCGCAGCCGCGACTGACGCGCCCGACCGGCGCCGATGCGGCCGAAAGAGATTGCTTACATGTTGATTGACGATATATGTTAAACGAGAATTTTTTGCTTGTCGGAGCCTTGCTCCTCTTTATAGCCGTATTGGCCGGCAAGGTGGCCTATCGACTGGGCGCGCCCGCGCTGCTGCTCTTCCTCGGCGTGGGTATGGTCTTCGGCTACAACGATTTCATCCCGTTCCATTCCTATGAGTTTACGCAGTTCTTGGGCATGATATCCCTCTGCATCATACTGTTCTCGGGCGGTATGGACACCAAGTTCTCGGAGATACGTCCGGTCATGACCTCGGGCGTGGCACTCGCCACGATGGGTGTTGTGACCACGGCATTCATCGTCGGCGGATTCGTATATTTCATAGCGCCGTATATCGGCATCGAGATGTCGTTCGTGGCGGCACTGCTTCTTGCTGCCACAATGTCGTCGACCGACTCGGCCTCGGTATTCTCCATATTGCGCTCCAAGCGGCAGGGCTTGCAGCAGAATCTGCGGCCGCTGTTGGAGTTGGAGAGCGGCAGTAACGACCCCATGGCCTATATCCTCACCGTGCTGCTCGTGTCGATGATCGGCAGCGCCGACGCCGGTGCGGAGTTCGACTGGGTGGATACGCTGCGCACCTTCGCCGTGCAGATGATCGTCGGCGCTGCACTCGGCTACATGTTCGGCCGGGTATCCGTATGGGTCATCAACCGCATCAACATACACAGCAATCAGTCGCTCTACTCGATCATGCTGCTGGCCTGCGCCCTTTTTTCGTTCTCCTTCACCACGCTCGCCTACGGTAACGGCTATCTTGCCGTCTACATCACCGGCCTTGTGGTCGGCAACTATCGCATCGTGCATCGCCACCTGCTGATGACCTTCTTCGACAGCTTCACGTGGCTGTTGCAAATCGTACTCTTCCTTGCCCTCGGCCTTTTGGTCGATGTCAACGCCCTGTTGGAGCGCGATGTCCTTATTATGGGACTTGCCGTGGGCGCCTTCATGATCTTCGTGGCGCGCCCAGTGGCCTCATTCATCTGGCTCGCTCCGTTCCGCCGCTTCACCGCCAAGGCGCGCATCTATGTGTCGTGGGTGGGTCTGCGCGGCGCCGTGCCGATCATCTTCGCCACATACCCCGTGCTCGAAGGGGTGCCGAATGCCGAGTATATATTCAACGTGGTGTTCCTCGTGACGATCATCTCGCTCGTGGTTCAGGGCACTACCGTCAGCGGCATGGCCAACTGGCTCGGACTCGCCTACGAGGAGTTGGAGAGCGTCTTCAAGGTCAATATGCCCGACAGCGTCAAGAGCGAGTTCTCCGAGATCGAGGTCAACGAATCCCTGCTCGCGCACGGCGACACGCTCAAAGATATTCTTCTGCCCGGCGGCACTCTTGTGGTCATGATATGTCGCAACGACAAATACTTCGTTCCCAAGGGCTACACCCGTCTGGTCATAGGCGACAAACTTCTTGTCGTCTCCGACAACAACGAGGAGCTTATACAAAAGGCCAAGGATATGGGGGTGGAGAAGTTTATTCGTATCGAATAATTTCCCGTGTCTTTTTCGTGAAAAGCGGCATTCTACTGCCGCTCCTTGTCGCTCGGCAATGGGAAATACATTTAGTATATCCCATCGCCTCATTCCGTCGTCGCGTGGTATAATACCGCTTTTGACGAAAAATTAGGCTGTGGTGCTTAGGTGACTATTTTCACCGCTATGTCATTCTGAGGAGCGTTCTGTGAACGCGACGTGAGAATCTCGTCCGCAAAAGAGATTGCCACGCCTTGCTACGCTCGGCTCGCAATGACAGTTTGGGGCGTCGAGACTCCCACGTCGTGCTTCGCTCTCCTCGGAGTGACAGACAATACATAGACTCCCACGGTCGGGCTGCGCCCTCCCTCGGAGTGACATGGTTGGGGTGTTGCGTTCGGC
>CAZEXJ010000121.1:0-1667 GCA_964516585.1 uncultured Alistipes sp.
GTGTATGTATGTGTATGTGTGTGTGTATATACATATATATATATATGTGTGTGTGTATATATACGCTTTGCACGCTCTGTTTGTCCATTCTGAGGAGGCCGCAGGCCGACGTGAGAGAAGACAAACGTCGACCACCGAAGCGACGGCTTGCGCCGTTATATAATTATGACCCCACCCCTCGATCCCCTCCCTCGGGAGGGGACTTGGGTCGCTTCGCTCCGGGTGGGGCGTGGGACGGTTGTCGGGAATCCTGAAATGTGCGCTTTGCACGCTCTGTCGGTCATTCTGAGGAGCGGCTTTGCACGCTCTGCATGTCATTGCGAGCCGAGTGTAACGAGGCGTGGCAATCTCTGTTGTGGATGAGATTCTCACGTCGGCCGCAAGCGGCCTCCTCAGAATGACAGACAACAACGAGCACGCGGCGGCTAATGACGGCTTTTCACGGAAAGCATCCAAAGAACCAACTTTATTTTCGTCAAAAGGCGTTAGTAGCGACGCAAACGACGTGACACAGGATAGGATATACTAATGTATTTCCTATTCTGTGGAACGAGCACGCGGAAGCTAATGACGACTTTTCACGGAAATAATGCGTAACATCAAACACGTTAACGCTACCGTCACCAATCCTCCGTAGACGTATGCCATTGTCTGCGCACCCATGCCAACGAACTGCGACGACACGAAGACGAACGATGAGCACACATAGGTCATGAAGATAGCAGGCAGCAGAGCCACCCACACAGCACGCCCCTCGCGGCGCAGCCACGCCACGATAGTCCACAGCACGATAACGGACAGAGTCTGATTCGACCATGCGAAGTAACGCCATATCACGTCGAAGTCGACGAATGTCACCGCTATGCCGACGGCGAACAGCGGCACGCAGATGACCATACGGTGCGATGTTTTATGCTGATCGAAATGCAGCATGTCGGCGACAATCAATCGCGCCGAACGAAACGCCGTATCGCCCGAGGTTATCGGTGCGGCCACCACACCCAATACGGCCAAGATGCCGCCCGCAATGCCGAGCGTCGTGTTCGTTATGTTAGTCACAATCCGACCGGCATCACTGCCGTTCTCGGCCAGCGCCGCATTCAGTCCCTCGGCGCCGTGGAAGAATGCCATGGCGACAGCAGCCCATATAAGGGCTATGATCGACTCGGATATCATAGCTCCGTAAAATATCGAGCGGCACTCGCGCTCGTTGCCCATACAACGCGCCATAAGCGGCGACTGCGTGGCATGGAAACCCGAAATGGCGCCGCAGGCAATGGTGATGAAGAGGGTCGGTACGATGGGGAGTTTGTGCGCGTCGAGTTGGAAGTTTTTGAACGTGGCCGACGTGAGTTCCGGAATCTCCCAATGCCCGAAAA
Source organism: uncultured Alistipes sp. (assembly GCA_964516585.1). Lineage (GTDB taxonomy): Bacteria > Bacteroidota > Bacteroidia > Bacteroidales > Rikenellaceae > Alistipes. The sequence continues at coordinate 1,380 of CAZEXJ010000121.1, forward strand.
AGAGGGCTCCGAGCAGACCGATCGCCATCAGAATCAGGGCGATGCCGAATACCGGATAGAGGCGTCCGATGATTTTGTCGATGGGCAGCAAGGTCGCCACGAAATAGTAGGCTAAGATGATCCACACCCATACGGGGATCGATATTTCGGGGATGAGCGACGTGAGCAGCTGGGCGGGGCTCAAAACGAATACCGCACCGACGAGTACCAGCAGCAGGATGGAAAAGATGCGCATGAATTGGCGCATACCGCCTCCGAGATAGCGTCCGACCACTTCGGGGATGCTCA
>CAZEXJ010000122.1:0-5382 GCA_964516585.1 uncultured Alistipes sp.
ATTATACAACGCGACGACAGAGTGAGGCGATGGGCTGTACTTGTCGTACTGCCCATTGCCGAACGACAAGGAGCGGAAGTAGAATAGTATTTTTCACGGAAAACGACCCAAGCGCCACAACATTCTTTTTCGTCAAAAGCGGTATTATACAACGCGACGACAGAGCGAGGCGATGGGCTGTACTGTGTGTACTGCCCATTGCCGAACGACAAGGAGCGGCAGTAGAATGCCGCTTTTCACGAAAAAAGATGTCAGATTCCCCAACATTGCGTGTCTATATAGTGTTAAAAATACGATCGAGAATGACCGGAAGCGATAAAATCTTATTACCTTTGCAATGTAAAACAGAACATTTCAATGTATCGTTATGCGCCATACACAGCTGCCCGAAACGGCAAGTTTTTGAGGGGGGGGGAATTTACGCCCCTTGCACAAGCTGGCGCATAAACACAATCCGACGCATAACATACTTCACCTGATGACTCCGTGTTGTCGGGCGCTGCACATCTGCATGCGTCGGGGGGATGCGGATAATCATTAAATTTTAACAGTATCAGTTATGAAGAGACTTTTATTTTCCGTCATCTGTACCGTCGCGGTTATGCAAGCGGCAGGAGCGCAGCTGCGCATTACGGGACGATGCGTCGATGCTGCGGGCGAAAAGGCCGTAGGTTACGTCACGGTATCGGCCATGCGCGATTCCACATGCACAGCGGCCAACTGCGCCGACGGCAGCGGGCGATTCTCGCTAACGGTCGACGAGGCGGGCGCCTACCGCATGACATTTTCGATGTTGGGCTATCGCACCGTCGTGCGCCAGATGACGATAGAGAAAGATACCGACATGGGCGACATCGTCATGGAGGAGGGCGAGCAGTTGGAGAGCGTGGAGATAGTCGTGCAGAAACCGTTGGTGACCCACACGGCCGAAAAACTGACCTACGAGGTGGAGAACGATCCGCAGGCGGCTACGGCCACCTTCGAGGAGATATTGCGCAAGGTGCCGCAGCTGTCGATCGATGCCAATGGCAATGTGCTAATCAACGGAGAATCGAACTACAAGATACTCGTCAACGGACACTCGCAGGGTTCGATGAGCCGCAATTTCAGCGAGATAATAAAGAGCATGCCCGCCTCGTCGATCAAACGCATAGAGGTCATCACCAATCCCGGCATCAAGTACGACGCCGAGGGTACGGCCGGCATACTCAACATCATCACCGCATCGCGCCGTGTCGACGGTTTCGACGGCTCGCTGAGCGACCGTTTTTCATTCTATCCCAACATATCGAACAACATCAACGGACGTGTTGCCGTACAGAGCGGCAAGTTCGCCTTGGAGGTCAACGCATACAGCGGCTATTACTTCCCTGCCGACAACGGCGAAAGGCAGATGCAGACCGAGAATCTCGTATCGGACGCCAATCGCTATCAATATGCGACTACTGAAAGCCGGCAGCTGCGGCAGATCCACTACGGCGCATCGGTCTCGGCCTCGTATCAGATCGACGAGAACGACCTGCTCACGTTCGATGGCGGCATATACGCATCGCCGAAGATGATAAACCGCGACATGCATCATAACACGATAAGCGATGCCGGTCACAAGCCTGTGCAGGAATACGCATACGTCAACGAGGCCGAATACAAATATCTCGGAGGACCGATGACGTTGGCCTACGAGCACCGTTTCGACGAGGAGGGCTATCACACGCTGTCGTTCGCCGACAATCTCGACATCGATCCCGACTGGTGGAGTCAGAACAGCGCCTACACTGGCGGGCTTAACTATATGCAAGCCGAAAAAGAGGATATGCGCACTATTACAAACACATTTCAGGCCGATTACTCCGTAATGCTGGGCGACGCACACACCGTCGATGTCGGCGCCAAACACATCTACCGCCACTCGTCGATAGACAACTCCACCACCATAGACGGCACGCTGGTCGAGGGAGGAAACATGCGCTACTATCAACATATAGCAGCGCTGTACGGAGGTTACAGCTACGAAGGCGACACATGGTCGGCAAACGGCGGCATACGCATCGAGGGCACATACAACTCTGCCGATGTCACGCCGTTGCAGGATGACAGGTATTCGTTCGACAACTCTTTCTGGAACGTGGTGCCGTATCTTTCGGCGAGTTGGCAGCCGGCCGCTGGGCACAACCTCTCACTGACCTATACCCAACGTCTGGGACGCCCGTCGATCGAGATGCTGTCGCCTTACGAAAACATATCGGCGACAACCATAATATCGGGCAATCCCGATCTGCGCTCTCAGGTGAGTCACACCATAACGCTCAAATACTCCTACTCGCACAACAAGTGGAACATGTCGGTCTATCCGATGGCATACATCTCCAACAACGGCATCTCCAATTTCACGCGCATGCTCGACAACGGCATAATCTACGATACCCGCACCAACGACATGCATTCGCGGGGCTACTCGTTGGCAGCGGCACTGATGTTCCGTCCCAGCGACAAGTTTACACTGTCGTTCTCGGCACGCGTCACATACGGGCGCTATAAACTGCTGTCGCAAGGCATCGACACCGAGGGCGTAGGATTTCACGAATCGCTCAACATAGACATAAAACTATGGAAAGGCGCAATACTCAACATATACGAAATAGTCAGCCTGCCCAGCGCATATTTGGCCAAAACGTACGACAAGTGGACATGGTATTACGGACTCGGCATCAATCAGAAACTGCTCGACGACAGGTTGACATTGTCGCTGTCGGCCAGCAACCCGTTCCGCAAGTACATTACCAACTCCACGACGATCCAAACGCCTACATACATCACGTGGCACGAATATCGATATCCCGGCGGCAACCGTATTTCGTTCGGCATATCGTGGCGATTCGGCAAACGGCGCGCCGAAGTGAAGAGCATATCCAAATCGATCGACAACGACGATGCGATTTCGGGCGACTCGTCGGGCAGCGGCGGCAAATAACGGATCACCAGCAAAAAGCGGCGGGGAGAGGAAAAACTTTCAGTTGTTATGTGCGTATAGAGACTCCCGCGTCGCGTGCAAGCACGCTCCTCGGAGTGACATTGCGGGGATTTGTACTATGTCTTTGCGTGCCGAGCGCTGCGTGGCGTGGCAATCTCTTAATTCCCGTCCCCACCGGGGTTTGCAGGTGATCCCGAATAACCTCCGTAAACGACATAAGCATCGCTCCGCACGGCACTGCCGTTGCGGGGCGATCCGTTTTAGGGAGGGAACCGTATAATGCTTAACTTTTGCGGGTGCACCGAGACTCCCGCGTCGCGTGCAAACACGCTCCTCGGAGTGACATTGCGGGGCGTTGTACCATGTCATTGCGAGCCGAGCGCAGCGAGGCGTGTCAATCTCTTAATTCCCGTATCCACCGGGGTTCGAGGGTGAACCGAAAGTGTCCGACAGTCGTCATCAGGGGTAATGGCGCAAAAAAACGGCCGCACCTTTTATGGCGCGGCCTACAAAGGGACAAGCCCTAATTATAACTGTTATCAGCTCTTTTTCAGAGCAGGACGATCTGCCGGGACATGTTTGTACTTGAACAGTATGGCAAATGCCACCGCCACGGCAAGCGCGTATGCGGCGAAGATGAACCATGTCGTCTGCCAGCCGTTCTCTATTTCGGGGCGTGACAGGAGATAGTCGCCCTTCCAGTCGCAGTTGTGCATTACCACCTTTCCGGCGATCCATGTGCCGACCGAAGCGCCGATGCCGTTGGTCATCAGCATGAACAATCCCTGCGCGCTGCTCTGCATCGACTTGGGCGCCTCCTGCTGCGTAAACATGGCTCCCGATACGTTAAAGAAGTCGAACGCCACGCCGTAGACTATACACGACAGGAACAACGCTACGATACCCATGACACTGTCGGTGGTGCCCACGCCGAATAGTCCGAAGCGCAGCACCCATGCGAACATGGCGATAAGCATCACCTTCTTTATGCCGAATTTCAGCAGGAAGAACGAGGTGAGCAATATGCAGAAGGCCTCCGAGATCTGCGACACCGAGACGAGCATCGTCGGGTTCTGTGCAAACCAGCTGTCCGACGAAGAGGCAAAACTGTTGATATAGGGCGTTGCATAGCCGTTGGTTATCTGCAACGACACACCGAGCAGCATCGAGAATATGAAGAACATGGCCATTTTACGCTGCTTGAACAGCACGAAAGCGTCGAGACCCAAACGCTGCACCAACGTCTTCTCCTCCTTGACAGTCGACCTGTCGAGCGGACACTCGGGCAGCGTGAACGAGTAGAATCCCAACAACAGTCCCAGCGCGCCGCAAATGACGAGCTGCATGTAGGTGAACTGCGCGTTCATATCCAACCCGAACGAGAAGCTGTTGACCGTCCACATGGCGGCGATGAAACCTATCGTTCCGCAGGTGCGGATCGGCGGGAAGGCTTTGACGAAATCGAACCCGTTGCGCGACAACGTGGAGAAAGCCACCGTATTGGTCAGCGCGATTGTCGGCATGTAGAACGCCACGCTAAGCACGTATGGAATGAATACCGGCCATATGTCGCCCACGAATCCTGCCGTGCCGGCATTATCGACCGCTATGCCCGTAGCCTGACAACCGAAATATGCGGCAACCAACATGAAGCCGCCGGCTAACAGATGTGAAATGCCAAGCAGCCGCTGCGGTTGAATGAATTTGTCGGCCAAAGCACCCATGATCGCCGGCATGAAGATCGAAACCACACCCTGAGCTATGTAGAACCAAGAGATGTAATCTCCCAATCCGGCACGGCCGAGGAACTGACCGATACATGTCAGATACGAACCCCAAATGGCGAACTGCAAGAAGTTCATTACGATAAGGCGCGTTTTGATGTTATTCATAAATCAATGTTTTATAGTTAATAATAATATGCATATGAAAAACTCTAACAAAGGTAAAAATTTTTCAGAAAAATACTTTGCAATTTAAAAATAATATTCTACTTTTGCATCGTCAAACAGAAAGCTATAAAACTATTGGGCTATGGTGTAATGGTAACACTACAGATTCTGGTCCTGTCATTCTTGGTTCGAATCCAGGTAGCCCAACTCAGAGAGGCCGATCACCGGCCTCTCTTTTCTTTTGCGGGTGCACCGAGACTCCCACGTCGCGTGCAAGCACGCTCCGCGGAGCGACATGGGGTCAGTAGCTATTTGGATCAGTAGCTATTTCCGGTTGATGAAAGGTGCTTACTAACCATATAATGGGATCAGTTGCCTATTTCCGGATAAACCATTGAGACAAAACAAAAAGGGAAAAACTTGCGTTTTTCCCTTTCAGTACCCCCTCAGGTCGTTCGTTCGTAGGGCTGTATTGCGCGTGTTTCGCGCGTGTTTTGAAGGCTTGTCTGACACCGGTCT
>CAZEXJ010000123.1:0-12526 GCA_964516585.1 uncultured Alistipes sp.
ATCTGGTTCTGAATTTCGCTACATTTGGTTTTGCCGATTATAAGTGATTACTTTTTCAGTGCCCCCCCCCGAGGGAGGGGATTCAGGGGTGGGGTCAGAATTGTAAAACGGCGCAAGCCGTCGCTTTGTGGTCGACGTTTGTTTTCTCCCACGTCGCGTTCTTCGAACGCTCCTCAGAATGACAGCCCGGGCGTACTAACGTCCTTCGTCGGAGTGACATGGCGGCGCCCAATAAAATATAGCGCCCGACATGTGTCGGGCGCTATATTGTTTGTCTGTCGATCGGTATTTATCGGCGCGGCTTGATGTCGAGCTTGACGGGACGGATCATGTTCTCGGGTTTGAGAATCGTATCCAACTCCTCCTTGTTCAGCACGCCGTGCTCCAATACGAGGTCGTAGACGCTGCCGTCGGTAGCCAAAGCCTCCTTGGCGATCTTGGTCGAGTTCTTGTAACCGATTATGGGGTTCAATGCCGTGACGATGCCGATGCTGTGGTGTACGTATTCGCGGCAGCGTTTCTCGTCGGCCTTGATGCCGTCGATGCAGTTGATGCGCAGCGTGTCGAAGCCGTTCATCATGATCTCGGCCGACTCGAAGCAGCACTGTGCCATGACAGGCTCCATTGCGTTAAGCTCCATTTGTGCAGCTTCGCCGCTCATGGCTACGCACAGATCGTTGCCGATGACCTTGTAGGCTATCTGGTTCATCACCTCGGGAATCACGGGGTTGACCTTGCCGGGCATGATCGACGACCCGGGTTGACGTGCCGGCAGGTCGAACTCGTGCAGACCGCAGCGGGGTCCCGATCCCAAAAGACGCAGATCGTTGCATATCTTATTCATCTTGACGGCTATGCGACGCATGGCCTGCGAGTAGCCCACCATGCACGAGGTGTCCGACGTGGCGGCAACCATGTCTTCGGCCAACTTGATGTCCCAACCCGTGATCTCACGCATTGCGGCGAGGCATCTCTCGGCGTACTCAGGCTCGGAGCATATACCCGTGCCGATTGCCGTTGCGCCCATGTTGACCGTCAGCAGCTCCTCGGCTGCGAACTCTATGTTGCGCACCTCCTGACGCAGGATCGTGGCAAATGCGCCGAACGTCTGACCGAGAGTCATGGGCACGGCATCCTCCAACTGGGTGCGACCCATTTTCAGAATGTGGGCGAACTCCTTGGCTTTGCGCTCGAACGATTCGATCAACAGCTTGAAGTGCTGCATGAAACGCAAATGCGTGGCGTAGAGTCCGAGATGTATGGCCGTCGGATATGCGTCGTTGGTCGACTGCGAGCAGTTGACGTGGTCGTTGGGCGACAGATACTGATATTCGCCGGCCTCGTGCCCCATGATCTGCAATGCGCGGTTGGCTATCACCTCGTTGGCATTCATGTTGGTCGAGGTGCCTGCGCCGCCCTGTATCATGTCTACGGGGAACTGGTCGTGGTGTTTGCCCTCCAATATCTCCAAACATGCCTTCGATATGCCGTCGAACTGCTCGTCGCTCAACAGACCCAAGCTGTGATTGGCCTCGGCAGCCGCGAGCTTCGTCATGGCCAATCCGTTGATGAACAGCGGATAGTCGTAGAGGTGGAAACGGCTTATCGGGAAGTTCTCGACGCCGCGCAGGGTCTGTACACCGTAGAGAGCTTCGACTGGTACCTGCATTTCGCCTATCAGGTCGCTTTCCGTGCGGGTTTTACCCGAATAGTTATTCTTCATCATAGTATTGTTATATTTTTAATTATTTGTATTAAATTTCGCTGCGCACCCTAATGGCGCAAATCGTAATATAAAGATATATATTTTTCTCTAAAAAATGCAAAATTGATGATAAATTATAACTTTTATGTTGCCGATGCGCGATTATTCGTAAGCCGCAGCTGGATTATAGTGCAAACAGACAACCGCGGGGCAGTGTCGGGCAAGACACCGTCCCGCAGTTGTTTTGCGTATGGTATTTCTATCGGTGCTCGGGGCGAAGCAGATCCTGCACCACCTTTACCGGCGAGAATGTCGTTATGGGTACGTCGACAAATACGGTGTTCCAGTCGGCCATGGCTCCGTTCCACAGACCGGGCAGCTCCTGTGCGCGCAGGTCGCGGCCTCCGCTCGACTTCTTCGAGATGAAGCCCGTCGAGGGGTCGACATAACGTTTCAGGTCGAATTTCGTCCCGTCGTGGCGGCGTACTCCGCAGACTAAGTCGACGGGGTTGAAGTGGGTGGCCGATTTCATCAGATCCATCTTGTCGGGGGCTATCTGGCTCGATTCGGCTATCTGCAACTGCTCGGCGCCGTTGCCGCTATGCACCCAGAACGGACCTCCTCCCGGCTCGCCCTGATTGCGCACCATGCCGCATACGCGTATGGGGCGGTCGAGCATGGCGATTATCATGTCGCGGTCGGCGTCTTCGGGCAGTTTGCAGCACAACTCCTTTCGCAGGAACTCGGCGGCCTCCGCCTCGATCTCCTCTCCGCGTTCGAGCGCCTCGATGAGCGAGAACGCACGGCGTTGCAGGCGCAGCAACTCACCCGCCAGCACCTTCTTATATCTCACCGTGTCGTCCTTGCGATGATCGGTGGTGACGTTGTCGATGTTCTTGACGAAGATGATGTCGGCATCGAGCGCGTCGAGATTCTCGATCAGCGCTCCGTGACCCGCCGGGCGGAACAGCAGACCTCCGTCGCCGGTGCGGAACGGACGGTTGTCCATGTCGACGGCAATGGTGTCGGTCGAGGGCTGCTGCGCCGAGAAAGTAACCTCGTAGCGCACATTGAAACGCTCCTCGTAGAGACTCTGACGCTCGGCGAGCAGAGCTTTGAATCCGTCGATATGCTCGGGCGATACGGTGAAGTGTATGCGCACCTTATTGCCCGAACGGGCATATAGCGCACCCTCCACCAAATGCTCCTCGACAGGCTTGCGCAATGAGTCGGGATAGGCGTGGAACGTTACCAAACCCTTGGGCTTCGAGCCGTAGGCGAGTCCGTCGATTATGATGTTGCGGACGATCTGCATGTCGTCCGACTGCGGCGTGATGTACTTGGCAAGCTCGGGGAAGAATGCGAAATGTTCGATGTTTTGCAGCAGACGGTCAATGCCTTCGCCGCGGCGGCCTTCGTTGACGAACTCGAACAACTCCTTGAACATGCGTGTGGCGGCGCCCGATGCAGGCACGAATTTGATTATTCGCAGCGAATCGGCCTGCTCGTCGTAGAGCGCCTCGGCAGCTGCCGTCTGCTTCTCATCGAGCACCTCGATGCCGTCGCCGGGCGATGCGGCACGCGTTACGGGCAGCGGCGGGAAGCCTGTGCGGAAATTCTCTATCTGACGCTCGACCTGTTCTACTGTCAGACCATGCGCCTCGATGCGGGTTATGTCATCTTTCGTAAACATGATAATATCTGTTTTGGTTATCGAATCAAGTTAGAGCTTTTAATCTCTCAAATTTAGTAAAATTTTCCGTAACTTTGCACTATGAAACGAATTTTTCACAATGTCGATCTCACCGATCGCAACAGTTTTCATGTCAGACAGCGTGCCGCAACGCTCGCAGAGTTCTCGTCGGCCGACGATTTGGCCGATTTTTTCTCGTCGGAGCGTCCATCGGAGTGGTATGTGTTGGGCGAGGGCAACAATGTCCTGTTTACGCGCGACTACGGCGGAACGATCCTGACGCCGTGCAGTCGCGAGATGAGGATCATCGGCGACGATGGCCGCAGGGTGACAGTGCGCGTCGATGCCGGAGCCAACTGGGATGCGCTGGTGGAGTGGAGCGTTCAGCACGATTTGTGGGGGTTGGAAAACCTGTCGCTCATACCGAGCAGCGTGGGTGCGGCTCCCGTGCAGAACATCGGCGCATACGGCGCCGAGGCGGGCGATACGATCGTTGCGGTCGAGTATTTCGATGTGCATGACAGACGCCTCGTGCGGCTGTCGAATGCGGAGTGCCGGTTCGGCTATCGCGACAGCATATTCAAGAGAGAGCTGCGCGGCCGTGCGATTATAACGGCCGTGGAGTTTTGCCTGTCGCGGGAGGCGCGGGCGAATCTCGGTTACGGCGATGTGGCGCGCGAAGTGGAGCTGCGGGGCGGCGCGACGCTGGCCAACATACGCGATGCGATATGTGCCATACGCCGTCGAAAGCTGCCCGATCCGTCGGTGACGGGCAATGCCGGCAGTTTCTTCAAAAATCCGGTTGTCGATCGCGAAGCGGCCGACCGGCTGCTGGCGGAGTATCCCGACATGCCGGTATATCCGCTTGCCGACTCGCAGCGCGTGAAGTTGGCCGCAGGCTGGCTTATCGACCGCTGCGGCCTGAAGGGCTATCGCGGCGACAGGGTGGGTGTACACGACCGGCAGGCTTTGGTGCTTGTCAATCTGGGCGGCGCCACCGGTGCCGACGTCATGGCTTTGGCGGCGATGATATGCAGCCGCGTCGAGGAGAGGTTCGGCATAAGGATCGAACCCGAGGTTAATGTTATTTGAGGCGTATGTTGTTTTTGGAGGAGTTTGAGAAGTATGTCGTTGAGAACGAACTGTTCACGCACGACGACAAAATATTGCTGACCGTCTCGGGCGGAGTCGACTCGATGGTCATGATGGCGTTGTTCGCCGCTGCCGGATACAGGTTCGGCGTGGCGCACTGCAATTTCCAGTTGCGGGGCGAGGAGAGCGATGAGGACGAGGCTTTGGTGGCTGGCGAGGCCGGGCGATACGGTGCCGAGCTGTTCAACCGCCGCTTCGACACCGTGGGCGAGATGGAGCGCACGGGCGAGTCGATGGAGATGGCGGCGCGCCGTCTGCGCTACACGTGGTTCCGCTCGCTGTGCGACGAGCACGGCTATACGGTCATCGCCATAGCGCACCACATCAACGACTCGATAGAGACCTTTTTCATCAATATGCTGCGCGGCACGGGTCTGCGCGGACTGACGGGTATCAACGTGCAGATAGGCCATATAGTTCGCCCATTGATGTTCGCCACGCGCAAAAACATTCTCGACTATGCTGCGGCGCACCACATACCTTACCGCGAGGACTCGTCGAACCGCTCGACCAAGTACCTGCGCAACAAGGTGCGGTTGGGCGTGACCCCTATGCTGCGCGAGATCAATCCGCGGTTTACCACGATCATGCGTCGCAACATAGCCCGCCTTACTGATGCGCAGCGATTCATCGACAGCTCCATTGCGCTTATCAAACGGCAGTCGCTCGAAGATGAGGGCGGCATACATACGCTGCATGTCGACCGCATCGATGCGTCGCTGCCGTTAGAGTATGTCATCTACGAGATACTCAATTCGTCATACGGCTTCAAGGGTGACACGGTCGATGCGTTGTGCCATGCGCTTCAACATGGCAATACGGGACGCCGGTTCTATTCGCGCGAGTGGGTGGCCACGGTCGATCGCGGCCGCGTGGTCGTAAGCCGCATATCCGACGAGGACACGTGCGAAGTGACGGTCGAGCGCGGCGCTCTGCGCGCCTATTGCGGCAACTCGGTGCTCTACTTCGAGTATTGCGACATCGATATGATCGACTCTGTGGAGTTAGGCGACAATGTGGCTTTGATCGACGCCGACCGGCTGCAATTCCCCCTTACGCTGCGGCGCTGGCAGCAGGGCGACTGGTTTATCCCCTTCGGCATGGCCGGACGCAAGAAGCTTAGCGACTATCTGATCGACAAAAAGCTGTCGATGGCAGAAAAGGGGCGACAGTTCGTGCTGTTGTCGGGCGACGATATAGCGTGGGTCGTGGGTCGTCGTTTGGACGATCGGTTCCGCCTTGTGCGCCAAACGGAAAACGTGTTGAAAATCACAAGAGAAATATTGTAGCTAATGGCTAAGTCGACGGTTAAATTCAAGGATTGCGTAGCTCAGTACGAGTCGCTTATGGCCGATATTGCGGCACGACGCTTCGCGCCGGTATATCTGCTCGCGGGCGACGAGGGATATTTCATCGACGCGCTGTGCGAGCGGCTCGCCTCGTCGATTCTGACCGAAGCTGAACGGGCGTTCAACCAGATCACGGTCTACGGTCTCGACTCCGACTCCGGCGCCATAGTAAATCTCTGCCGGCAGATGCCCATGATGGGCGCCTACGAGGTGGTCATCGTGCGCGAGGCGCAGAACCTGCAACGCATAGAGAATCTCGCGCACTATACGACCAAGCCGCAGCCGTCGACTATACTTATAATATGCTATAAAAACAAGGAGCAGGGGCGCGGTATCGACCGCCGCGGTTCGTTCTACAAGAGCTGCGCTAAGAACGGCGCAGTGTTCGAGTCGGTGCGTCCGCGCGACTATGAGATCGATTCGTGGCTCGCGTCGTATGTGGCGCGATGCGGTTTGAAGATGCAGCCCAAGGCCATGTCGATGCTCAAAGAGCAGCTTGGCACCGACCTTGCGCGCATAGCGGGCGAGTTGCAGAAGCTCACGGTGTCGCTGCCCGAGGGACAGACGATCGTATCGGACGACGACATAGAGCGTTACGTCGGCATATCGAAGGAGTTCAACACCTACGAACTGTGCGGTGCGGTGATGCGTCAGGATGTGGCGCGTGCCATGCGCATAGCCGACCACTTCGGCAAAAACCCCAAGTCGTATCCCATAATGGTGACCATTGCCGTGCTTTTCGGACAGTTCCGTCAGATGTTTCTTATGGGTTATCTGATGTGGCAGACCCGCAAACGCGGCGTGCCGTTTGCGTCCGATGCCGAACTGATGCGCATATTGGGCGTGGGCAATCCATTTGCCATAAGGGAGATGAAGGAGAATATCGGCCGTTGGAACAACCGCCGCCTGTTCAATATCCTCGGCCTGCTGCGCGAATACGACGCCAAGAGCAAGGGTCTCGACAGCGGCGGCTTGGATCAGGACGAGCTGCTGCGCGAGCTGCTGCTCAAAATCTTTTTACAACAATAACCCTGTGCTGCTGTATGGCGCGTTTTGCATGGATAGATGGTGAGACGGTCGATGCACGGCAGCTGCCCGATGCGCGGCCATACGTCGTTGAACGTATACACACGCTCGACTATCGCGCCCGAAATGCCGATGGCCATATAAACGCCCTGCGCGCCTCGGCCGAGGAGCTGTTCGGCTTCGCTCCGCTGTGCCGTGCCGGCGATATTGAACGCGTGGCGGCCGGGCTGCTTGCCCGCAACGGCATGACGCGCATGTTGAGTTGTCCGGTCAGAGTGCGTCTGTGCTCCGATACCCGCCTGATTGTCGAGTGCGAAAATCCGACGTTCGGCAGTGGCTGCTACCTGCGTGCCAAGATACCTGCGGCCGTGGCTTTGAGATACGATGCTCCGCCGTGGGAGCGCCGCTCGTCGATGACCGAGGAGATAGCCGCCGTGGCCGACTGCATGGCTCAGATGCAGGGCGCCGATGCGGCCATACGCATCGATTCGCAAAATATGGTCGTCGGACGGGCATGGTCGCCGCTGTTCCTTGTGCGCGACCGTCATCTGTTCACACCGCGTGCATACGATTCTGTGGAGTACGACATGGCTGTCGAGACAGCCCAGCGTGCCGGCGTGCCGGTGTATGTGCGCCCGTTTTCGGCACTGGCGCTGGACTATGCCGACGAGTTGTTTACGGTCGATTCGATGGGTATGACGGCCTATTCCCGTATAGGCAACCGCCGGCTGTCGAGCACGATAGCCGCCAAGATCGCCTCTTTCTTCGAGTAGCATCGGAGGGTAGAGGCAGGGCGTTTCCGAAAAATATGGAAACCGTTTTTCGCTGCACAGCCTTATATTTGCGGAGAAATCCAATCCGCAATTATCATGAAAAAACTATTTATCGTCGCGGTTGTCTATGCCATTGCCGCAACCGTAGTCGGCGTGAGGTGTACAAACGGCCTGCGCGAGGAGAACCGGCGTCTCGAATCCGACCGGCATGCTTTGATTAACTCCGTGGAGACCTATCGCACGCGTGCCGGCGAGTCGGCCGCCGCGGTGGAGCGGCTGACGCTGCGCTGCGAGGAGTTCCGCCGCACGCACGACGATGATGTTGCACGCCTGCGCGATCTCGGGCTGCGCCTGCGCCGTGTGGAGAGTATGGCCGTGGGCGCCATGCAGAGCCGTTACGATATGCGCATCGGTCTGCGCGATACGGTCATCGTGCGCGATACGGTGCGCGACACGGTGCGGGTGTTCTCGGGCGGCGACGCTTGGAGCCGTGTCGAGGGTGGCATCGACGGCGACACGCTCGAATACGCTTTGCAGACGGTCGACACCATACGCCAGATCGTGCATCGCGTGCCGCGCCGCTTCCTGTTCATCCGCTACGGCACCAAGGCCATTAGGCAGGAGATGGTGTCGAGCAACCCGCATACGCAGCTCGTCTACTCCGAGTATATTGAACTCACGCGCTGATATTTTTCGTGAGGAATGTGCTATATCGTAAAAAATGCGTATATTTGGCTTCGCCGAATATACTCTCGCTCGGCAAAATGCAAATAAAGTTTGCTTTTGCCCTCGCTTATTCGTATATTTGACTGCGTAGAAACAAACTCGCTTATGCAGAGAACAGCTCTTTTCCCCGGATCGTTCGATCCGTTTACACGCGGCCATGCCGCCGTGGTCGAGGAGGCGCTCGCCATGTTCGACCGTGTGGTCATTGCCGTGGGTCACAACGTCGCCAAACACGGTATGCTCGATGTCGACGCCCGGCGCCGGCTCATAGAGGATGTGTATGCCGGCGAGCCGCGTGTGGAGGTTACCGTTTACTCCTCGCTCACGGGCGACGAGGCGCGCCGCGTAGGTGCCGACACCATTATCCGCAGCGTGCGGACGGCGGCCGACTTCGAGTATGAACGCACCATGGCGCAGGCCAATCGCCGCCTGTATCCCGAACTGCACAGCGTGCTGCTGACGGTATCGCCTGAGGTGGCCGACATATCGTCGTCGCTTGTGCGCGAGCTGGCAGCCTTCGGGCGGAGCGTCGATGAGTTCCTGCCCGGGGGAGTCGATATGGCAAAATATTTGAAAAACGAATAGTAATTGAAATTATGGAATTTACAGCAGAAATGATCGCCGGCTTGGTCGACGGTGTGATCGTTGGAGACAAGAACGTCAAAGTCAGTACCGTCGGTTCGATCGATGGCGGAAGAGATGGTGCGCTGACCTATCTTACCAATCCCAAGTATGAACCGTTTGTCTATACGTCGAAAGCCTCGATCATATTGGTCGACAAGACATTCGAGCCTAAGCAGCCGGTTGCGGCGACACTCGTCAAGGTGGCCGATGTGGGTGCGTGCGTGTTGTCGCTTCTGGAAATGTACAACGCCGCGCGTCCGCGCAAGAGCGGCATATCGCGCATGGCGTCGATCGACGAGCGCGCCGAGGTTGGCGACGACTGCTACATCGGCGACTTCACCGTCATCGAGGCGGGCGCCAAGGTTGGCCGCGAGTGCCAGATATATCCCCAGTGTTATATAGGCGACGGCGTGGTCGTAGGCGAGGGCACAAAGATCTATCCGGGTGTGAAGATATACGAGGGCTGCCGCGTGGGCAGCAACTGTATCATACATGCCGGGGCGGTGATCGGCGCCGACGGCTTCGGTTTCGCTCCCAAGCCCGACGGCACGTTCGCCAAGATCCCGCAATTGGGCAATGTCGTCATCGAGGACAACGTGGAGATAGGCGCCAACACGTGCATCGACCGCGCCAAGACCGAATCGACGATAATCCACAGCGGCGTCAAGCTCGACAACCTCATACAGATAGGACACAATGTCGAGATCGGCGCCAACACCGTATCGTCGGCGCAGATGGGTATCGCCGGCACCTCGAAGATAGGTTCCAACTGCTTCGTCGCCGGTCAGGTGGGCATCGCCGACCATGTCACGATAGGCAACGGCGTGCGCATAGGCTCCAAGTCGGGCATCGACAAGGATGTGGCCGATGGAGAGATACGCTTCGGTTATCCCGCATTGCCGGGCATGCAGTATCACCGCTCGTTCGCCGTGTTCCGCCGTCTGCCCGAGTTGGAGAACAAGGTGCGCGAGATAGAAAAAAAATTGAATCAGCAGTAGGGCAGCGCGTCGACTATGGACAGAGGTCTGCGCATAATGGGTATCGATCCGGGTACCAACTACATGGGTTACGGCGTGATCGAAATCGACGGCCGGCAGCCTCGTGCGGTGGTCATCGGCGAGATCGATCTGCACAAGATAAAAGACCCTTATGATAAGCTGCGATACATCTTCGAACGCGTGCGGACGCTTGTCGAGGAGTATGCGCCCGACGAAGTGGCTTTCGAATCGCCTTTCTTCGGCGAGAACGTGCAGAGCATGCTCAAATTGGGACGTGCTCAGGGAGTGGCCATAGCTGCCGCACTGAGTGCGCGCGTCGCTATTACGGAGTATGCCCCCATGCGTATCAAGCAGGCCATAACGGGGCGCGGTGCGGCTTCCAAAGAGCAGGTCGCGCAGATGATAAACTCCATTTTGCACACCGACTACCACCCGCGCAAACTCGATGCCACCGACGGCATGGCTGTGGCTGTGTGCCATTTCTTTACGACCTCCAATCCCATAACGCAGGCTATGGGCGACGAGCGTCGCAAGGGTTTGGGCGGCGATTGCAAGGCGCGCCGGGGAAGCAACTCGTGGGAGAATTTCGCCCGGAGCAACCCCGACAGAGTGAAAGATTAACGAAAAACTAATACCTATTATAAATTATGAAAAAGATTTTAATCGTAGCATGCTGTCTGTCGATGCTGACCGCATGCGGAATGAAAGAGAAGAAAGCGGACTGGAACTTCAAGATCGACGGCAACCTCACCGGCTTAACCGGCGGCATAGAGCAGGGCGACACGGTGCGCGTGTTCGATGTCTACGACAGCAAAGAGGTTTTGGCCGAGGCTGTCTTGGGTGAGGATATGACTTTCACCCTTACGGGCAATGCCCGGCAGCCTATGTTGGCCATGATTACCGTCAACGGCCAAGACCTTACATTTGTGGCATTGGAGGAGAGCGATCTGAATGTGACCTACGATGCCGAGCAGGGCGACGTGGTCGTTACCGGCTCTTACACCAACGAGAACCGCAACAAGTACGACGATGAGATATTCTCTATCTACGGAGAGTTGCAGACGGCCGAGGAGGAACAGGTCGAAGACATTATCGGACGTATGAAGGCCGTTATGCGCGATGCCGTCATCGAAAACAGGGATAATCTTCTGAGCGTGGTCATGTTGGAGAACTATTACTCACAGTTTGCCGAGCCGGAGGAGATTCTTTCCGTGATCGATACGCTGGCCGATCCGTTGAAGGAGCTGAAAGGTGTGGAGCGTATGGTCATGCTTAGCAACAATGCCAAGAACGCCGAGATAGGAGCCAAACTGTCCGATATAAAGTTGACCGATACCAAGGGTGCAGAGGTCGCTGTTTCGGAACTGCTTGCCGAGGGCAAGTGGGTTTTGGTCGACTTCTGGGCAACATGGTGCGGTCCCTGCCGCGGTGAGATACCTCACCTCGTCGAGGCATACAAAAAATTCGCTCCCAAGGGTTTGGAAATCTACGGCATTACGCTCGATCGTCCGGGCAGCGAGCAGAAGTGGCGCGAGTTCGTCGAGCAGAACAACATGACATGGGTCAACGTGTGGGGCTATGCCGGCGACGAGTGCAAGGCGGCCGAGCTGTACAACGTTCGCTCTATTCCCAGCAACTTCCTGTTCTCGCCCGAGGGTATTCTCGTCGATAAGGACCTGCGCGGCGATGAGATCGAGGCGATCCTCGCAGAACATATCGACGGCAAATAATCGTTTGACCGATAACCATATATATAAGCGGTGCCTTTGGGCGCCGCTTTTTTCAATAAAATTTTGCGATTTTTATTGGAAAATATTTGCACGAACCGAAAATTCGACGTACATTTGCACACGCAAAAGCGAAAGAGAATGGCTCCGTAGCTCAACTGAATAGAGTACTTGACTACGGATCAAGCGGTTACAGGTTTGAATCCTGTCGGAGTCACAAGGAGATTGTTGCAAAACAATCTCCTTTCTTTTTTTGGCTTTCGGTTGCCTCGGTTGCTCGGTGTGGATGGCTCCCGCGTCGCGTGCAGGCACGGCTCCTCGGAGTGACATTTTCGGTGTAGATGGCTCCCGCGTCGCGTGCAGGCACGGCTCCTCGGAGGAGTGTTTAGCGTCGAGACTCCCACGGTCGAAGCGTTGCTTCTCCCTCGGAGTGACATAGTGAGGCGTTGTACCCTGTCATTGCGAGCCGAGCGAAGCGCGGCGTGGCAATCTCATGAGAATCAGGGGACGATTAGACATGGGCAAATAAAAATCGGCGTATTGGTCAAAATTACTCCTTTGTTAGGAGGACTGCTCCTTGGGGACTGAACCGATACAAAAACAGGACGGCCAAAAAAGCCGTCCTGTCTGTGTAGCAGGCGAAGCGATGCTTATTTCTCGACGGTCTCGTCGATGATTTCGCCGTCGGGGGCGTTGCGCTTAACCGAAGCGATGCCATTCTCGCAGGAGTCATTGCTCGAATACATCTCGCTC
>CAZEXJ010000124.1:0-5401 GCA_964516585.1 uncultured Alistipes sp.
CTCCTATGCAGGAAAGGTTTCCGGTGTGAACGTCGGCAAGGGCCAGACAGCGGAGGTGGAGCCGATTACTTGCAAACTCCAAAATATCAAGATTACGGTTACGGTCGCCTCCGATCTTTACAACGTGTTGGAGTCAACACCCGAAGCGAAAGTCTATTACGAGGAACTTTCGGAGACCAACGAGCCCATCGAGTGGCTTGTGCCGTCCGGTTGGGATTGGACGAAGCTGCAGGACGAACAGGTGCCTGTCTATTTCCCGGCACTGGCCGATGAGGGGAATGTCTTGCATTTCACTTTCACCGCCCAAGTCGGAGGGAAAACGATTACGATGAACAGGGAGATTTCGAACGTCATGAAGGGTCAATGGCGTCGTATCCATGTGATTCCGAAGTACGATACGACCGGCAATTTGACATTTGACGTTACGGTCAGCGCATTCGTGCAGGATGAGACCATCATCGTCGGCGACGACGGCTCTGCGACGTACGCCATGAGCTGGACGGAGCAGCCCTATGTCGATCCGGACGATCCGTCGATGGCCGGACCGTCGATTAAGTGGGCCGACGGCACCGATCTGCCGGAGACCATTCCGGCGGGTGGTACGACGCTGCAGCAAGTAACGATCGCCGCTCCCAACCTCATCGAACGGGTCGGTCTGACCGTCTCGACGACGAATGCCGACTTCTCACACGATGCGTCGGAGTTGACCAAGACCGACCTTTGTGCGGTTACGTCGAACCGATACCTTACGAATTATGGAATTCCTTTCGGCGATGCGCTGAAAGGCAAGTCGTCGGTGTCGTTCGGATTAGACAAGATTTTGGGGCAGATTCGCGATTATGCCGGTGAGTATACGTTCGCTTTTGCCGTAACCGACAAATCGGGCTTCACCTGCGAGCAGACGCTCAAATTCGTCTCCGGCGGCGGGGCTGTTCCGGCGGGCCCGACGATCGTATGGGGAACCGGCACGTTGTTCGACGACGAAGGCTTCAATTTCAATTCCGACGGCAGTTTTGAGGAAAAACCGGGTGCGCAATATGTCGTCATGCACGAGGGTATGCAAATCGATATTCAGTTGGCTGCTGACCCGCATTTTGAATCCATCAAGGTGAAAATCACTTCGGATGTCCTTACTGAAGATGTGTTGGCTATTGCGAATTTATCGTCCGAGTTTGACTTGTGTAAATTACAGGAATTTGTTGATAGCGAAGGGAACGTGCATACGGTTGAAAGTCAGGCAACAACTTTAACTTCAGATGCAAACTTGGGATTGATCGGTAAAGTCAATGATGAATTGAAAGCGGAAAGTGCTGCATCTTTCAGTATCACGAAATTTGTAGAAGTGATGCAAGGTTTGGGGGCTAATGCGAAGTTCCAGTTCGCTCTGACGGTTGTGGACGCCGAGGGACGTTCGACGACGAAATATCTTCGGTTACAGAATCCTGCGGAATAGTAAATTATAGAAAGAGATGAAAAAGTTATGGATATATTTCGTCGCGGTATGTGCTGCCATGTTGACCGTTGCCTGCGAAAAGACGGATGCGGACGGCTATGCGGCCGGTGAAGGCGGTGTCGTGATGAATCTTGTGAATACACGGG
Organism: uncultured Alistipes sp.; assembly: GCA_964516585.1. Lineage (GTDB taxonomy): Bacteria > Bacteroidota > Bacteroidia > Bacteroidales > Rikenellaceae > Alistipes. The sequence goes on from CAZEXJ010000124.1 coordinate 1,600, forward strand.
CTGTGGATATGTCCGACCAAACGTTGGCCGATTGCACGACCTTCATTTATCAGAAGGGTACGGGTGCCGAAGCCTCGAACCCGACCGGGACGTTGATCCGCAAATATGCGCCAGGAGATTGTCCGGCGACGATCAAGTTGCTGGCCGGCTCGTATTCCGTGAAGGTGCAGTGGGGCGAACGTCCCGCGGCGGCGGATTTCGAAAAATGCTTCTACGAAGGTTCTGCCGATTTCACCATTACGGCGGGACAAACGGAGCATGTTGAGGTATCGTGTAAACCGCAAAGTACCGTCGTCGAAATCGTTTACGATTCGAATATCGCTCAAACGCTTTCTGACTATTCGGTCGAGGTCGCTTTACCCGATGATCAAAACTCGAAAACGAAGGATGCGCTGACTTTTACGGAGAATGGAATGGGGTATTTCACGTTGCCCGAAGGCGTTACGACCCTCGATTGGTCGTTCAGCGCTACGCATTCGAAAAAGGGCGAGATACACAAGTCGGGTCAAATTACCAATGTAGAAGCGGGTAAAAAATATACGTTGACGTTTAAGTATTCGCCCGATCTGCCCGGATATATTTCGATCGGTATCGAAATCGATGAAACGACCGATAATCACAACGATGTTTGCGTTTTCAGCCAGGATCCCATGGTAATACTTCAGGAACAACAGGATTTTACGAGCGAATCACTTCCTGAAGGGATAACTGTAACGATGAAAGCGACAGCCGATGATGCAACGGTCAAGGCGGCTAACATCTATCTCGGTGGCGAAGTTGTTTGGACATGGACAGTAGATGGTGAGGCATCGGATGCAAATAAAGCAACGGCTGTTCTCTCTGAAGACAAGAAAGAATTGATAGTTACGTTTTTGAGCCGGAATTTCCTAGCGCCTGGCACCGATAAGCTCGAGGCCGGCAAGACGAATTACCGGTTCGAGGTAGTGGATACCAACGACAGCAAGGCCGATAAGACGATGACGGTCCGTATCGAAGGAATTTGTCCTGTCAGCGAATCCGATTACGATTTGTGGACGAATGGCATTACTTTGCATGTTATTTCGTTCGACGGGGTACCGACATGCAAAATACAGCGGAACGGTAGTATAAGCGAGTGGGCCCCCACGAAGGTTGAGACAACCGTAGAAAACGAATATACGGTAACATTCACACCGGAATGGGAGGAATCCGACAATACAAAGGCTGGCGTTAAGGTTTATCAACCCAAGGAGGGACGGGGCATTTTTGCGAATAACAGTTACACCGCCTCGGCCGCAATCGGAGGAAAAACATACGATGAAACCTTCACGCCGACGGTTGACCAATCGATTCCCAACGGCGATATGACCGACACTTCGTGCTCGTGCTTCACGACGGAGAACAAAGAAACCGTATTTTGGGGTAGTGGCAATAATAATTATGCAAAGGAACTTTGTGCTTCAGGAACCAAGAGCGGGCGCTCCTGCGCTCATCTGAAATCGACCATGGCAGGTGCAATGGGTATCACTTTGTTGGCCTCGGGTAATCTTTTCACTGGTACATTCTATCGTCCCAGTCTGCAGGGTACGGTTAGTTTCGGTCAGAAATATGACTGGAAAGCGCGTCCGACTAAATTGAGTCTGAAATACCATGCGACGGTAGGTGCGGTGAATCAACAAAAATATAAGAAAGAGGATGGAACGCATCCGCTCGAGAAAGGTGCTCCGGACAAAGGAATCATTTATGTAGCTATTGTCGATTGGAGCCAGCAGCATGGAGTTGAATCGGGTGCACAAAGGTGTTCCGGCATGTGGTCGCCCGATGAGAAGGTCAATCCGGGAGAGGGCCCGATCATCGGTTACGGTATCTTCGAAATCGACAAGAGTACGGAGGGTGATGATTTGAAGTCTTTGGACATTCCGATCTATTACTACGATAAAAAAACCAAGCCGTCGGGCGCTTATACACTCGTGATTTCGTGCGCAACGAATATATACGGCGACTACATGTGCGGTTGTGATTCGAACGAACTTTGGGTTACTGATTTCGAATGGGGTTATTGAGCCGGATAAGGGGAACCCGTATGAATGATTCCTTGAAACGAATGTCCTGTTTGCTTGTGTTGTGCTTGTGCACAACACAAGCCTTGTTTGGACAGAATCGTTCCGATGCGCTCGTTTCGCCGGATCGGTCTACGGATACGGTGCCGTCTCTCGGCTCGCCTGAATCGACGATCCATCGGCTAGAAAGCCCCGATGAATCGCTGCTTTCCGATAAAGAACGCCGCAAGCAGCGTGGCCTGACCGACATTCGTACCGTATTCGTCCCCAAAGGGCAATGGATTTTCGGCGGCACGGCCTCCTATTCGACCCACACCAACGAATCCTATCAGTTCTTGATCGTTGAGGGAATCGGTTCGGAGGGCTACAATTTCCGCGTCAGTCCGATGATCGCTTATGCGTTGAGCAACAACATGGCGCTCGGCGGACGTTTCATCTATTCGCGTACGCTGCTTAAATTAGACAACGCCAATCTGAAGTTCGGCGATGAAGAGACCGGTACGGATATACGCATTCAGGATTTCTATGCCCTGCGCAGCAGTTACCAAGCGGCGGTCATTTGGCGGCAGTTCATTCCGCTGGGCCGGAGCAAACGTTTCGCGCTCTTCAATGAAATGTCGTTGATGGGCGGCGGCGTACAGGCAAAATTCGCCAATGATTCACCCGTGAAGGGAACGTACGAACGCGGATATACCTTCTCGTTGGGTGTGTCGCCGGGCATCATAGCTTTCGCTACGAACAACATGGCGATCGAGGTCAACGTCGGGATGATGGGGATTACCTACAACCACACCAAGCAAGTGCACAATCAGGTAACGGTCGGACGTCGGTCGACGAGCATGATGAACTTTAAGGTGAACATATTTTCGGTTGGGCTGGGTATGGCCTTTTATTTATAGGGAGGGCGTATGGATATGAAACGGATGAGGTCCCTGTTCTTTACGGTCTCTTTTGCCTGTGTCCTGCGGCCTGCTGTTGCCGCAGGAACGGATGACGGGCCTGCGGCCGTGCCGATTGTCGCCGCGGTTGAGATGCAGCCGTTCGGCGAGGCCGATTCGCTTGCGCATTCGTTGGAAGTGCAGCCTGCAGTCGTTTCGGACGAGCAGCAGACCGACCAACCAGCTGTGCAGTCGGAGGTTCGGCCTGTGCCGGAAGGAAAGCCGAGTAAACAGCGTTTTCTTCCTGTACGGCGACGGATGGATCGCGAAATCAACAAAGTCAAATACGTCTACAAGGGCGAAATGATGATGGGGCTGACCGCATCGTACGGTACATTGACGAGCGATGACACCGATTTCATGGTCGTCTTGGACAACATCAATGCCGACGGAACCATTGCTACGGTGAAGCCCTTTTTCGGCTATTTCTATCGGAACAACCGTTGTCTCGGCGTTCGGTTCGGTTATACCTATGTCGATGCGACGCTCAATGCCGGAGCTCGGTTCGACTTGGGCGAGGGGAACGACGTTTCGTTCGATATTCCCTACATCGGCGCCAAGAGCAACAATTATTCGTTCGGCATTTTCCACCGCACCTACGCTGGACTCGACCCGAAAGGACGTTTCGGCCTGTTTGCCGAGGTGGAGCTTTCGATGGCGTCCGGCAATTCGGAATTCACTTATGAATCGGACGGCGAGAACAAGACGACTTACAGCGATAATCTGCAAGCGAAACTTTTGTTCAACCCGGGGGCAGCTGTCTATATTTTCCCGAATGTCTGCGCGACGCTGTCGTTCGGGTTGGGCGGTGTCCAGTACACGCAC
>CAZEXJ010000125.1:0-9659 GCA_964516585.1 uncultured Alistipes sp.
GCTACTATTTGAATCTCCTCCGAAATTTAGGTGTTGAGAGTTCACCATCAACATTACAGTATTAAGAGGCGGGGCCATTAAGTGGTTTTTAGGCCACAAGAGTCCTCCCTTATTAATTAAGAATTAAGGCATTGCTGAACCAAACTTCATATAGCTTTTGTCTTTCTTTCCCTTCCACATAGCAGTTCTGTGCCAATGATTGAGGTGCCGCTAATGACGCCTTTTCACGAAAAATTAAAGTCCGGACTTCAAGAACTCAATAAATCCCTCCACATCGAGATCGTAGCCGCGGACGGGAGCAAGAAGCTCGTCGTCGGGAGAGAGAAGCACGTAGGCGGGCTGGGCGTTGACACCGAAACGCGACTGCACGATATAGCTGTTCTTGCGGCCGAGTTGTTTGAGCACCTTGCCGTCGGCCGTGGTCAGATAATCGGACTCGTCGAGAGACATCTTGTCGTCGACATAGAGTGCCACGACGATATAGTCGCGACGCAGAATCTCCAACACGCGGGGATCGCTCCACACGCGCTGCTCCATTTCGCGGCAGTTGACACAGCCGTGGCCGGTGATGTCGACGAACAGCGGTTTACCGGTGCGTTTGGCCTCGGCCAGACCCTCTTGCAGGTCGAAATAGCCGGTGAGTCCCAACGGCAGCTGCAACTCGTCGCCATACTTCACTGCGGACTTCTGCGCCCGATCCGAGCCGAGCACGAAATCCTGCGACTGCATGGGCGGCATATAACCCGACAGGGCTTTGAGCGGTGCGCCGAACATGCCGGGGATAAGATATACGACGAACGAGAATACCACTATGGCAAGAGCCAAACGCTTGACCGACAGATACTCGAACTTGGAGTCGTGCGCGAAACGAATCTTACCCAACAGATAGAGACCCAACAGCGAGAACACGACGATCCAGATAGCGAGATAGACCTCGCGGTCGAGCAGATGCCAGTGGTAGGTCTGGTCGGCGACGCTGAGGAACTTGAAGCCCAAAGCGACCTCGATGAAGCCTAACACCACCTTTACCGAATTGAGCCAGCCGCCGCTCTTGGGCAGGTTTTTAAGCATCGACGGGAACCATGCCAACAGCGTGAACGGCAGGGCAAAGGCGATAGCGAAGGCCGCCATGGTGATGATCGGCGACCAGAACTCGCCTGAGGTCGACTTTATGAGCACCGTGCCGACGATAGGTCCCGTGCAGGAGAACGACACCAGCACGAGGGTCAAGGCCATGAAGAAGATACCCAGAATACCACCCTTGTCGGCGCCCTGATCGCTCTTGTTGACCAACTTCGAGGGCAGCGAGATTTCAAACGCGCCGAAGAACGAAGCCGCGAAGATCATGAACACGATGAAGAATATGATATTGGGCAGCCAGTGCGTGGCCAGCCAGTTGAATATGTCGGCCGTGACGGTATCGCCGCCGACGAATCGCGTGATAAGTATTATGGCGGCTATGGGCACGATGTATAGCAGGACGATGAACAGTCCGTAGATCAAGGCTTTAAACCTACCTGCGGCGGGAGTCGAACTGCCCTTCATGAAGAACGAAACGGTCATCGGCACCATGGGGAAGACGCAGGGCGTAAGCAGTGCCGCGAAGCCCCACAATATGGCCTCGATGATAAGTCCCCAGCCGAAAGGCTTGTCGGCGGGGGTTTCGCTTGCGGCAGATGCCGTCTGATCAGATGCCTCGGCCTCCTGTTCGCCCGAAGTTTCCTCGGCAGCAGCGTTATCTGTTGCAGCGTCATCGGCTGCGACCTCTTCGTGCGGCACAGCAGCGTCGGCGCCGCCGTCGGCAGGCTTCGCAACGACAGCCGCTGCGGCCTTATTTTCCACCGTAACGTCGAAGTCCCAATACTCGGGCGAGTGGCATGCACCCTCGATGCAGGCGATCCACATCACCTCGCCCTTGACATGTGCCGTTGCGGCCGACAGGCGCAGATCCTGCGTCAGGACGATCTCGTTGAAGTAGACGGCATCGCCGTCGTAGTCGCGCGTCGGAGCGGTCTCCTTCATCTCTCCGACCAAAGCGTAGCCGTCGGCAGCAGAAAAGGTCACCTCCGTGGGCGAGAACATGTTGGTAAGGGTATAGGTATGCCAACCCTCGGCAATATCGCCGCGTATAGTCAGGCGATAGAGATCGCCGTCGATCTGCTCGGCAGAAGCCGACCACTTCACGGTCACGGTATTCTCATCTATCGCAGGCATCTGAGCCGTCATCGACAGTGGCAAAGCCAACGCAGCAAAGGCCAAAACCAATCCTAATAATCGTTTCATATATTTTTGTTTTACGTTGTATCCGTTTATTAAAGCCGCTGCGCTGCACCGCGCAACATTAAACACAAAAGTAATAATTATTTTGTTATCGGCAAAATTCCGCGAATATTATATTCGCCTGCCTAACTCCATGCCGACGACGATTTAATATGCAATCATTTACGCCGCCATATAACACAGGGAAGCGTCCGGCACGTGCCGGGCGCTTCCCTATGACTATAAAAAGCATGTCTTATTTCGTAACTCGTTCGAGCCACTTGACCATCGACAACATCACTATCATCGACATACCGCAAGCGGCGACGAACACGAACCACGTAGCCCACATCGGCATACTCGTGTAGAGCAGGCCACCGACAAACAGGAGCGAGTTGCCTACGGCCGTAGCAGCCAGCCAACAACCTTGCATAAGTCCCTGCATGTGCGGCGGTGCCACTTTCGATACAAACGCCAATCCCAGCGGAGAAATGAACAACTCAGCCACAGTGAGTATAAAGTAGAGACCCACCATTACCCACGGCGTAACTAAAATATCTTTGGTCTGTTCGGCAGTCATTCCTCCCAACTCTGCTTTCGAGGGCAATGCAAACGAGAAAATAACAAGGAAGAGATAAGCCGCAGCCGCAATACCCATACCGATAGCGATCTTCATCGGAGTAGACACCTCTTTCCCGCGATTGCGCAGCCAACTGAACAGCCACATGATAAGCGGCGTAAGCGTAACCACAAAGAATGGATTGACACTCTGGAATATTTCGGCGCCCTTTATAGTTGTGAATCCGAGATTTATATTGATAACGTCGAGATTTACGTAGTCACGGGCAAAATAGGTGAGTGAATAGCCATTCTGGTGGAACGACACCCAGAAAAATATCACCACGCCAAACACTGCGAACAGAGCGTAAATACGCTGCTTGATCTCCTGCGCGCTCATCTTGATCTCCTCGGCCGACACTTTCGCACCCTGTTTAGCCACGGTCTTTTGTGCCGGATCGGGGAAACGCCTGCGATTGGTCATGTAGATCACCAGAGAGACGATCATCATAACAATGGCCGCCATGAAAGCGTAATGAAATCCGCGGTTGAACACTTCAAGATAATCGTTGCAGAATGCACCCATATCAGTCACAGGCACCTTATCAAGCTGCGCCTCGTTGGCATAAGAAGCGAGGTTTGCCATATTGGTTTCCGACATGCCTGCCGCACCCTTGTCGAGATACTCGTGGCACAACTCGGGCAGTTTGGCATTATAGTCGAAGTTGTGAACCTTCAACCACCAGTTACGAACACCGATAGCGATGAACGGAGCAAAGAAACCGCCGATGTTGATGAACATGTAGAAGATCTGAAATCCCGATTCGCGCTTGTCTCCATACTCCTTGTTATCGTACATCTGTCCGACCAACGCCTGCAAGTTACCCTTGAACAGGCCGTTGCCGAAAGCAATAACAAACAGTCCCAAGCACGTAAGCGAGAGGTACAACGCCTTGTTTGGAACAGGCGTAGGAGTGGGTATGGCAATTATCAGATAACCTATGGCCATGACTATGAGTCCCCACATGATAGTACCCTTGTAGTTCTTGGTTTTGTCGGCAATGATACCGCCGACAAGTGCCAGCAAATAGATCGAGGCATAGAATCCCGAATAGATGTAACCCGCCGTTTTCTCGTCAAGACCGAACTTGGCAGAGATGAATAGCGTCAGGATAGCCATCATGATATAAAAGCCGAAACGTTCGCCCATATTGGCGAGAGCCGCGGCAATCAGACCTTTTGGTTGTTTAAACATACTATAAATACTATTTAATTAATTTTTAATCCCTACAAAGATAATAAAATTTCGTATATTTGTGCACAATCAACAATAAAAACGTATGGGAGCAGAAAAAAAGCGGTTGGCAATCATCGAAGCCGACAGTTGGTTAGAGCCGGTCGAGGCGGAGATCGAGCGTCGGCACGAGATGTATCTGAGGCGCATGGCCGACATCGAGGCCTCGTCGGGCACGATCGTCGACTATGCCAACGGTTACCGTTATTTCGGCTGGCAGAGGGACGACGACATGGCGGGCTGGTGGTTCCGCGAGTGGCTGCCCGAGGCCGACGATGTATATCTGTTCGGCGACTTCAACTCGTGGCAGCGCACGCAGCTGCGGCTCGACAAGGATCGCGCGGGCGTATGGAGCATATTCCTGCCCGACGCCATGTATGCCGACCGTCTCACCGACGGTTCTCTCTACAAAATACACGTACACGGCGCCAACGGCTGGCACGACCGCATTCCGGCATACGCCGCGCGCGTGGTGCAGGACGAGGAGACGAAGAACTTCACGGCGCAATTCCTCCTGCCGCAGCCCTTCGCATGGAGCGACGGCGATTTCTCTATCGAACGGCTCGGTGCACTGATGATCTACGAGGCGCATGTGGGCATGGCGCAGGAGAGAGAGGGCGTCGGCACATACGAGGAGTTCACCGAGAAGATTTTACCTATTATAAAAAGCGAGGGCTACAACGCCGTGCAGCTTATGGCCGTCGCCGAACACCCCTACTACGGATCGTTCGGCTATCATGTGTCGAGTCTGTTCGCCCCCTCGTCGCGATTCGGCACGCCCGAGCAGCTCAAAGCGCTCGTCGACAGAGCGCACTCGCTCGGATTGGCCGTCATCATGGACATCGTACACGCCCACTACGTGAAGAACCTCAACGAGGGCATCAACCAGCTCGACGGCTCGGATCATCTCTACTCCAAGGCCGGCGAGGCGGGTTATCAAAAATATTGGGACTCGAAGACATTCGACTACGGCAAGCGCGAGGTGCAGCACTTCCTGCTCTCGAACGTGAAATACTGGCTCGACGAGTTTCATTTCGACGGCTACCGCTTCGACGGCGTGACGTCGATGCTCTACCACCACCACGGATACGTGGAGTTCGATTCGCGCGAGAAGTTTTTCGACGAGGGCGTCGACCGCGATGCCTTGGTCTACCTGTCGCTTGCCAACCGGCTCGTACACGAGTTCCGCCCCGGGGCGGTGACAATAGCCGAGGACGTCAGCGGCATGCCCGGCATCTGCTCGCCCATCGACGACGGCGGCACAGGCTTCGACTACCGGCTCGGCATGTCGATACCCGACTACTGGATAAAGATACTCAAAGAGCAAAGCGACGAGCAGTGGAATCTGTGGGAGATGTGGTCGGTGATGACCGATCGCCTGCCGAGCGTCCGCACAGTGGCCTATGCCGAGTCGCACGATCAGGCCATGGTCGGCGACCAGACCTTGGCATTTCGTCTGATGGACAAAGAGATGTATTTCTCGATGAACCGCGACTCGCAAAGTCTGATAATCGATCGCGGCATGGCTCTGCACAAGATGATACGCCTGATGACCATATCGACCGGCGGCGAGGCCTACCTCAACTTCATGGGCAACGAGTTCGGCCACCCCGAGTGGATCGATTTCCCGAGAGAGGGCAACGGCTGGTCGTACAAATATGCCCGCCGGCAGTGGTCGCTGCGCGACAACGGCCTGTTGCGCTACTCCTACTTGGCCGAATTCGATCGGCAGATGCTGCGCATGGTCAGGGAGTTCGGGGTGCTGTCGGACGGCTATCCATACAACCTGCTCATCGACGAGCAGAACAAGACAATGGTATTCTCGCACAGTTCGTTGGTCTTCGTATTCAACTGGCACCCGACGGCCTCGATCCCCGACTACGAGATGCCAGTGCCATGGCCGGGCAAATATACGCCTGTGCTGTCGACCGACGAGGCGCGTTTCGGCGGTCTCGCCCGCATCTGCGCCGACGAGGAGCACTTCTCGACCACACACGTCGACGACGACGGCTCTGAACGATACGCCATACGCATATACAACACTTCGCGCACGGCGACAGTATTGAAATGGAACAAATAACAAACAGAAAACTATGGCTCTGATAAAATGCCCCAACTGCGGAGGAACAGTCTCCGACAAGGCACTGCGCTGTCCGCACTGCTCGATGCAGCTCACCGCAACCGCACCCAAGGCTGTGCCGCAGCCCGAAAAGCAACCCAAACCATGGACTCAAATCGACGATGTCGAGCGCCCCGACCCGATGTATGCGCCGCCGCGGCCGGAGCCGGAGCCGAAGCCTGCACCCACGCCTATACCCACGCCTGTACCCACGCCTGCACCCACGCCCGTGCCAGCGCCTGTGCCAATGCCCAAGTCCGTAGCCAGCCCCCGGCCTGCCGCACGCGGCCGCGCCGTGCTCTACATAGTTCTCGCTCTGCTCTTCGCCGCCGCCTGCGGCGTGGGCGTCTACATCTACATGGACCGCAAGCAGAAAGATACGAAGCGAGAACTCCCGACAACCTTGACACGGCCAAGAGTCGAACCGACGGCCGAAAAAACCGTCGACAGCGAGAAGGAGGCAGAAGTTGAAGTCGTCGAACCCGTCAGCGAGACATACGATCCCATACCCGACGAGGCAGAGCACCTCTACGGCAACGTCTACGCCATATCGACCGACGCATGGACAGACAACAATACGGGTTGGATGAAACCCGGAATATCGGCCGATGTGCGTTACGCCTCGGTATTCGCCGACCGCATCTGGCTGCGCTCGTCGATGTCGGCATCGGACGACAGCAACAAACTCGCGCTTTTGGAATACGGCACGCAGTTGGATATCGTATCGCCGCCCGACGGCCGTTGGGCAGAGGTGCGCGTCACTAACGGCGAGTATAGCGGCAGGCGCGGCTACGTATCGGCGGAGTTCATCGTCGATGCGGCCGATTTCGCCGTAATGAACCGTTTGATAACGCCCGACCAGAGCAGCCGCGACAACCTCTCGACAGCCAAGTGGCGACGCGCCCTGCTATATTCGCTGACGCGTTACGGCTGGGACAACTGCGAGAAGGGACTGACGATAACCCGTCTGTATACAGCCGATGCCGCGCCCCGGTCGATGATTGCGTTTCGCATATACGACCACTACGACAGCACGTCGATCATAATCTACATAGAGTTCTACGAGGGCGACGAGGAGTTCCGTCTGTTAGGCATGACTGCCGACGCCGACATACGCAACATATCATCAACCTCGGCGGGCTGTTACCGCATCGAACTCGACTACTCGCGCATACTCCGCTAACACACACATATTATATATTGTATGAAACGTATAATAGCTTTAATCATCATAGCTCTGGCGGTTTGGGCGATATTCGAGATAACCGCCGCTTCCGACAGCGACAGTCTGCCCGATCCGACGCTTACCGAGATCGACACCTCCGCCGCCGCAGAACAGCAACAGCCCGCACCGCAAGCCGAGGAGCCGAAAGGCGACGCCTCGCACCCCGGCCGCATCGTCATATCGAAGCAGAGCATGACACTCACGCTGTTCGATACCGACAGCCGTGTCATCTGCCGCTTCCCGATAGCATGCGGCCGCAACTTCGGCAACAAGAGCCGCGTGGGCGACATGAAGACGCCCGAGGGCGATTTCACCGTGCAGCAGATACAACCCGCCTCTACATGGTCTCACGATTTCGGCGACGGCAAGGGAGTTATAGAGGGCTGCTACGGCAACTGGTTCATACGGCTGAAAACGCCGCCCCACACCGGCATAGGCATACACGGCACGCACGACCCCTCGTCGATAGGAACGCGCGCCACCGAGGGCTGCATACGTCTGCACAATGCCGACCTCGACTCGCTCAAACCCTTGGTACGCATAGGCATGCCTGTGCGCATAGAGACCTCGAAGCAGGATCGCGAACATGACGGCACGACAGATGCCGCCGCAGCCGGGCGCAACGACGACGCACAACACACTGCCGACGATGCCGCCGACGCCGGCGCCGTATGGCACACCGTGGTATCGGGCGACACGGCCTCGGCCATAGCCCTACACTACGGCATAAAATTGGCTCGTCTCAAAGAGCTGAACCCCTCGATCGCCAACCTCGACCGTCTGTCGCTCGGGCAGCGCATAAGGGTCAAGTAGCATAAACCGACTATACCAATGGCAGCGATTCCACTTGCCGAGCGGCTGCGACCGCACACGCTCGACGAATACATAGGTCAGAGGCATCTCGTGGGCGAGGACGGCGTATTCCGCCGCTTCCTCTCCTCGGGCAGCGTGCCGTCGTTCATATTGTGGGGGCCTCCCGGCGTTGGCAAGACCACGCTCGCGAAGATCATATCCTCGCAACTCGACCGGCCGTTCTACACGCTGTCGGCCGTCACCAGCGGCGTGAAGGAGGTGCGCGAGGTGATAGAGAAGGCGCGCAACCAGCATCTGTTCAACGCCCGCCCCGCATTTCTGTTCATCGACGAGATACACCGTTTCAACAAGTCGCAGCAGGACTCGCTGTTAGGCGCCGTCGAACAGGGCGTGGTGACACTCATCGGGGCTACCACCGAGAATCCCTCGTTCGAGGTCATATCGCCGCTGCTGAGCCGCTGTCAGGTATATGTGTTGAAACCCATGGAGGACAGCGACCTGCAAACACTGCTCGACAGGGCGCTGACACAGGACGAGGAGCTGCGCAGCCGGCATGTCGAGGTGCGACAGACCGAAGCCCTGTTCCGCTTCTCGGGCGGCGACGCGCGCAAACTGCTCAACATACTCGACATCATGGCCGGAGCGTCGGAGGGAGACTTCGTCATCGACGACGAACACGTCACGCAGTGCCTGCAACAGAACATCGCCCTCTACGACAAGCAGGGCGAGCAGCACTACGACGTCATATCGGCATTCATCAAATCGGTGCGCGGCAGCGACCCCAATGCCGCCATATACTGGTTGGCACGCATGCTTGCCGGAGGCGAGGAGCCGCGCTTCATCGCCCGCCGGTTGGTCATACTCGCCTCGGAGGATATAGGACTCGCCAACCCCAACGCCCTGCTGCTGGCCAATGCCTGCTTCGATACGGTGCATAAGATCGGCATGCCCGAGGCTCGCATAACGCTTGCCGAAACCACGATATATCTCGCCACGAGCGCCAAGAGCAACTCGGCCTATGCAGCTGTCAACGCCGCGCTGTCGCTCGTGGAGCACGACACGACCAACCGCCCCGTGCCGCTGCACCTGCGCAACGCTACGACTCGTCTGATGAGCGATTTAGGCTACGGCGCCGACTACAAATATGCCCACGACTTCGCCGGCAGCTTCGTCGAACAGGAGTTCCTGCCCGAATCGCTCTCCGGCCGCAAGTTCTACACCCCCAACACCGGCAACCAGCAGGAGGCACGCATCGCCGAACGCATCAAGCAGCTCTGGGGCGACAAATACCGATAACCGGCTATCTAAATCCCCTCCGAGGAGGGGAAACAAATGTCGACCAAAAGCGACGGCTTGCGCCGTTATACAATTCTGACCCCACCCTAAACCCC
>CAZEXJ010000126.1:0-9771 GCA_964516585.1 uncultured Alistipes sp.
AGCGAAGCGACCCAAGTCCCCTCCGAGGAGGGGATTTAGGGGAGGGTCAGAATTGTAAAACGGCGCAAGCCGTCGCTTCGTGGTCGACGTTTGTTTCCTCCCACGTCGCGTTTTTCAAGTGCTCCTCGGAGTGACAGGGCGCGGAAGTAGAATAGTATTTTTCACGGAAAATAAGATTGCCACGGCTTGCAATGACATTCCGGGCGGGCAAAGCGCACCCCTCGGCAGGGGCGGCAGGGGTTGGATTTTGCATGTCTTTTGCTTATAGCCGGTGCCGGCTATGTTACGGAAACATTAAATTTTAGCCTTCGAATACCCTCGGGAGAGCGGTAAAGGTGCATTTGCAAAGAAATTGATATTAAATAATTTTAAAAAGGTTATCCTTTATTAAATATTTGTATTACCTTTGCACGGGAAAATTTTTTCGCAAATGATAATAAATAAAAATAACGGAGTATGAGTAATGTCAATCTGACTCCCGACTTCCTTTTCGAGGTTAGCTGGGAGGTTTGCAACAAGGTCGGCGGAATACATACGGTGATCGCCACCAAGGCGCCAACCGTAGTTCGCCGCATGGGCGATAAATACATAACCATCGGTCCCGATTTCACGCAGGACGGCGGCAATCCTGAGTTCGATGAGGATGCCTCGTTGATGTCGGCATGGCGCGAGGCGTTGTATGCCACCGGTATTCGCGTGCGCATCGGCCGCTGGAAGATCGAAAGCTCGCCCATAGCCATACTCGTCGATTTCAAATCGTTCTTCGGTCAGAAGGACGAGATATTGAAGCGGTTGTGGGACGGTTATCACGTCGACTCGATCTCTGGCCAGTGGGACTACATAGAACCCGTGTTGTTCGGATATGCCGCAGGCGAGGTCATATCTTCCTACGTCGGGCACTTCTGCGCCGCAACGGACAAGGTTGTGGCACACTTCCACGAGTGGATGACTTCGGCCGGCAGTCTGCATCTGCGCAACAATGCGCCTTACGTGGCTACGGTGTTCTCGACGCATGCCACGGTCATCGGCCGCTGCATAGCAGGCAACCGTCTGCCCCTGTACAACGATCTTCACAAGTTCAACGCCGACGATCTCGCACGTCAGTTCAATGTGCTGGCCAAGCACTCGATAGAGAAGGCGGCGGCCACATATGCCGACGCGTTCCTCACGGTGAGCGACATCACGGCCAACGAGTGTAAATATCTGCTGGGTCGCGAGGTGACCCGCATCACGCCCAACGGCTTCGATAACGGTTTTGTCCCCAAGGGTGAGGAGCTGGCCGACAGGCGTCGTCAGGCGCGTGAGAGGATCATCGCCGTGGCCGAGGCCGCATGGGATCACAAGTTCGAGACCGAGCCGCTTATCGTGGCCACGAGCGGCCGTTACGAGTTCCGCAACAAGGGTATCGATGTGTTCCTCGAAGCGTTGAAGCAGTTGGCTATGCACGAGACCAGCGGACGCGAGGTGGTGGCCGTAATCGCCGTACCTGCCGCAACGGTGGGCATGCGCGTCGATTTGCAGGCACATTTGCAGGACGCATCGAAGCCGATCGATCCCTCGCAGAAGCGTTTCCTTACCCACAACCTCGAAAACGAGGCGTGGGATGCCGTATGCCAGAGCATCGAGGGCAGCATACTCTCGACGAAGGCTTCGCGTGTGAAGGTGCTGTTCGTGCCGACCTATCTCACGGGCAACGACGGCATATTCAACATGCCTTATTACGATCTGTTCTCGGGTATGGATCTTACGGTATTCGCATCGTACTACGAGCCGTGGGGTTACACTCCGTTGGAGTCGGTGGCGTTCGGCGTGCCGACTATCACTACGACGCTTTCGGGCTTCGGCATGTGGGTGTCGAAACAGTCGCATCACGGAGGCGTGGAGATCATACGCCGCGACGACTACAACGAGCGTGAGGTGGCTTTGGAGATCACCGATACGATCAAACATTATCTCGACCTCCCGGCCGAGGAGTATGCGGCATTGAGCAGCTCGGCAGCCGAGGTTTCGCATACGGCTCTCTGGTCGAAGCTCTATGCCGAGTACGAGCAGGCCTACGAGGAGGCTATCGACAACTCCATCTCGCGTACCAACCGCGTGGTGCTGGACGGCGGCGCGAAGGACGAGCAGATCAATTTCGTGCGTCAGCAGCTTATATCGAACCGCCCGTCGTGGCACCGTCTTATGGTCGAGAAGAGCATCCCCGAGCGGTTGAAGCCGTTGGAGGTGCTGGCTCGCAACCTGTGGTGGTGCTGGACGCCCGCAGCCCGCGACCTGTTCGAGTATGCCGACGAGAAACTGTGGGTGGAGGTCGATCGCAACCCGATCGTGCTGCTCGACAAACTCTCGGTGGAGCGTTTGGCGCAACTCTCCTCCGATACGGGTTTCTTGGAGAAGATGGATGCCGTTTACACGCAGTTCACCGAGTACATGTCGGAGAAGCCGTCGCCCGAATCGGCCAAGATAGCCTATTTCTCGATGGAGTACGGTTTGCACTCGTCGTTGAAGATATACTCGGGCGGTTTGGGAATTTTGGCCGGCGACTACCTCAAAGAGGCTTCGGACAAAAATGTTCCGATGGTGGCCGTGGGACTGTTGTACCGCTACGGCTATTTCACCCAGCGTCTTTCGGCTCAGGGTTCGCAGGAGGCCACCTATGAGGCGCAGAACTTCACCAAGCTGCCTATCTCGCCCGTGCGTGACGGGGAGGGCAACTGGATCAGCATACAGATAGCATTCCCGGGACGTTCGCTCTCCGCCCGCGTGTGGAAGTGTCAGGTAGGCCGCACCGACCTGTTCCTGCTCGATGCCGACTACGAGGCCAACCTCGCCGAGGATCGTCAGGTCACATACTACCTCTACGGCGGCGATTGGGAGAACCGTTTGAAGCAGGAGATCCTGCTGGGCGTGGGCGGTATCCGCGCATTGGTTAAGATGGGCATCAAGCAGCAGGTTTACCACTGCAACGAGGGTCATGCCGCATTTATCGGCATCGAGCGCATCCGCAACCTTATCGCCAAGAAGCGTCTGTCGTTCTCGGAGGCGTTGGAGGTCATCCGCAGCTCTTCGCTCTTCACGACCCATACGCCCGTGCCGGCGGGTCACGACGCATTCCCCGAGGCGATGCTGCGTCAGTACATGTCGCACTATCCCGATGTGTTGGGCATAACGTGGGATCAGTTCATCAATCTGGGCAAGACCAATCCCAACGACCACAATGAGAAGTTCTCGATGTCGGTTCTGGCATGCAACCTCTCGCAGGAGGTCAACGGCGTGTCGTGGCTGCACGGCGAGGTGTCGAAGGATATATTGGGCAACATGTGGCCGGGATACTTCAAAAACGAGCTGCACATAGGTTACGTGACCAACGGAGTTCACTTCCCGACGTGGACGGCATCGAATTTGCGCCGTCTCTATGCGAAGTATTTCCCCGAGGGATTCGAGGGACATACCTATAATATACCGGCATGGCAGAAGGTTCACGATATCGAGGACGAGACGCTGTGGCGCGAGCGCATGATGTTGAAAACCCGCCTGATCGATCATATCCGCAGACGTTTCAGCGATCCCACGCAGGTGCGTTTGGAGTCGCCGCGGCAGATGGTGCAGGTGGTCGAGAGTATCAAACCCGATGTACTGACCATAGGCTTCGCACGCCGCTTTGCGACATACAAGCGTGCATATCTGCTCTTTACCAATCTCGACCGTCTGTCGGCCATAGTCAACAACAAGGAGCACCCCGTGCAGTTCATATTCGCGGGCAAGGCGCATCCCAACGACAAGCCCGGTCAGGATCTGATAAAGCGTATAGTCGAGGTATCGTCCATGCCGCAGTTCGTCGGCAAGATACTCTTCTTGCAGAACTACGATATGGAGCTTGCGCGCCGCATGGTGCAGGGTGTCGACGTTTGGTTGAACACGCCCACGCGTCCGTTGGAGGCTTCGGGCACCTCGGGCGAGAAGTGCGTTATGAACGGCGTTTTGCAGTTCTCGGTGCTCGACGGCTGGTGGGTCGAAGGCTACAAGGAGGGTGCCGGCTGGTGCCTGCCCATGGAGCGCACCTACGCCGATCAGGGCTATCAGGACGAGTTGGATGCCGAGATGATATACAATACGATCGAGGAGCAGATCGTGCCGCTCTACTACGACCGCTCCGAGGACGACATACCGCACAAGTGGGTTGCTTCGGTGAAGCGCTGCATAGCCGACATAGCGTCGAACTTCACGACCAACCGCATGTTGATCGATTACGAGGAGCGATTCTACAACAAGCTCGCTGCGCGCAAGAGCCAGATGCTTGCCGACAACTATATGCTGGCGCGCCGCATCGCGGCATGGAAGCGCAAGGTGTCGGCCGCTTGGGATTCGGTGAAGATTCTCGACGTGAAGCGTGCCGAAATAGAGAGCGGGGCTATGTTTGTCGGTTCGAAGTATCGCTTCGAGATAACGCTCGATTTGGCCAACCTCTCCAAAGAGGATATCGGCGCGGAGTTGGTTGTGGCCAAGCAGATCGAAGCCGGTCAGGGAGCCAACGTAGTGGAGACGCGCCAGCTGGATCTGCAATCGGTCGAGGGCAGCAAGGTGGTGATGGCTTTGGATTACGCTCCGCAGCATACCGGATCGTTCGATGTGGCGCTGCGCGTATATCCTCGCAACGAGCATCTGCCTTACAGAATGGATTTTGCATTAGTTAAATGGGCTTAACCCTTTGCCCGATATATGTTTAAGTCGATAAAGGGAAGGGCGGCCTTCCCTTTATGCGATTGATAATTTGGAAGTTCGAAATATTTTTCGTAAATTTACAAAAATGTCAAATATTACCTATTAAATACCTTTACCAATATGTCAGGACTCACATTCGATAAGCGTGAATTGGGCAATTTGGAGTATTCGCTCTCGCGCGAGATGCTGGCTACCGACCGCCGCGGCGGTTATATGAGCACCACGATCGTCTGCTGCAATACGCGCAAGTATCACGGTCTGATGGTTGCACCGATCGATGAAAGCGACCGCACGTTCGTGCTGCTGTCGTCGCTCGACGAGACTGTCGTCCAGCACGACCAGTCGTTCAATCTGGCTCTGCACCGTTATCAGGGCGTCTACGAACCTCGCGGACATAAATACATCACCGATTTCGCTTATACTCCCACTCCGACGATCACCTACCGTGTCGGCGGTGTGATACTTCGCAAGGAGTTGCTGTGGATACACAAGCGCACGCAGCTCATGATACGCTATACGCTTGTCGACGCCCATTCGGAGACGACGCTGCGATTGCGCCCGTTGATGGCTTTCCGCGACAAGCACTCGCTGTCGAAGGCCAACATGGAGGCCGACGGCCGCTCGTTCGAGGTGCCGTGCGGTGTGAAGTGCCGCCTTTACAAGGGCTTCCCGTGGCTCTATTTGCAGACCAACCGCGCCGATGCCGAGTTCGTCGCCGCTCCCGACTGGTACTACAACTTCGAGTATCGCGAGGAGTTGAAGCGCGGTTACGACGGCTATGAGGACCTGATGACAACGGGCTATTTCGAGTTGAAGATCAAGAAGGGCGAAAGCGTCATCTTCTCGGCTTCGACCGATATGATGGCTTCGCCCGAGACAATAGAGGCCGTTTACGAGCAGTCGCTCTCGCGCCGCACGCACAAGATCGATTTTCTGAGTTGTTTGGAACACTCGGCGCGACAGTTCGTCGTGCGTCGTCCCGGAGAGCGCACGGAGGTCATTGCCGGTTATCCGTGGTTCGGCTCGATAGGCCGCGACACCTTTATCTCACTGCCCGGTCTGACGCTTACGCAGGGCTACAAGGAGGATTACATCGAAGTGCTCGACACGATGGTGCGCTCGATGCACGACGGCGACTTCGCCGCCTCGGCCTCGGCGCGCGTATCGGCCGATGCGCCGCTGTGGTTCTTCTGGGCGTTGCAGCACTTGGAGAAACACATAGGCGCCAAAGAGCTGTGGTCGCGCTACGGCGAGGCGATGAAATCGGTATTGGAGGCCTATCGCCGGGGTATCGCCGGAGAGATCGTCATGCACGATAACGGTTTGATTTGGGCTGCGGCCGACAATCGCCCGTTGACGTGGATGGGTACAATGGTCGACGGCCGCCCCGTGACGCAGCGTGCAGGTTATGCCGTCGAGATCGAGGCTTTGTGGTACAACGCAGTGATGTACACGCTCGATCTTGCGCGCAAACACAAGGACAAGGCCTTTGTCGATCGCTGGAAGGGCATACCCGAGTTGACCAAGCGCAGCTTCATCGATAAGTTCTGGCTCGAAGAGGAGGGCTATGCGGCCGACTATGTGAACGAATACGAGATCAATAAATTCATACGCTGCAACATGGTTGTGGCCTGCGGTTTGGATTACTCGATGCTCAACGACTTGCAAAAGGTCGACATGATTATGGTTATGCGCCAGCACCTGCTCACTCCGCGCGGACTGCGTTCGCTCTCGCCGCTCAACCCGCTGTTCGAGTCGACATACGCCGAGGATCAGCGTTCGCAGGATCTCGCTTCGCGTAACGGTTCGGTGTGGATCTGGCCGTTGATGCTCTATATTAAGAGCTGTTTCGATATTAGCGGCGAGAAGTTCGTCAACGATGCCCGCGAGATACTGCACAACTTCAACAGCGAGTTGCAGACCCACTGCATAGGGTCGATCAGCGAGCGTTTCGAGTCCGATCCTCCATTTGCGGCGCGCGGATCGTTGTCGCACGCCACCAGTGTCGGCGGTCTGTTGTATATCAACAAACTGATCGAGAAATACGCTGCGCCGGCCAATACTGACGCGCCCAAGGGCAGAACGGCCAAGACTGCCGCATCAAAGAGTTCCGGCAAAGCAGCCGCGCCCAAGGCCAAGACGGCCAAGACGGCGGCCAAGAGCCGAACGAAGGCGGGAAAGTGATCGCAGGCGATATTGAATCGAAATACAAAACTATAATAATAAACTAACTTTTTACTGATTATGAGAGTCTTAATGTTCGGCTGGGAGTTTCCTCCCCATATCGCCGGCGGACTGGGAACAGCCTGCTACGGTATGACGCGAGGTTTGGCTCGCAACGATGTCGAGGTGATCTTTGTCATGCCCAAGGCTTCGGGCGACGAGGACCAGCGATTCGTGAAGGTCGTCAATGCAAGCGATGTGGAAGCTCTCTATACGGGCGATGTGGCCGCAGGTGCGGACGACATCATGAGTAAGATGTCGTTTATCCATATCGACTCGAATATGGTACCCTATCTCTCACCGGAGGACTACGAGACCTACCGCGAGGAGTATCTGCGGACGGGTCGGCGTTCGTGGGAAGTGCCCGGCGACGTGTGGACGCAGCGTTATACGTTCTCGGGTAAATACGGTGCCAATCTTATGGAGGAGGTGGCTCGCTACGCCATAGTCGCCGCACAGGTAGCCAAGGATTTGGAGGGTCAGTTCGACGTGATACACGCGCACGACTGGCTGACCTACTTCGCCGGTATCGCGGCAAAACGCGTGTCGGGCAAACCTTTGGTTGTGCACATGCACGCCACGGAGTTCGACCGCAGCGGCGAGAATATCAACACGCAGACCTACGCCATAGAGCGTGCCGGCATGCATGCCGCCGACATGGTGATAGCCGTGTCGAACCTGACGCGCAACATCGTCATAAACCGTTACGGTGTCGAGCCTGACAAGGTGGTGACAGTACACAACGCCGTGCGCTTCGCCGAGAAAGACAAGGCTCTGCCCGAGCGCGGTGTCGACGACAAGATCGTGACATTCCTCGGCCGAATAACTTTCCAGAAGGGTCCCGACTACTTCGTCGAGGCTGCCGCAAAGGTCATCAAACGCGTACCCAACGTGCGCTTCGTCATGGCCGGTTCGGGCGATATGATGAACCACGTCATACGCCGCGTGGCCGCCTTGGGCATAGCCGACCGTTTCCACTTCACGGGCTTCCTGCGCGGCGACGACGTGCAGAAGATGTTCCAGCTGTCGGACGTCTATGTCATGCCGTCGGTGTCGGAGCCGTTCGGCATATCGCCGTTGGAGGCCATGCGCTCGAATGTACCGGTCATCATATCGAAGCAGAGCGGCGTGGCCGAGGTGCTCGATTATGCCGTCAAGGTCGATTACTGGGATGTGGATGCGATGGCCGATGCCATATACGGACTTATAACCTATCCTGCACTGTCGAAGATGTTCTCGTCGAAGGGCTTGAAAGAGGTGACAGGACTTAAATGGAACAATGCCGCAGCGAAGATCAAACGTGTCTACGAGCAGGCGATCGAAAAGTGTAACGAAAAGAAATAATAAAAAACAAAAATATATGAAGACAGTTTGCTTCTATTTTCAGGTACACCAGCCTTGGCGTTTGAAGACATATCGATTCTTCAACATGGGCAAGGATCATAACTATCTCGATGACTTTACCAATCGTGCTATCATGCAGAAAGTGGCGCGTCAGTGCTATCTGCCGATGAACGCGCTGCTGTTGAAACTCATCAAGGAGAACAAGGGCAAGTTCCGTTGCTCGTTCTCGGTTACGGGTACGGCTGTCGAGCAGTTCAAGGCCTACGCTCCCGAGGTATTGGAGTCGTTCAAGGCGTTGGCCGAGACGGGTTGTGTGGAGTTTCTTGCCGAGACCTATTCGCACTCGTTGGCGTCGCTGCGCTCCGACGAGGAGTTTGCCGAGCAGGTGAAGCTGCACGCGGCAATGGTAAAACGCGAGTTCGGCGTGAAGCCCACGGCATTCCGCAACACGGAGCTGATCTACTCCGACTCTATCGGCAAGGCCGTATCGGACATGGGCTTCAAGACCATGTTGGCCGAGGGCGCAAAGCACGTGCTGGGCTGGAAGTCGCCCAACTTCGTCTATACCGACGCTACGGACAACAAGCTGCGCCTGTTGCTGCGCAACTATAAACTCTCGGACGACATCGCTTTCCGCTTCTCGAACGAGGGTTGGGATCAGTACCCCCTGACGGCCGACAAGTTCGCCGAGTGGGTCGCTTGCGAGAATGGCGACGTGGTGAACCTGTTCATGGACTACGAGACTTTTGGCGAACATCAGAAGGCGTCGACTGGCATATTCGACTTTATGAAGGCTCTGCCTGCGGCTATGCTCTCTACGGGCGAGATCGAGTTCGCCACTGTTAGCGAGGCCGCCAAAAAGGCACAGCCCGTGGCCGTGCTGCACTGCCCGCATGCCATGTCGTGGGCTGACGAGGAGCGCGACGTGACTGCATGGCTCGGCAACGAGTTGCAGAACGAGGCCTTCGAGAAACTGTATGCGTTGGCGCCCAAGGTCAAGGCGTTGAAGAATAAGGATTTCGAGTTCGTATGGCATTTCATGCAGACCTCCGATCACTTCTACTACATGGCCACCAAGTGGTTCTCCGACGGTGATATTCACTCTTATTTCAATGCCTACGATTCGGCATACGAGGCCTTTATCAACTACATGAATGTATTGTCAGACTTTGAGATAGAGTTGGCTAAGGCGAAGTAAGAAAGTCTCCTCCTTGTCATTTTTCGTGAAAAGGCGCCATTTCCTGCGCCTCGTTCAAATCCGCAAATGGGCAGTACGCCAGTACAGCCCATCTGCGGATTTTTCACGTGCGGCTTGTAACTAACGCCTTTTGACGAAAAATTATGTTGTGGTGCTTAGGTTGTTTTCCGTGAAAAGCGGCATTCTACTGCCGCGTACTCAATTGTCCGAATAGGTAGTACGCCAAGTACAACCTATCCGGACAATTTTCGTTTGCGTTGTATAATACCGCTTTTGACGAAAAA
>CAZEXJ010000127.1:0-29698 GCA_964516585.1 uncultured Alistipes sp.
TCCGAGTTTTACCAATCCCTCCAAATCTCCTTTTGCTGTCGGATACGATATATCCATGCGTGTTTGAATCTCCTTTACGGAAAACGAGCTGCCCGGTGAATCGTTATACCA
This sequence comes from uncultured Alistipes sp., assembly GCA_964516585.1. GTDB lineage: Bacteria > Bacteroidota > Bacteroidia > Bacteroidales > Rikenellaceae > Alistipes. Next base: position 112 of record CAZEXJ010000127.1, read on the forward strand.
CTTTATGATTTGTGCCTGTCGTGCATTGAGATTCCCGAGTTTTAGAAAATCGGAGGCTTGCCGCTGTTCGTCTATCTTGCGTTGAATATATTGTCTCAAAATGCTTTTTGACGAAAAATCGGTTCTTTCCCGTGAAAACACCGCACCTGCGTCCTCTCCTTGTCGCTCAGCAATGGGACGTACATCCAGTACGCCCCATCGCTTCGCTCTGTCGGAGCGTTGCATCTGCGGCGTTTTGACGAAAAAGAGGGTAGTGGTGCTTGAGGCCACTGAAAAAGTCAAATTCAATAATAATTAACCGTGTGAGATTTTTATATTTGCAACTGCTCTCGTATAGGAGTACGGATAACGCAATATGGAAAATCACAATTTGAGGACTTTTTCAGTGCCCTCGTGGTGCTTTGGGAGTCTATTTCCTCTGTTCTGTCATTCTGAGGAGGCCGCAGGCCGACGTGAGAATCTGGTTGGGGAAGACTATTTCCACCGATATGTCATTCCGAGGAGCAACGCAGTTGCGACGTGGGAATCTGGTTGTGGATGATTATTTCCACTGTCGAGTGCAGAGATTCTCACGTCGGCCTGCGGCCTCCTCAGAATGACAGACTGAGCGTGCAAAGCGCACGTCTCGGGATTCCCGCCAACACCGTTCCGCGTCCCACCCGGAGCGAAGCGACAACAGCCCCTCCCGAGGGAGGGGGTGGGGTGGGGTCAGAATTGTAAAACGGCGCAAGCCGTCGCTTTGTGGTCGACGTTTCCTCCTACGCCTCGCTGCACTTGGCTCGTAATGACAGGGTGGTGCTCGGCTTGCAAAGACTCTTCCCGCCGGCTTGTCAGCATGACCTTATTAAGCCGATAACGCTGCGAACCGGTTGCGGGTGATCCGGTTTTCCCGGTCGCGCTTACCCGCATGGAGACAGCTGGCGGGTAAAAGCGAACGAGAATTTGTTTTTGCATTCGTTTATTTGTATCTTTGCTGCCGAAACGGACATGTCGAGTCTTCGGATGCCGGCGATCTCGATGTGTTTTGTGCAGTATCGGGAGGGGGATAACGGGATCGCTTTTGCCCGATTATGATTACGGAATAGAAATGAACAAGTTGAAAATCATATTTTATGCGGTGGCGGCTTTCGTCGAGCGCAATCCCATATTTTGTACATTGCTTCTCGTCTGTGCGATTGCGGCTCCGTGGCTGTTGAAATCGGTGTTCACTGTCATATTGTACGTTATATTGGCGTTCCTGCTCGTCGGCCTTGTGATGTTCGGTTCGATGGCTTGGCGCATCAGGTCGGTTCGCAATCAAATGCGCGACCGGTTCGAGTCGGGCAATCGGGCGTCGGGATCGCAGGAGTCTCGCCGCGGCGGTGCGTGGGGCGGTTCCTCGCGCGGCAGCAGCAGCGAAGGCGAAGTAAAGGTGCATCGCACCGACCGTGAGCGTCGGAAACGGGTCAGGGATAATGTGGGCGATTATGTCGACTTCGAAGAGGTCGACGACGACAACAAATAATAAAATCGGCGAAAGGTGATAAAGATTTTAAGACTTACAGGACGTTACTTCATGCTTCTGGGCAAGGTGTTTTCCCGCCCCGAGAAGATGCGCATATATCGCGAGCGGATCGTATTCGAAATGGAGGCTTTGGGTTTAGGCTCTATCCCCTTGACGGCTATCATCTCCGTGTTTATCGGAGCTGTCGTCACGTTGCAGATGTCCATATCGCTCGAATCGCCTTTCATCCCGCAATACCTCATCGGCTACGCCACGCGCGAGACCATGGTATTGGAGTTCTCGTCGACCGTGGTGGCGTTGATTCTTGCCGGCAAGGTCGGTTCGAACATCGCTTCGGAGATCGGCACGATGCGTATCACCGAGCAGATCGATGCGTTGGAGATCATGGGTGTCAACTCTGCATCGTATCTTATCCTTCCCAAGATCGTGGCGACGGTATTGTTCTTCCCGCTGCTGACGCTCCTTAGCATATTCATCGGGTGTGTGGGCGGTTATTCGATTGCCTACATTACGGGCATAATGATCCCGGGCGACTACGTCGAGGGTCTGCACTATGCGTTTCTGCCATATTCGATCACTTATTCGTTGATCAAGAGTGCCGTATTCGCGTTCATCATCACGTCGATCTCGGCCTTTTGCGGCTACTATGCCGACGGCAGCTCGTTGGAGGTGGGACGCGCCTCAACGCGCGCTGTGGTGGCCAGCTCGATCGTCATCATGATATTCAACCTCATATTAACGCAAGTTCTTTTGGTATGATAAAGGCCGACCATATATCCAAATCGTTCGAGGGACGCACCGTACTCGACGACATCTCGGTGGAGTTCGAAACGGGCAAGACCAACCTTATCATCGGCCGCAGCGGATCGGGCAAGACGGTTCTTTTAAAATCGTTAGTCGGACTGCATGAGGTGGATTCCGGTGCGGTATATTACGACAATGTGTGCTATACGCAGCTCTCGTTCAAAGAGCGCAAGGCGATCCGCAAGGATATAGGCATGATCTTTCAGGGCGGGGCGCTGCTCGACTCGTCGACCGTAGTGGAGAATGTAAAGCTGCCGCTCGACCTGTTTACCAACCAGTCGGAGTCGGAAAAGATGGAGCGTGTAGCGTTCTGTTTGGAACGCGTGCGCCTGCAAGGCGCCGATCATCTCTATCCGTCGGAGTTGAGCGGCGGCATGATAAAGCGTGTCGCCATTGCGCGCGCCATAGTCATGAATCCGCGCTACCTGTTTTGCGACGAACCCAACTCGGGTCTCGACCCGCAGACCTCGGTGGTTATCGACAACCTTATACACGACATCACGCGCGAGTACAACATCACGACCATAATCAACACCCACGACATGAACTCGGTTATGGAGATCGGCGAGAAGATAGTCTACATACACGAAGGCCGCAAGTGGTGGGAGGGCACCAAAGACGATATTCTGCACGCCGACAATGCCGAGCTAAACGACTTCGTCTTCGCCTCGGCCATGGCCAAACGCGCCCGCGGTACGGCGCATTAGAGTGCGCATATACGCACGATTGCATACGCGGCCGAAGGGTCGCCCGATATTCGCGGCAGGCAGCCCCTGCCAAGAGAGCTGCCTGCGCGCTGTGCAAAACTCTGCGATTTCTGATGCCTGCCCTTTGTTATAAAGGGATCACCTGCAAAAAGCGGTGGGGAGAGGAAAAACTTTCAGTTGTTATGTGCGTATAGAGACTCCCACGTCGCGTGCAAGCACGCTCCTCGGAGTGACATTGTGGGGCGTTGCACTATGTCATTGCGAGCCGAGTGTAACGAGGCGTGGCAATCTCTTAATTCCCGTCCCCACCGCTTTTTGCAGGTGATCCTTATAAAGCCGACAAGATTATATCGTTGGCGCTGTCTACGGCCGACGTGTCGAGCGAGGCGAGGTAAATTTGCGTCGTCTCCTCTCTGTCGTGTCCTAAACCTCTGCTTATGATGCCGACCGATATGCCTTTCTCTTTGGCGATTGATGCCCAGCTGTGGCGGGCGACGTATGTGGTCAGCGGCATCCGCAATCCGATCTTTTGCGCCACTGTTTTCAGATTACGGTTTACCGTGTAATGGCGGTTCCTGTACTGGTTTCGCGGATTTGCGGTAGGGGATGTTATGATAGGAAAGAGATACTCCGTTTCATTCTCGGGATATTTGTCTAAAATCTCCTGCATCTCCCTTGTCCATCTGACTGTTAGATACTGTCCTGTCTTGCGGCGGCGGTAAACGACGAATCCGTCGGCCAAATCGGTTTTTTTGAGATAGGCGAGGTCGATGAAACTGATTCCACGCATATAAAACGACAGCATGAATGTGTCGCGGGCATAGTCAGCCGCAGGGTCTGTGTCCAGACACAGGTTCTTGATCCGTTTTATCGTATCGATGCTTATAGCCCGTTTTACGGTTTTATCCACACCCGTGTAGACATGCGAAAATGGGTTGCATGCAGTCTCTATCAACCCCTGCTCGCCGATTCTGTTGTAGACAGCCCGCAGTATCCGCATGTGGAATGACCGGGAATTGGGGACAAGGCCTTTGGCTTGAAGATAGGCATCGTATGACTCCATCAGATCGCGGTTGAAGGCGTCGAGCGACACATCTTCATTGTTCCTAAAACGCGAGAAGCTGTTGAGCGCACACCGGTAAGTCTCGCTTGTGCGTATTTTGCCGTCGTGCCTGAGTCTGGCGATTATGCCTCTCATGACATTGAACAGCGACAGCCGTGAAGATAGCGACCGGAACTCGACCGCAATATCCTCCGTGCTGAAATTGATATTGTTCCGGATGAACGATGTTATAATGCGGTTGAAGCGTTCAATGTCGCACCTGATCTTCTTCTGTAACGAGAGAAGATAATCGGTTCTGTCGGTGCTCCGCGATGCGACAATGCAGTGATATTTGTCGTCCCATTCCCGTGCATACACCTTGTAATCGGTCATTGCCTGCCGTACCACTCTGTTGTGGATGATCTGATAATAGATCGTGCCCTCCCTGCCCTCGGCATAGGACGGGCGGAATTTTACTTTTATTGTTGCCATATATCGGTTGTTTGTTGTTTACATTAAAGATAATGGCAATTATGATAACGACCGCAGAAAAACGGTCGGAGAAAGAAAACTTCGTTGTGCGCGAAAGGCTCGGCGTGTGGAGAAAATGCGCCGAAATGTTTGTCGTATGCGGTGTGCGGCGCGAGATGTTAAACCGTTGATTTGCGGCCGTGCGGCCGCAAATGCGGCCTGTGAGATCAGGGCAGAAGCGCCTGCCGCTCGAAATATTCTATGGCGCGTGCGATGCCGTCGTCGTCGACCGATGCCGTTACGTAGTCGGCTGCGGCTTTCAGTTCATCGGTTGCATTGCCCATTGCCACGCCCACCCCGGCTGTCAGCACCATGTCGACATCGTTGCCTCCGTCGCCGAAAGCCATTGTCTGCGATATGTCGATGCCCAAGTATCGCGCCACCTGCCCGATGGCGTGCCCCTTGCCTCCGTGCAGCGGATTGATGTCGAATATAGGCTCGCACCACCGTGTCTGTTTCGCATCGGACATGTATTGCATCACGCGCCACGCTTCGTCGCTGGGCAGATAGGGTGTGATCTGATATATCGGCACGCCGCGCAGCCGCTCTAAGTCGATCTGCGGTATATCCACCGCAATCATACTGTTCATCTCTCTGACACGGTCGTTTATGCGGTTGACGTACCAAGCATCTTCGGTGTCGAATACGCAGGCGATATCGGTTTGCGCAAGCGCGTCGATCAACCGTTCCACCGAGCCTGAGTCGAGCGGATTGCGATATATGGTGCGGTCGCCGAGCCGGCACAGACCGCCGTTCATATATATGTAGCCGTCGAATGTTTCGTCGCCGAGATTATCCACTCCGAGCCGGTGGCGGCCTGTGGCTATGAAGAGCTTTACGCCTTTGCGCCGCAATCGGGCGAGCGCCTCCGACGCGGAGGCGGGAATGCGGTGTGTGGCGAAACTTACCAACGTACCGTCGATATCGAAAAATATTGCTTTTATCATCGACGGCAAAGATACTGATATGCGTCTATAATGCCAAATTTATTTTAACGGGGCACATCTTTTGATCGCTCGGACATTGCCGGGCGGTGTCCGTCCGGTATAAATGATCATCGATATGAAAACCACATTTTTCGGAACACAGCCATACGACCGTGAGGCGTTTTGCCGCATCAACGAGGAGTTCGGACTGCAACTCGACTTTCATCGCAGTCATCTCAACCGACGCAACGTCGCTTTGGCCGACGGCTCCGATGCCGTGTGCATATTCGTCAACGACGAAGCCGACGCCTGCACCATACGCGAGCTGGCCGCTCGCGGCGTGCGACTGATAGCTTTGCGCTGCGCAGGGTTCAATAATGTCGATCTCGGTGCGGCTGCCGATTGCGGCATCGCCGTCATTCGCGTTCCCGCCTATTCTCCGCATGCGGTGGCCGAACACGCCGTGGCTCTCATGCTCTCGCTCAACCGCAAGATTCATCGCGCCTATTGGCGTACTCGCGACGGCAACTTCTCGCTGCACGGCCTGCTCGGATTCGACATGTATGGCCGCACGGCTGGCATCATCGGCACGGGACGCATTGCACGGGCGCTGATCGATATTCTGCAAGGTTTCGGCATGATCGTGGCGGCATACGACCCGTCGCCCGATATGGAGTATGCCGCATCGCAGGGTGTCGAATATGTATCGCTCGACGAATTGTATTCCCGCGCCGACATCATCTCGCTGCACTGCCCGCTCAACGATGCGACCCGATATATGATCGATACTCCGGCGATCGACAAGATGAAACGGGGCGTTATGATCATCAATACCGGCCGCGGAGGACTTATCCGCACCGAGGCTCTGATCGAGGGGTTGAAGAGCCGCAAGATAGGTGCGGCAGGACTCGATGTCTACGAAGAGGAGGCGGCCTACTTCTACGAAGACACCTCCGACAAGATAATGCGCGACGACATGCTGGCGCGCCTGTTGTCGTTCAACAATGTGATCATAACCTCGCATCAGGGCTTTTTTACGCGCGAAGCATTGGATAATATAGCCCGTACAACTCTCTGCGGCATAAAGGCTTTTGCCGAAAACAAAGAGACTGTTAACGAAGTAAAATATAGCCGGTCATGAAACGTATAGTATTGTTGCGCCACGGGCAAAGCCTGTGGAATCGCGAGAACCGATTTACCGGTTGGACTGATGTCGACCTTAGCGACGAGGGTGTTCGCGAAGCCGAGGCGGCAGGCGAACTGTTGCGCAAGGAGGGTTTCGTATTCGACAAGGCCTATACGTCGTATCTCAAACGTGCGGTGCATACGCTCAACCATGTGCTCAGGGTGCTCGATGCCGATTGGATTCCGGTGGAGAAGACATGGCGTCTCAACGAAAAGCACTATGGAGCCTTGCAGGGACTCGACAAACGCGAGACCGCCCGACGTTACGGCGACGAGCAGGTGAGGATGTGGCGTCGCAGCTACGATGTCGCGCCCGAACCCCTGTCGGACTTCGACAGCCGCAATCCGCGGTTCGACAAACGTTATTCGGGCGTGGCCGAGAGTCTGCTGCCTGCGACCGAGTCGCTGCGCGACACTGTGGCGCGCGCCCTTCCTTACTGGGAGTGCGTCATATTTCCCGATCTCGGACGCTTCGACACGCTGTTGGTGGTGGCTCACGGCAATTCGCTGCGCGGCATCGTCAAACATCTGAAAAATCTGTCCGACGACGAGATCGTCTGCCTCGATCTGCCCACGGCCGTACCCTATGTATTCGAGTTCGACCGCCGCCGATACCTCATCCGCGACTACCTCCTTGGTGATGCCGACCGTATCGCCGAGCGCATGGCGGCTGTTGCCGCACAAGGCAAATCGCAGTAGGCGGCGACAGGCTTCGCACCGTGCCGACAACCCCGAAGAGGCTCGCTTCTTCGGGGCGAAACGCTTTGTGCGGCGACGAAAAAAGAGGAATGATGCATAAAAATCCTGCATAAAAATAACGAAATGTAAATTTTTATCAATGTTTTTCAACATATCATTGCAGTATGATCGATTTTTATTATATTTGAAAAGGAAATTTCAAAAAATATTATAATATCTGATCATGGAGAAACGAATCATCGAATGCGTCCCCAATTTTAGCGAGGGACGCGACAAGGAGATCATACGGCAAATTGCCGAGGTCATCGAACGTTCGGAGGGTGTAAAACTGCTCGACGTCGATCCGGGCGAGGCAACCAACCGCACGGTGGTTACATTCGTCGGCAGCCCCGAGGCCGTCGTCGATACGGCGTTCGAGGCAGTGCGTCGCGCCACCGAACTTATCGACATGCGCCAGCACAAGGGCGCGCACCCCAGAATGGGTGCATGCGACGTGCTGCCGCTTATCCCTGTTTCGGGCGTTACGCTCGAAGAGTGCGCCGCCATGGCGCGCAAGTTGGCCGAGCGCATCGCCGGCGAGTTGAAGGTGCCGACCTACTGCTACGAGGCTGCGGCCTTTACCCCCGAGCGCAAGAATCTCGCCGTTTGCCGTGCCGGCGAATACGAGGCTCTGCCCGAGAAGCTCTCCGACGAGAGCAAAGCTCCCGACTTCGGAACCCGTCCGTTCGACGAGGGTATAGCCCGAACGGGCGCCACGGCTGTCGGCGCGCGCGATTTTTTAGTCGCCGTCAATTACAACCTCAATACCACATCGACGCGTCGTGCCAATGCCATCGCTTTCGATGTTCGCGAAAAGGGTCGTCCCGTGCGCGAGGGCAATCCCATTACGGGCAAGATCGTCAAGGACGAGAACGGCAATACGGTGATGAAGCCCGGCACGCTCAAATGCTGCAAGGCCATAGGCTGGTTTATCGAGGAGTACGGCATCGCACAGGTGTCGATGAATATGACCGATCTGTCGGTAACGCCGCTGCATGCAGCCTTCGATGAGGTGTGTCGTGCGGCCGAAGCCCGCGGCGTGCGCGTTACGGGTACCGAGATCGTCGGACTTATCCCCAAGCGTGCGTTGGTCGAGGCCGGACGCTATTTCTTGCACAAGCAGAACCGCTCTACGGGTATCGCCGAGCGCGAGTTGATACGCATAGCCATAGAGACTATGGGTTTGTCTACGCTGAAGGAGTTCAAACCCGAGGAGAAGATAATCGAGTATATCCTCGAAAAGGAGGAGACGGCCGGCAAACGCCGTTTGGTCGATATGACCTGCACCGGCTTCGCCGAGGAGACGGCCAGCGAGTCGCCCGCTCCGGGCGGAGGCTCGATCTCGGCCTACATGGGTGCTTTGGGCGCCGCTCTGGGAACTATGGTTGCCAACCTCTCGGCTCACAAGGCCGGGTGGGACGAGCGCTGGGAGTTCTTCTCGGATTGGGCGGACAAGGGTCACGCCGTGATGACCGAGCTGCTTCATTTGGTCGATGAGGATACCGAGGCGTTCAACCGCATCATGGCCGTGTTCGCAATGCCGAAGTCGACCGACGAGGAGAAGGCGGCGCGCAGCGCGGCATTGCAGGAGGCCACGCTCTATGCTACGGAGGTGCCTTTGCGCACGATGAAAGCGGCCTTTGCCGCATTCGACATAGTGCGTGCCATGGCCGAGGAGGGCAACCCCAACTCTGTTTCCGATGCCGGTGTCGGTGCGCTTGCCGCACGCAGCGCCGTCATGGGTGCATGCCTCAATGTCAAGATCAACGCCGCAGGCCTTAAAGATCGAGCCAAGGCCGAAGAGTTGATCGCCGAGGCCGAGCGCATAGTCGCCGATGCCCAAAAGGCCGAAACAGAGATTCTGTCTATTGTGGAGAGTAAGATAAACCGATAAAATCAGATGAAGTTATGACCGATTTTCAGAAAGACATAATCGCCGGTATTCCCGATGTGCTGCCGGCGCCCAAGCCCTACGACACGCAGATCAATCATGCGCCCAAGCGCAAAGAGATACTCACGCCGGCAGAGAAGGCTCTGGCGTTGAAAAACGCTCTGCGATACTTCCCCGAGAAGCATCATGCCGTGCTCGCGCCGGAGTTCGCCGAGGAGTTGAAGCATTACGGCCGCATCTACATGTATCGTCTGCGTCCCGACTACGAGATGTATGCACGTCCGATCGACGAGTATCCTCATCGTTCGCGTCAGGCTGCGGCTATCATGATGATGATTCAGAACAACCTCGACAAGGCTGTTGCGCAGCACCCCCACGAGTTGATAACATACGGCGGCAACGGTGCCGTGTTCCAGAACTGGGCGCAGTATCGCCTGACGATGAAATATCTGTCGCAGATGACCGACAACCAGACACTGGTTATGTATTCGGGTCATCCGTTGGGATTGTTCCCCTCGCACCCCGACGCTCCGCGCGTAGTGGTGACCAACGGTATGGTCATTCCCAACCATTCGAGTCAGGACGACTGGGAGCGATTCAACGCCATGGGCGTATCGCAGTACGGTCAGATGACGGCCGGATCGTATATGTATATAGGTCCGCAGGGCATCGTCCACGGTACGACTATAACGGTTATGAACGCCGCGCGCAAGCGTCTTGCCGCCGGGCAAACCGATCTGCGCGGCATGTTGTTCGTGTCGTCGGGTTTAGGCGGCATGTCGGGTGCACAGCCCAAGGCCGGCAATATTTCGGGTGTGGTCAGCATTGTGGCCGAGATCAACATCAAGGCCGCAGAGAAGCGTCACGCACAGGGCTGGGTCGACGAGATGTATTCGTCGCTCGACGAACTTATCCCTCGCGTGAAGCGCGCCTGTGAGCAGAAGGAGGTCGTTTCGTTCGCCTACGTGGGCAATGTGGTCGATCTGTGGGAGCGCCTTGCCGACGAAGACATCCGTGTCGATTTGGGTTCCGACCAGACCTCGCTGCACAACCCGTGGGCGGGAGGTTACTATCCCGTGGGGTTGAGCTACGAGGAGTCAAACCGCATGATGGCCGAGCAGCCCGAGGAGTTCCATGAACGCGTTCGCGCATCGCTGCGCCGTCATGCCGCGGCGATCAACCGCCTTACCGCACGCGGAATGTATTTCTTCGACTACGGCAACGCCTTCCTGTTGGAGGCTTCGCGTGCCGGCGCCGACATCCTGCTGCCCGACGGACGCTTCCGCTACCCGTCATACGTGCAGGATATCATGGGTCCGATGTTCTTCGACTACGGCTTCGGTCCGTTCCGTTGGGTATGCACCTCGGGCAAAAAGGAGGATCTTGCCACGACCGACCGCTTGGCGGCAGAGGTGCTCGACGACATGTATCGCAATGCCCCCGAGGAGATCCGCGGACAGCTCTACGACAACCTGCACTGGATACGCGAGGCTGCGCAGAACCATTTGGTCGTAGGCTCGCAGGCGCGCATTCTCTATGCCGACTGCGAGGGGCGCACCCGCATAGCATTAGCTTTCAACGAGGCTCTGCGCCGCGGCGAATTGTCTGCTCCGGTGGTTCTCGGACGCGATCACCACGACGTGTCGGGTACCGACTCTCCCTATCGTGAGACTTCGAACATCTACGACGGTTCGCAGTTTACGGCCGACATGGCTGTGCATAACGTCATCGGCGACTCGTTCCGCGGCGCCACATGGGTATCGATCCACAACGGCGGCGGCGTAGGCTGGGGCGAGGTCATCAACGGCGGTTTCGGTATGGTCATCGACGGATCGGACGATTCGGAGCGCCACATACGCGAGATGCTCATGTGGGATGTCAACAACGGCATAGCACGCCGCAGCTGGGCACGCAACAAAGGTGCGATGTTCGCTATCCGCCGTCAAATGGAGCGCACGCCCGATATGTGCGTCACGATGCCGAATCTCACCGACGACAAACTCATCGAGGAGGCGCTCAACAATGTAAAATAAACCTTAAAACTTCAAATATCATGATACATCATATAAGTTCGGAATATCTTACGATTGATCGTGTAGAGGAGATCATCACCAAAGGTTATAAACTCGCATTGAGTGACGATGCCCGTAAGCGCATCGTGCGCTGCCGCGAATATCTCGATATGAAAATGGAGCAGACCACCCGTCCTATATACGGCGTGACCACGGGCTTCGGCTCGCTTTGCAACATATCTATCGAGCTTGACGCTCTGTCGCAGTTGCAGAAGAATCTGATGATGTCGCATGCCTGCGGCACCGGAGCACGCGTCCCGTCGGAGGTCGTGCGACTGATGATCCTGCTGAAGGTGCAGTCGCTCTCTTACGGCCACTCGGGAGTGCAGTTGGCCACTGTCGAGCGAATGATAGAGATGTATAACAACGACATCCTGCCCGTTGTCTACGATCAAGGCTCGCTCGGCGCATCGGGCGACTTGGCCCCGCTGGCTCACCTTTGCCTGCCGTTGGTCGGATTAGGCGAAGTGGATGTCGACGGCAGGGTAGTTCCCGCCGCCGAGGTGTTGGCCGAGAGAGGTTGGGAGCCTATCACACTCCGTTCGAAAGAGGGACTTGCGCTGCTTAACGGCACGCAGTTCATGAGTGCCTACGGCGTATGGTCGCTTATCGGCGCCCGCCGTCTGAGCCGCTGGGCTGATTACATCGGCGCCATGTCGCTCGATGCGTTCGACGGCCGTATGGAGCCGTTTGAACATATCGTACATGCCATACGCCCCCACAAGGGACAGATCACCACGGCCGAGCACTTCCGCAAGATGCTCGCGGGCAGTCAGATCGCCGCACAGCCCAAACAGCATGTGCAGGATCCCTACTCGTTCCGCTGCATACCTCAGGTTCACGGTGCATCGAAAGATACGATCGACTATGTGGAGAGCGTACTGACCACCGAGATCAACAGCGCAACCGACAACCCGTCGGTATTCCCCGACTGGGACGAGGTCATCTCGGCCGGAAACTTCCACGGGCAGCCCATTGCTGTTGCGATGGACTTCCTCGCCATTGCCGTTGCCGAGTTGGGCAACATTTCGGAGCGCCGTATCTACAAACTTATTTCCGGTGCGCGCAACCTGCCTTCATTCCTCGTCGCCAACCCCGGACTCAACAGCGGCTTCATGATTCCGCAGTACACGGCTGCCTCTATCGTCAGTCAGAGCAAGGGTCTGTGCATGCCGGCATCGGTCGACTCGATTCCCTCGTCGCAGGGTCAGGAGGATCATGTCAGCATGGGTTCGAATGCAGCGACCAAGCTGCTGCGTGTGGTGAACAATACCGAGCGCGTGCTGGCTATCGAGTTGATGAATGCGGCTCAGGCCTTGGAGTTTCGCCGTCCGCTGCGTTCGTCGGAGTTCGTCGAGCGCATATTCGAGGCTTACCGTCAACATGTGCCGTTCGTCGACAACGATCAGGTCATGTATCCCCATATAGCTGCATCGATAGAGTTCCTGCGTACGTATGAAGTTGTTGATTAAAAATATAGGCACTGTTGTCGGCATCGACGAGAGCGGTCGCGACCGTGTCGGCGGAGCCGACATGGCCGAGATAGGTACGATCGACGATGCTTGGGTGCTTGCCGAAGATGGCATCATTGCCGATTACGGCACGATGAACACATGTCCCGCCATGACCGGCGTCGAGACGCTCGACGCCGGGGGCGGCATGCTGCTGCCGTCGTTCTGCGACTCGCATACGCATATAGTCTATGCCGGCAGTCGCGAACAGGAGTTCCTCGACAAGATCAACGGTTTGAGTTACGAGGAGATCGCCAAGCGCGGCGGAGGCATTCTCAACTCCGCCGACCGCCTGCACGACACCTCCGAGGACGAACTCTACCGTCAGGCTATGGAGCGTATCGACGAGATCATCGCCATGGGCACTGGCCTTGTGGAGATCAAAAGCGGATATGGTCTGTCGACCGAGGACGAGTTGAAGATGCTGCGCGTCATACGCCGCATACGCCGCGATTCGCCCATTGCCGTGCGCGCGACGTTCCTCGGGGCACACGCTGTGGCTCGCAGTTATGCCGGCCGTCAGCAGGAGTATGTCGATATGGTGTGCCGCGAGATGATCCCGGCCGTTGCGGCCGAGCAGTTGGCCGACTTTGTCGACGTATTCTGCGACAAGGGATTCTTTACGGTCGAGCAGACCGAACAGATCATGCGCTGCGGCGCCGAGTACGGCATGCGTGCCAAGATACATGCCAACGAGTTAGACATATCGGGCGGGGTAGAGGCCGGTGTGCGCCATGGGGCGCTGTCGGTCGACCATTTGGAGCGTATGGGCGACGAGCAGATCGAGGCTCTGCGCGGCTCGAAGACCATGCCGACGATGCTGCCCGGTGCGGCGTTCTTCCTCGGCATGAGTTATCCGCCAGCCCGCAAGATGATCGATGCCGGTTTAGCTGTGGCTCTCGCCTCGGACTATAACCCCGGATCGTCGCCCTCGGGCAATATGCGCATGGTGGTGTCGCTGGCATCGATCAAGATGAAGATGACTCCTGCCGAGTCCATAAATGCCGCCACGCTCAACGGCGCGGCAGCTCTGGGCGAGAGTGCGCATTACGGCTCGATCACGCGCGGCAAGGTGGCCAACATGTTCGTCACCAAGCCTATGCCGTCGTTGGCGTTCCTGCCTTACGCGCACCAGACCCCTGTCATACGTCACATTATTCTTGGAGGAAAACTTATTAAAACCTTATCGGTATGATGATCGACTTTACCCGTGCGGCCGTTGCCGCCGCCGCGCTTCTCTCGATGACGGGTTGTTGCGGAAAATGCGATAAGAGCGACGCTTCATGCACGGCGTGCGACAGTCGTGCCGATGCGGTCATCGAGACCATTATGACGCGCCGCAGTGTGCGCGCATATCGTCCGGAGGCTGTTGATCGTGAGGCAATGCAACGCATAGTCGAGTGCGGAATCAATGCTCCGAGCGGCATGAACAAGCAGCCGTGGGCTGTGCGCATCGTCGACTCGAAAGAGTATATCGACGGCCTGACCGGCCTGTATGTCACCGCCCGCCCCGAGGCTGCCGACGATCCCTCGTTCCGCAACATGTTCCGCAATGCACCGACGGTGGCCTTCATCGCCTCGCCTGAGGATGGGCGTGGAGAGTTCGATTGCGGTCTGCTGGCCGAGAACATGATGTTGGCCGCATGGTCGATGGGCATCGGCTCTTGTTGCCTCGGGTCGCCCGTAGGCTTCATGCTTTCGTCGCCCGAGGCTGCCCCCTATATCGAAAAGTTGAATCTGCCCGACGGCTATCGTCTGCTTTACGCCATTGGTTTCGGTTATCCCGACGAGGAGCCGCAGGCCAAGGAGCGCGATGCGAGCAAAGCGCAGTTCGTCGAGTTGGATTAGCGGCGATCGGGCGGCAAACGACAAAAACATCCCGCATCTTTATCGGATGCGGGATGTTTTGTCGTCATTGCGATCGATATTTGGCGTTTGGCTGCATCATGGCATTATCAGCTCCACTGTGGCGTAGACATTCGCACTGCGATCGCCTTTGAGCCGTATCGTTCCCGACACCTCGCGCGGTGTGGTGGGCGTCAGCACCTTGTCGGAGAATATCACCTCGACAGTGTCGTGACCGGCATCGAGCGTGGCCGCTGGGCGGGCTGTCGTGCGGTCGATCTTGTCGGCACGGAATCTTACGTAGTCGACGACGGCACTGCCCGTGCCGCGGTGCATGGTGATGCGTATGCCCTTGGCCTCGGCGAAGTCGGAACTGGTGATTGTAAAGCCTATGCTGTTGCTGCCCGCCTTTTTGAAGTCGTATGGCGTTATGGTTGCCACGATGCCCCGCATGGGCGACAGCTTGTCGCGGCCGGCAAACTCCGCCACCATGCGGCGGCACTCGGCGACATCGACCGGTCGCGGCGCGGGCGACAATTCGAGACTCTCGATGAAACGCTCGTCGAATGCCCGGGCGTTGTACGACTCGGCACGGTGCATGTGATCGAAGTAGTTGCGCCAGCGCGGTATGTAGAAGTCGCGCACTAATCCCGACCACACGCGGCAAGAGTAATCGGCCAGATTGGGACCTCCCCATGTAGTCACCAAGCGGCGCGCCTCGCGAACGAAGCTCTCACGCTCGACTTCGCATGTGGCTGCCGCCGCAGCCTGCCGCTGCCAACGCTCCATTGTAAATATGGGGTGGTCGGCCAATACCCGGTCGATATTGTTCAGTGCCTCGATAAACTCCTCTTCGAGAGCAGCCGTACTGCGGCCGCAGATGTCGGCAAGACGTATAGCCTCCAACAGGTGCTGGGCTATGCCCGAGAAATACATCGCTGTATAATATTTGGCATCGACTGCATAAAGCTCGCTGTCGTCAAGCTCGGTGGCGGCGAGCAGCGACTCTATGGCTTTGAAATAGTCGTCGTTGAGTCCGAGAGTCGACCCGCGCTGCGAATACGGCTCCATTTGCCAGCGGAACCGGGCGTTGTTCGACGAGGCGGCATAGGCGCTTTTGAGCATGCCGTCCCAAAAACGGTCGATATTTTCCGACTGTCGGCCGTAGCGTGCGGCGGAGTAGCGTCGCAGTTTGTCGGCAAGGTCGACGCCGCCGGCACGCCAGCCTGCGTCCGATATGATCTCGTAGACGATCTCGTTGTTCTCCACACCCTCGGGCGATGTGCCGTAACCCGTAAGCTTGCCGCGGTTGGCCGATGCGAGAGCCTCGTTGTGTCCGTCGGCATAGAACTGCAAGCCGCCGATCGAGGCCGAACGTCCTCCGAAATTGGGCACAGTGGAGTAGATCCACTGCTTGCCGAAAAAGCCGTCGAGATAATCCCAGTTCTTCTGGCTGCACCACACATACTGGTTGAAGTCGACGGCGAGGTCGATGATTATCACCTTGTCGTCGGGTACGCCGCTGAACAGCGCATGTGCGCTGTCGGCATCCCATAAATCGCGTTGATAACCGAATATCCACCCCTGCACGACCCATATGGCGTCGGCATCGGCGGCCATTAGCGACGAGTAGATGCGTTCGCCATACTCTTTGAGTGCTGCGGCGCGTTCGGGCGAACCCTTTTCTCCGAATGGTATGTCAAGCTCGTTGAAGCTGTCGATCAAATAGTAGCGGCACTTGCCGAACTCGCGCTCCCACTCGGCTATGTAGCGGCGCTGTATCTCCTCGAACAGGGGGTCGACGGGCGACAGCATGTAGTTTTTCAGTCCGCCAGCCCAATATGTCTCGGTGAGGTCGATCGACGGATACAACTCTTTCATCGCCTTGGGTACGAATCCGGCAAAGCCCTGATAGACGGGCGTCATGCCGAGAGCGTCCATGCGATCCTTGATGAAGTGCTGCAACTCCACCTGCTCGTCGTGCCACTTGCGGCTCATGCCTCCGTCCATCTGACTCATGTTGCCCATGCGCATCCACGGCATGTGCGCCGGACCGGTGAAGTATTCGTCGATCTGCTCGTCGCTCAACCCCATGTCGCGCCATACGCGCGCGAATATGGCCTCGCCGGCCGTTGGCGACAGCGGCATGTCGAAGCCGTGCAGAGCCATGTAGTCGATCTCCTGCTGCCAGCGCTGCTTGTCCCAGAACGGGGCGGTGTAGCCCATGGCGCAGACGTTCATGTAGATATGCAGGCCGAACGGAGCATCGTTGACGATCGGTTCCATATCGGGGAAACTCTCGGGCATGGCTATGCGCCGTCCGCTCCATGTCACCACGCCGTAACCGTTGTCGACAATGTAGTCGTAGAAACCCTTGCATATAGCCACGCCGTTGTCGCCGGCTATGCGCAGCCGGCCGTTGTCGGTGGTCAGTTCGTAGCGGTGGTTACCCTCGGCCGAGGGGCGGCAAAGCGCCAGTTCGATGTTGTCGGGCATGTAACCGACGGTGCGTCGTATCACGTCGCGTGCCGCAGAGATGTAGTCCTGTGCCGTCGCGCCTGCGATTGTCACGACGATCGCAGCGGCAAGAGATAGAAGTCTTTTCATTGTCAGGTTAAAAAGTAATTAAGCAGGTTATTGTCTACAAATATAATATTTTTAGGAGAAATTTTTGCATCGATAGTTTCATTTTTATATTTTTGACAACATGTTATTCGTGAAATTTCTTTGTAAAGCCATGAAATTGCGTATTATATCGATCTTTTCGGCCATTGCGCTGACCTCTGTCGCGACTGCTTTTTCGGCCGAGCCGCTGCGTTTCTCCGACGATGGGCTGTTCAAAATCGTGCAGTTCACCGACGCCCATGTGCGAATCGACAAATCCGACGAGATGTCGAAGACGGTCGATCGGCTCGAATGGATCATTGCTGAGGAGCAGCCCGATTTGGTGATCTTCACGGGCGATGTGGTGACGGGGCGTCCGGCCGTCAAGGCTTGGCGGGCGATTCTTGCTCCGGTGGCGAAGAGCGGTATACCGTTCGTGGTGGTCTATGGCAATCACGATCGCGAGCAGGACTTGAACGAGTCGGAGTTGGCGCAACTGATAACCGCCTATCCCAATTCGCTTAACACGACCTCCGACAATCGTCTTGCCGACGTGGCGGTGGAGTTGCTCGCGCGCGACGGCGACCGCGTGGCGGCTGTGCTCTACTGTCTCGATTCGAACGACTATTCTACCGTCGACGGCATAAAGGGCTACGGGTGGATCGACTTCGCACAGATCGACTGGTATCGCACGCTGAGTCGCGCCTATACCGAAGCCAATGGCGGCCAACCGCTGCCAGCATATGCGTTTTTCCATATTCCGCTGCCCGAATATGCCGAGGCGTGTGCCGCATCGGAGAAGGGCATGCGCGGTATCCGCCGCGAAGAGGAGTGCGCGCCCGAGATCAACACGGGAATGTTTGCCGCTATGAAGGAGTGCGGCGACGTGGTGGCGACGTTCGTCGGACACGACCACGACAACGACTACATAGTGCCTTACTACGGCGTGGCATTGGTATACGGTCACTTCTCGGGTGACAATACCGTTTACAATCACCTGTGGCGCGGTGTGCGCGTCATAGAGCTTCGCGAGGACGAACGCAATTTCCGCACATGGATACGCCGCCGCGACAATCGCAAAGTCGACGATGTGATTTTCGATGCCCGTCGATCGATGCTGAGGGATGCGAAGTAGGGTGGCGCGATTACAACAGAGAGGGTGTGTCGAATCTTATTTTGACACACCCTCTTTGTAATTATATTCGCCTATGTCGCTATTTGTTGATCTTTGCCCACGAATCTTTCAACGTGACGGTGCGGTTAAACACGAGGTGCTCCGCCGTGGAGTCGGTGTCGGGGCAGAAGTAACCCACGCGTTCGAACTGGTATGAACGACCGACGGGGGCATCTTTCAACGACGGCTCCAACAGACCCTTTATCTTTACGAGCGACTCGGGATTGAGGTTGTCCTCCCACGAGGTTTGACCGTTCGACGTATCGTTGGGATCCTCGGTGAGGAACAGCGGATTGAACAGACGCACCTCGGCCTCTATGGCGTGCTCGGCCGACACCCAGTGGATGACGCCCTTGACACGGCGGCCGTCGCTCGATGAGCCGTCGCCCGAAAGCGGATCGTAAGAGCAGTGCAGCTCGACGATGCTGCCCTCGGCGTCCTTGATCACCTCGTCGCATTTTATCAGATAAGAGTAGCGCAGGCGCACCTCGCCGCCGGGGCTGAGGCGGAAATACTTCTTGGGCGGATTCTCCATGAAGTCGTCGCGCTCGATGTATATCACCTTGGAGAACGGCACCTGACGCGTGCCCGCAGCGGGATCCTCGGGGTTGTTTACGGCCTCGCGCATCTCCACCTTGCCCTCTTCCCAGTTGGTGATGACCACTTTCAACGGGTTCAGAACGGCCATGCGACGCTCTGCCACCTTGTTGAGATCTTCCCTTACGCAGAACTCCAACTTGCCGAGATCGATGACATTGTCGCGCTTGGCCACGCCCACCATCTCGGCGAATGCACGCACCGATGCGGGCGTGTAACCCTTGCGGCGCAGGGCGCATACGGTCGGCATGCGCGGATCGTCCCAACCCATTACGGCACCCTCCTTGACGAGTTTGAGAAGGTTGCGTTTCGACATCATCGTGTAGGTCAGATTCAGACGGGCGAACTCGTACTGATGCGAAGGATATATGCCCAAAGCCTCGATGAACCAGTCGTAGAGCGGACGGTGTACGTCGAACTCCAACGTGCATATCGAGTGCGTGATCTTCTCTATCGAGTCGCACTGACCGTGAGCGTAGTCGTACATGGGGTAGATGCACCATTTGTTGCCCGTGCGGTGATGCTCGGCATGTATTATTCTGTACATTATCGGGTCGCGGAAGAGCATGTTGGGGTGCGCCATGTCGATCTTGGCGCGCAGCACTTTTTCGCCGTCGGCGAACTCCCCGCGGCGCATACGCTCGAACAGATCGAGGTTTTCATCGACCGAGCGGTCGCGCCAAGGCGACGGCGTACCCGGCTCGGAAACAGTGCCCCGAGTTTGGCGTATCTGCTCCTGAGTCTGGTCGTCGACGTATGCCAAGCCCTTCTTGATGAGCACTATCGCCCATTCGTAGAGCTGGTCGAAGTAGTCCGACGCATAACGCTCCTCTGCCCACTTGAAGCCCAACCACTCGATGTCGCGTTTTATCGAATCGACATACTCGGTGTCCTCCTTTACGGGATTGGTATCGTCGAAACGCAGATTGCATTTGCCTCCGTATTTCTTTGCAAGACCGAAATTTATGCAGATGCTCTTTGCATGCCCTATATGCAGATAGCCGTTTGGCTCGGGCGGGAAACGGGTCTGAATGCGTTTGTCTCCGCGTGCTATCGACTCCTCGATTATCTCTTCGAGGAAATTCAACGACTTTTCCTTGATCTCGTTTGTTTCAGTACTCATATTCTATGTGATATGTGATAATTTTTTGCAAATGTAACGTTTTTTTGCCATATATCGACTATATTTGTACACTAAAATATAAGTACACACTATGAAACGTATTTTGATTCTTTTTGCGGCGATGTTGTTTTCGTCGGCAGCGTCGGCACAATTCCTCTTGGGAGTAGAGGGCGGTTTGTCGGTCAACAGTTACAGCAAGGACAACGGTTTGGATTGCAGCGGTTGGAAAGTAGGTGCTTATGCAGGATACACATTCAACTCCAATTGGCAGATACAAACGGGCATCAGCTATTACGGCAACCGTGCCGGCAACATCAGCGACTGGGGCGATTTGGCCGATTATGCGAGTGTGGAGGTGTGCAAGAATACCGTTACCGTGCCGTTGACCGTCGGTTACAAGATCGGCGGAAGTTTTTTCTCCGTAACGCCGAAAGTGGGACTTTATGCCGGATTCGGCCACAATGCCGAGACAGTGAGCAACGATGCGGACGGTGCGGCGTCGGGCAAAGATATTAAGTTCAGCAAGAACGACTGCGGATTTCTTGCAGGAATCGACATCGCCGTATGGCGTTTGCAGTTGAGAGCCGCTTACGAACTTGGATTCGTCAATCTGTCGAAAGACTATCCGGGCGGCAAGGTGCGCAACGGCAGCTTTACGCTGTCGCTCGGCTTCTCGCTGTTCCGTTAGCCGGCGGCTTGTCGCGCGTTGGGCTTCGGACAGCGTAAATGTGGCGGGAGCGAATGCGGGTTTGTACGCAATTTGCAGTAGCGGTTGTCGGATTAATGTTTAACCGTAATTTTAATCGCTATGAAAAACACCGAAAACGAGAGCAATCGCTGCAATGATTGCGAACAGATGTTCGAAGACAACGTGAAAGGTATGGTCAACGAAGTGGATGGCTATACGCACAAG
This sequence comes from uncultured Alistipes sp., assembly GCA_964516585.1. Classification (GTDB taxonomy): domain Bacteria; phylum Bacteroidota; class Bacteroidia; order Bacteroidales; family Rikenellaceae; genus Alistipes. Next base: position 21,279 of record CAZEXJ010000127.1, read on the forward strand.
GATCATCACCGCAAGTCGGAGGAGGTACACGACGCATACGACACCGGTCGCAACCGCCCGGCTTCGCACGAGTATGACAAGACGACGCGCGAAACGGATAATGCAGCGGAGAAACACGGCGACGGGAAAGTCGACAAATTGACTTCGAAGACAGAAGACGAAGCGAGATCGGCAAGGCAATATGTCGGGGAGACGGCAGGCAAGGAGGTTGACAAGATCAAGGATGACGCGAGTCATGCTGCGACTTCGGCAACGCGTTTCGCCGATAAAACCGCCGACAAGGCCGGCTCGAAAATCGACGATCTCGAAACGGCGGGCACGCATTTCGACAAGAAGCGATAGATGCCCGGTGTGAAATGGTAGCCGGAATATTCGGTAATGCCCCGCGGTCGACGGCCGCGGGGCATTGTCGTGCATATGCACAGCGAGACTCCCGCGTCGCGTGCAGGCACGCTCCTCGGAGTGACAACATTGGGCTTTGTGCCATGTCATTGCGAGCCGAGCGAAGCGAGGCGTGGCGTGGCAATCTCTGTTATGGTCGAGATTCTCACGTCGCAACTGCGTTGCTCCTCAGAATGACAACATGGGGCTTTGTGCCATGTCATTCTGAGCGGAACATCGTGAAGCGAAGAATCTGGTTGGGGACGATTATCCCCATTGTCTTGTGTGAATGAGACTCCCACGTCGCGTGCAGGCACGCTCCTCGGAGTGACATTGTGGAGGTGCCATTCTGAGGAGCGTTCTGTGAACGCGACGTGAGAATCTCAACGCATGGGAGCATTTTCGTTTGAGATTGCCACGCCACGCTTCGCTCGGCTCGCAATGACAGCCTGAGTATGCAAAGCGCACATTTCGGAATGCCCGATAACCGTTCCACGCTCCACCCGGAGCGGAGCGACAACAGCCCCTCCCCCGAGGAATAGTTGGCTTTTTTATTTCGTATTCTGCAAAGATAATGTTATCTTTGATGTCGCTAACGACATGTAAAAACAACTTTCTACAAACCGTGAAAAAGATAATATTCTGTTTGTGCTCTCTGCCTTTGATATTTGCTTCGCCCGAGGCCGGAGCGCGTGGCGACTCTTTCCCCCGCGCTTCGCAAGACTCTATTGCGGCCGTGCTGTCGCGTATCGTGCGGCGCGAGGTGTCGGGCGGCTATGTCAAGGTTGAGTCGGTCGAAGAACGCGGCCGGATACTTGAAATAAAAGCCTCGGTAGGATTGTCCTACTATCCGTTTCGCGAGGATAATTTGCGGGCTTTGTACGACTCGGTCAGATCGGAATTGCCGTCGGAGTATGCCGGCCGCCGGTTGGAGATCTATGCCGGCCGACACCGGATCGACGATTTGGTGCCGTTGATGTATCGCCGGCGCGCTACGGAACCGCGTTTTACCAATCGTGCATCGCGACCGCTCGTCACAAGGACGTGGTCGGCAAATCGTCCGAGCGCAGGGCTTGCAGGACGCCACATAGCCATGTGGCAGAGCCACGGCCGGTATTTCGACCAGCGCGAGAACCAGTGGCGTTGGCAGCGTTCGCGGCTTTGGGAGACTGTCGAGGACCTCTATACTCAGAGCTACGTGCTGCCGTATTTGGTGCCCATGCTCGAAAATGCCGGGGCGACGGTGCTGCTGCCGCGCGAGCGCGACGTGTCGAAAGTTGAGATCATCGTCGACAACGATCGGGGCGTCGATACCGCTACGCTCTATCGCGAATATGGACGCACGAAGTGGGAAGATGCCGGCGCAGGTTTCGCACATCTCAGATCGGAGTATCATGCGGGACAGAATCCGTTCGCCGAAGGCTCGGCGCGAAGCGTCGCCGCCACCGTGCGCGAGCAGGCTACGGCCACTGCCGTATGGGGCGCGACGATACCCGAGCGAGGCCGATATGCCGTATACGTATCATATAAGACTCTCGACGACAGCGCGGAGGATGCCCGTTACACCGTTTGTCATCTTGGCGGACAATCGGAGTTAGTCGTCAATCAGCGCATGGGCGGCGGCATGTGGGTCTTTCTGGGCGAGTTCGACCTGCCGGCGGGCGATTGCGATACGATCGTCATGCTCGACAACCGCTCGTCGCGCAATGGCGCCCGCATCACGGCCGATGCGGTCAAGATAGGCGGCGGAATGGGAAACGTGGCGCGCACGGCCGATATGGAGAATCGCACTTCGGGCATCGAATACTTCGCCGAGACGAGCGGCTATCCGCGTTTCTGCGAGGGCGCGCGTTACTGGCTGCAATGGTCGGGGTTCCCCGAGGACGTATATACGCCGAAAGAGAATCGTGACGACTATCGCGACGACTACATGTCGCGTGCGCACTGGGTCAATGCGCTTATGGGCGGCTCGGAGCGACTGCCCGACAAGAGCGGCAAGTCGATCCCCGTCGACCTCGCATTCGCTTTCCACTCCGACGCCGGCGTGCGGCTCAACGACGATATAATCGGTACGCTCGGCATCTATTGTACGCAGGATAACGACGGCGAGTTCGAGGGCGGAGTCTCGCGCATGCGGTCGCGCGATCTGACCGATGCCGTAATGTCGCAGATCGTTGGCGACATCCGCGCTTTGTACGAACCTGATTGGAGCCGCCGCGGCATGTGGGACAGAGCCTACTACGAGGCGCGTGTGCCCAACGTCCCGACCATGTTGTTGGAGCTGTTGTCGCATCAGAATTTCGCCGACATGCGTTACGGACTCGATCCGCGATTCCGTTTCACGGTGTGTCGCGCCATCTACAAGGGTATGCTGCGCTACTTGGCCAATCAATATTCCCAGCCATACGTCGTGCAACCCCTGCCCGTGGCCGGGTTCCGTGCCGAACTCGTGGGTGACAGCGAGGTGGAACTGTCGTGGCGTAGAGTGGATGATCCGATAGAACCTACGGCCGTGCCTGCATATTATATCGTCTATACGCGCATTGATGACGGCAGCTTCGACAACGGCCGCCGCGTGGAATCGGAGTGCGTGCGCTTAGAACAGCATCCCGACCACATTTACAGCTATCGCGTTACGGCCGTCAACGACGGCGGCGAGAGCTTCCCGAGCGAGACGCTCGCCGCCTGCCGCGTATCGAACGGACGCGGCCATGCCATGATAATCAACGGCTTCGATCGCGTAAGTGCGCCCATGAGCGTGCAGGGCGATTCGATAGCCGGATTCTATAACCTGTACGATGAGGGCGTGCCGTATGTGCGCGACATATCGTTTATCGGCGAACAACACAACTTCGACCGGACTTTGTCGAAGTCCGACAACGACAATTACGCGCTCGGATCGTCGTACAACGACTACGAGACGGAGATCATCGCGGGCAATACGTTCGACTATCCGGCGCTTCATGGCCGTTCGATGATGCGGGCGGGCTATTCGTTCTCCTCGTCGAGCCGCGAAGCGGTAGAGTCGGGCGCAACCGATTTGGCGAAATACGATGTTGTCGATCTTATCCTCGGCAAGCAGCGCTCCACCGCTATGGGGCGCGGCACGTCGGGTTATGCCTTCAAGACATTCACTCCCGGGCTGCAACACTCCGTGCGCCGCTATCTCGACCGTGGCGGTGCGCTGTTGGTGACGGGTGCATTCGTGGCTACCGACCTGTGGCACTCGGAAGATGCGACCGAGTCAGACCGCGATTTCGCGCGCGGAGTGCTGCACTACTCTTTCGGCGGCAATATGGCAACGCGTCGCGGCGGGGTGCGCACAGTGCCGTCGCGTTTTACCGATCGTCGCTGCGACATGCGTTTCGCCACCGAACTTAGCGACAGCATCTACCGCGTCGAGTCGCCCGACGTGCTGCGGCCTGCCGGCAAGGGAGCCTTTACGGCGTTGCGTTACACGTCCAATAATCAGGGCGCGGGCGTGGCATATATCGGAAAATATCGTACATTTGTGGTCGGATTTCCGTTTGAAACGATTCTCGATGCCGGCCTTCGCGACGAGTTCATGGCTCAGACGCTGCGTTTTTTGACGGAAAGGTAGGCCGACGGTAGAACGCAACATATAACGATGAATATAATTGAGTAAAACATATAAAGTTATGTTGGAACAACAGATTTCAAAACAGATCATGGAGGCGATGAAAGCCAAGGATACGGTTCGCCTCAGCGCATTGCGCAACATCAAGAAGTATATCATCGAAGCCAAGACCTCGGGCGCGGCGGTCGACGTTCTGCCCGATGCCGACGTAGTGAAGATCATCTCGAAACTCGCCAAACAGGGCAGCGACTCGGCGGCGATATACACCCAGCAGAATCGTGCCGATCTGGCCGAGGAGGAGCTGGCTCAGGTGCGCGTTATGCAGGAGTTTTTGCCCAAACAACTCTCGGCAGAGGAGCTTGACAAGGCCGTTCGCGAGATTATGGCAGAGTGCGGCGCCTCGTCGATGAAGGATATGGGCAAGGTTATGGGCATCGCCTCGAAGAAGTTGGCCGGACAGGCCGACGGCAAGGATATATCGGCCAAAGTGAAGGAGCTGCTGTCGTAGGTCATGATCTCGCTGCACGCTATGAAGACCGCAGCCATGCCTCTCGGCATGGTTGTGGGAGTGCTGTTGTGCCGGCCGATCGCCGCGTTGGAGGCGTGGAGCGGCAACATGGTCACTCCCGCTCTCATCTCGTCGATGCTGTTTTTCACCTTCTGTCGTGTCGACATCAGGCAGATGCGTCCGTCGTGGATGCACTTTTGGCTGTTGGTTTTCCAGATCGCAGGTTCTATCGCCATATATTACATCTGCCTGCCGCTCGGGCAGACATTGGCACAGGGCGCCATGATATGCGTGTTGGCGCCTATCGCCATGGCCGCCGTGGTCATCGGAGGCATGCTCGGAGCCAATATCGCGACCATGGCGACATACAGCCTTATATGCAATCTCGTCATAGCCGTTTTCGCTCCGATGATGCTTCATGCCTACGGGACGGGGACGTGCACCTTTGCGCAGATAGCGGCCAAAATAGCGCCTCTGCTTATCGCCCCGTTCGTGGCAGGCCAGCTGTGTCGGCACCTGTTCCACCGCCTGAGCCGATGGATATGCGACCATTCGCAAATGTCGTTTTATATGTGGCTCGTATCGTTGACTATCGTCATCGGCCGCACGACATGTTTCCTGCTCGATACCGAAGCCGACAGCGGGGTAGAGTTGGAGCTGGCGGCCGCGGCGCTTGTCATCTGCCTTATTCAATTCGGCGTGGGGCGTATGCTCGGCCGTCGTTACGGCGATACCGTTGCCGGCGGACAGTCGCTCGGACAGAAAAACACTGTGCTTGCCGTATGGCTCGCGCAACAGTTCCTCGACCCCGTCTCATCCGTCGCCCCCACGGCCTACATCGTCTGGCAAAACCTTGTGAACAGCTATCAAATCTACAGAAAGGACAGTAAATGATCGGGGGCAAAAGCTATTTATAGCATTATTTCCCTTTACTGATTGGTCATGATCTTTGGAATCGTCATAGTAGGATGTGCAGTCGCTATAACTACAATAGTTATAGTAATGAAACGAGTACGGCTTAAAAGACGTGTCGAGTTTCTGTCTGCAAAGATTAGTCGAAGTCATTATTGTGAAAACGCAAAACATAATGACAATCGAAGAAATGCGGTTTTATCTCGTAATAATAGCTTTTACGTAGATATCTCCACTGATTTGGATACGGCTTTTGCAAACAGCTATATTACCTATGCACAGAAAAAATCATTTACGCGTTACTATGCAGATTATTACAATGAGGCTTATGCTCTTGTCCCACAACTCAAAATTTTCGGGATCAAACCGTCGGAGGTGATCGTAAAGCTATTTCAGGACTTTGAGAAAATTGATACACTTGTTAGATCGCATAATCAACGGATTATCCAAAATTTACTCTATACGAACAAACTGTTTTTCGACAATTGCTTGAAATATCCGTTGGACGAACAACAGCGTCGCTCCATTGTATCGGAAGAATATAATTGTTTAGTGGTCAGTAGTGCAGGCAGCGGTAAAACGTCTTCTATTGTTGGAAAGGTAAAATATCTGATTGAAGTAAAGAATGTCGATCCAGCACGTATTCTCCTGATCAGCTATACGAACAAGGCGGCTGCCGAACTGACAGAGCGCATTGGAATGAACGGTTTGCGTGGATATACCTTTCACAAACTGGCACTCGACCTTATAGGACGGCATACCGGACAGAAACCGTCGATTTGCGAAAACACCGATGCATTGTTCGTGAAGATTTACCGCGAATTGTTGGCAGATCCGCAGTTCCGTAAAAACTCGGTCGAGTATTTCGTCGATTATCAAGCCAACGAGGCGGATTGGGAGAAACGAAAAGATGAAAAACGGCAGCAGTTGTCCGAGCAAAAGGAGGTGCGGCTGAAAGCCCTGCTTCCGGATATGGACGGTAACCCGATCTATTGTAGGAGCGAGCAGGAGCAGAAAATATGCTTCATATTGTCGTCGCTTGGCGTGAAATTCAGATATGAGGAGCCTTACGAATATTCGGTAGCGGACGCTATGCACTCCCAGTACAAACCGGATTTCTCCATTTATTTCCAACAAGGGGGAGAGTCGAAGCGTATCTATTTGGAACATTTCGGTGTGGATGAACGCGGACTCGTGCCTGCTTGGTTTGCCAAAGACAGAAATATCTCCTACGAGGAGGCCAATAGTATATATAACGACGGGATAACATGGAAGCGGGCTGCTCACGAAAAATTCGGAACCAAACTAATCACAACATCGAGTGCCGATTACTACCATTCAGACATAAGAGAATTACTCAAACGATTACTGCTCGATGCCGGTGTCCCATTGCATGAGCGTACCGATAAGGAGTTGTACGGTATGGTGCTGCCGAAGGGGAGCAAGCGAGAAAAAGCATTTATTCGATTGATAGCCACTTTCGTTACTTTGTTGAAATCGAGCTGCCGATCATTGAAAGATGTTTTGAAGCAAGTCGAAGAAGCCGACGACGAACGTAGCGCATTTGTCATCGAACAGATTTTTCGTCCCGTTTGCGAACGCTATGCGGAGGCGTTACGAAGCAGCGGACAAATCGATTTCACCGACACCATTTTGCAGGCGACCGAACTTTGTATGACTTCGCATCCTGTATCATATGATTATATCATTGTCGATGAATTTCAGGATATTTCCGTCGATCGCTATAATTTTTTGAAAGCCTTGCGGGCGGGTGACCCTCCGGCAAGGCTCTATTGCGTCGGTGACGACTGGCAATCTATCTATCGGTTCTCGGGGAGCGATATGTCTCTATTCAATAATTTTGCAGCCTTTTTCGGTCCGACCGAAATCAATAAAATCGAAACGACATATCGTTTTGGCGAGCCGTTGATAGGTTTGTCGGCGCAATTTATACAACGCAATACAACTCAAATAAGAAAGAATATCCGGTCGTTCAGCGAGCAAACAAAAACCGATCTCTATTTCCTTGCTTATGACCGAAACGATTATTGCAACGTCATCGAAAGATTGATTGCCTCTATCCCGTCTGATAAATCGATATTCTTGTTGGGGCGATATTCGTTCGATGACTACTACCTTTCGTTCGGATATAAAAGCGTAAAAGAGGGCAACAGGTTCTATTACATTATCGGCGGCCGTAAGATAGAATTCCTTACCATACACAAATCAAAAGGCCTCGAAGCCGATTATGCAATTGTGCTCCAATGCAATAAAGATACTTACGGGTTCCCGTCGCTCGTAAGCGATGATCCGGCTTTGCAATACGTATTGACTGCAAGTGACCGATTCCCTTATGGCGAAGAACGAAGGTTGTTCTATGTGGCGATAACGCGAGCGAAAATCAGAACATGGGTGCTTTATGATGCGCGTTTCCCGTCTGTTTTTGTGGATGAGTTCTTGCATCCTGAAAAAGTTACAGGAGAGAATCCCGTCAAACATCCGAATGCCAACAAGCGCTGGACGCCCAGAGCCGACCAATTTCTGCTTACATTGCATCGTGAAGGTAAAAGTATCCGATATATTGCAGAAAAGATGGGGCGTAGTCAGACCTCTATCGTTATGCGGCTGGGGAAACTGGAAAATCAGAAATAAAGAAGATGATTTGTTCGTTGCTCAATAAGTCGAAAATATTTCCGATTGTAGCGAAACAGTTGTCGCTATTATGTTGCCCGATATAGAGTGTAAACCCTATTTCTTAAAGCATGGGCGGGAGATGATTGCGGCAATGCCGAATGTCGTGTAAACATAAAATGGAAGGGCTTACGTCCTTCCATTTTTTAATAACATATCGATATTGGCGGGGCTTAGGCGCCGAACAGAAATTCGAACGGTCGGGATACGGGACGAAATTTCGACGTGGCGTCGCCCTCGTAGGTCGTTCCGTCGTTCAGGATCAATACCCGTTCGGGCGTACCTTGCGAAAAATCAACACCGGAGAGGTCGATGTGGAATGTCTCCATC
>CAZEXJ010000128.1:0-4102 GCA_964516585.1 uncultured Alistipes sp.
CTTCGTGCGAGCTGCCGAAAGGTATGTCGATATTCGTCGTGTTGTTCATCTCGAAGTAGTAGGCACCTTTTGTGCCGTCCTGGTTCGTTATCGTGGTGTCGTAGTAGTTGTTGTTGAGCAGCAGGTAGCGTATCTCCTTGATGTCGGTATCCAGTGTCTGGGTATTCCAATCTACGACATAGGTCCAGTCTAATCCCATGTCGATGGGCTTCTGAGGCTCCGTACTGCCCAATCGGCTGATGGTTACACGGATATCGTAGTGCATATTGCGCTCGATCGTGCACGCCTCGGGATGCACGGGTATGCGGTAGTATGTCGGGCCTGCGATAGTATTGCCATTAGCATCCGTATATGCCCAGGACACCACGAGCGTGAGGTAGCAGTTGTCGTCGGGGCTTGTGGACTCCCACTTGTTGGGATAGCTGTAGAAAGGTACATTCTGGATGTATTTGTACTTTTCCATTGCCTCGTTGTACGTAAATGCCGTGCCTTTGTTTTCTATGGTCTCCATTTCGTTGGAATACAGGTAGTCGGCATTGGTAACCGGCTCGGCGGCGGTGTTGAGCTTCGAGTCCTTCACGCCGTTGCCTATCCATACGTGCATACTTGCGGCGTTTGATGTATATACGCGATCCTCGGTCGTACCGTTGGCCTTATTGACTTTAACGGTGATTTTTTCCGGCAGATCAACGGAGAGGGTGATCTTGGCGGCGGCGCGCGCCAGCGTTATTTTGCCGGTAGCCTTGCGCTCCGTGCGGTCGAGGGTGACCTTCGCTTGTCCGTCCATGGCAAAGGAATCCTGCACTTTCGTTTCGGCGAAAGAGCTGCTTATGACGGTGGCTTTGAGATTGTCGATGGTTTGCGGCCCATCGGGGAGGATAGCCTCGTCGACGTTGGCCACGGCGTAGACGGTACATTCGGTGCTTGTCGCTCCGAAGATGCCGCCAGCGAGGAAGGCGGTCGAAGGCAGTGGCACAGTCACAGTCACAGTATTCCTCGTGTTGAACGCTCCGGTCCACACATAGTCGAAGACCGACTCGCTTGTGGCGTCGTTGTAGAAATAGATGTGCAGCGTCGTGACCTTAAACTCGTTAAAGACGTCGACTTCGGCGTCCGTAGCCTTCGCGGCGGACTCGTTGGGCACTGTCACCTCAAGGCTGAAGCAGCCGGACTCATCCGTCATCGACGTATCACCGTCGTCGGAGCAGCCCGTAAAGGCCCATGCTCCGAGCACTGTCAGAAGTGCAAAAAATCTATATATATATCCTTTCATTTGAGGCTACAACTTGTTTTCGCGGTAGATAATGTAACTGTTGATTTCGGGAGCGGCAATGGGAGCGTAGAGCACAGTTCCGTCGGGCTGGCGCACCTCGACCACCAATTCGGCGGTATGACGGTAGGCGTCGGCCGGGCCTTTGCCCCGTATACGTATAGTGGCCTGCGTGCCGACAGCGCCTTCGACGAAGGAGTGTGTTGCGGTTACCTCGCCCGCAGCATTGACATCGACGAATTCGAAAGCGTCCACGCCGTTTTCGCCCGGGATGAAAAATGCCCTCCACGTAGCGCCCTGAGGCGAACTGATCGTGAAAGTGCCGGTGGCATAGTCGGGAGTGCCGCCGAGTATGGAGAGCTGCTTCGCCGGCTTGCCGTTGTAGGTCGCATTGGGATCATCGGAGAAGTAACTGTTGCCGGCGATGTTCCACTTCAGATAGCCGTTGTCATCCATCGAAATAATATCGTCGAGGGTGTATTCGTCGACCTGTTTGCCCCACTCGGATACCTCGACGGCAAGTTCTGCCGGGACGCTGAACGAGTTGACCTTGAAGCGATAGATATGGTTGCGCACCAAGTCGTTGCCGAAAACGGGATTAGCCTTATTGCCGTCGGCATATTGACCCAACGACACCTCGTAATCCTTGTAGATATCGGGAGCCAACGTCACTGTCAAGTGGATTGCCACGTCCTTGAGTTTAGCCTCGGGGCAGTAGATGCGGAAGCATGGATCGATGATTCTGTCTCCATTGATGTCGACGCCATCTTCCATTTTGTGGGCATCGACCCGTGAATTGGTTATCACCGTGCTTGACGTGGGGATATTGGCCGTCTTCAATGACCCTTGCACTTCGTAGCCGTCGTAAAGAGGTCGCAGATAGCCCTTGTCGCGCCACGATATCAGCTCCACTTTTTCGATATAAGGATATTTTCGTCCGTTGATTACGACGCCTTCGACATTGTCGTACACCTCGATCTTGCTCAGGGCGCGAAGCATCGTAATGTCGCCCATGTTATAGTTCTCATCTTGCAACTGCGCTTTGGTCACTTTGATGCCACTCTTGTAACCGTACATCGGGATGCCGTTTGATTCGGAGGGGAACCAGTACCTGTCCATGGTGAACAATTCCTGCAATTTGCTGCGTGCAGTGCCTTTACGCATGTTGTCGGTGTCATAGCCGCCGTCCAGACTGTTGATATTGGCGAAGATTATCACGCTGAAAGTGAATTCTTCATCGTCGGCCATGCCGTCAATGGTCGCGTCTTCGAAGTACACCGACAGTTCATAGTATCCGTCACCCGTAACGACCCCTTCTTGGGTTTTGTCCTCAACGTAGTCGAGCCTGTCGGGCTTGAACGATTTGACGAGTTGGGGTTCGGGTGCGTTATTGAGCAGCAGCACGCGCACATCATTGGGGTTGAGGATGCGCTCGGCCACATTGGCCGACGCTTCCTCCCACTCGCCGAGACCGCGTGTGCGCGTTGTCGGGTCGGATTCGGTGTATATCTTGAACTTGAGACTTATTCTGTTGCCTGTCTTCTGTTCCTGTTCGCCGAGTCCTTCTTCGTCGTGGACTTGCGAGCACGAACAGAAGGTGACTGCCAAAAGCAGGCACAGAGCAGAGAACAGCGATATGTCAAGTCGTGCAGTCATTGTCAAAAATCCTGGTATTGTACTGGGAGGGTGGCCCATTTCTGGATGTAGATCATGGCCGTGTGATCCCAGTTGTGGTATGCGTCAAGTATAAAGGTAATGCTGAAATCGTCCTCACGGTCGAGATATTCGGCTTCGGACATTTCGGAGTGGAAAGCGCCCCTGTACAGGAGCAGGTTGGCTTCGAGGGGGACGGAGATGATCCGCGACCCGTCGATACGGCGCACGACGTCGAGCCTCGAGTTGGAGGCGGGGGTGAGCCGCGAGAGCGAGAACTCGGCCGAGATGCCGGCCTCTGCAACGAGACCCTGTGCGGGTGCGGTGACGGTGGATTTGGTATCTTCGATGAGCTCCATTTCGATCGGAGCGACGCTCCAAGGTTTGTAGACGACCTGCCGGTCGGTTATGAGACGGTTGTCGTAGGCCATTTCGGTGTTGTTCGATGTGATGGTGCACTCGAAATCCTTGGGATCCATGGCTGTGCCTTCGAGGTTGATCAACAGCACATTCACCCGGTTGGTGTCTTTGGTCAGATAAATGGTTTGGGTCTGCGCCTCGAAGCTGCCGATGTTATTGTTGTCGGTGAAGGTGGCTTCGGTGAGCAACCCGTGGTAAAGTTCGTTGAGGCGGTTGGTGCTTTGACCGTTGGAGGTGGCGAGAGCCATGCCCTGACGGTCGAGCGCTTTGGCCTGTGGTTCGGTGTAGCTGAAAGCGTTGCCCTCGCTCAGTCCGGCCCAGCAGAGGATGTCGTAGGTGCCGGGGGCGACGGGGAGGTTGACTTTGTAACTGCCTGAGGCGAGTTTTTCGCCCGACTCGGTGTGCCGGTAAACCTGTGCACCGGTGGCGTGGTCGAACACCTGTATGTCCACCGACTTGACGCGGCTTGCGAAAGCATCGGCATAGAGCATATTCCGGTCAAAGACTATGCGCAGGTTGTACTCGTTGGGACATTCCTGCATATCCTCGTAGACGCAACTTGACAGCAGCACGAAGGCAAGGAGCGGCAGTACGGCGTATTTTAGGTGTTTAATGGTCATTGTTCAGCAATAGTGAATGTCGAGAGGAAAAAAGGGGGAGGGGAGACCGGCAGGCTTTGTCGGCCTCCCTTCCCGATGTTTACATGAGTTTAACTGTGTTTTTGTTCAGCATATTGAGATTACCAGTTCCATTCCTGCG
>CAZEXJ010000129.1:0-2411 GCA_964516585.1 uncultured Alistipes sp.
GGCTATTTCTACAACGTTTTCGAGTGGATCTCCGACGAGGAGGCCGAACGGCTCAAACGTGAGCAGGGCATCTACTGCCCCGAATGAGGCAACAATATACACACGTCTCTCATTTAATTATAGTTAGGTTAATCAAAAAAACACAACGCCATGAAAAAGTTTTTACACTGTCTGGCAGCCGCTCTGCTCGTAGGTTTGAGCTTCGCGGCTACGTCGTGCTCGGATGACCCCGAGGAGTCAGAGCCGACCCCACAATTCCCGACACCGCTGCCGCAGCAGACGATTCTGCCGGGCGAATCGTACAGCTTCACGATCACGCCCAACATGAAGTGGGAAGTTTCCATTCCCGAGGAGGCCCGCAGCTGGTTCTATCTCGATGACAACGGCACGAAGGTGTCGAAAGTGCGCGGTGCAGCCGTACCCGAAGGAGGTCAGCCGATCACCATCAAGGTCGGTGCAGAGGATGTCGAAATCTACGACGCCGTAGACCCTGTTGAGGTGACGATGACGATGGGTGCAGAGACGAAGACGATCGCCACGTTAACCGTCAAGCATACGGAGCGCGAACTGAAGTTCTACATGGCCAAGATCGAGAATGACGATTATGTCTACAACGAAGACATGGCTTCGACCCTCCAGTACAGCTACGAGGCAGAAGCGAAGACCGATGGTTCGGTGCAGTTGAAGAAGTACGTAACCGGTGCTTTCTACGGTGCGCGTCTGCTCGTTGAGTCGAACGTTTCGTGGACGATCTCCGTGCCCGACTGGATCGAAGCACACGTCAATGCCGAAGTCGCAACATCCGGTAATGCCGGACAGTCGGAGGTTGAGTTGCGCGTCGACTACGCCAAGATGTCGCTTGAAGGGGTTGAGAATCAGGCTTGCTCGTTCAACGCCACGGCAGCCGACGGTTCGGCCATTGAGCTTGCCAAAATCGCCGTTTCGCTGGAGAACTTGACCGGTCTGCTCGAATGCGACGGACTGCCCGAGGAGGCTCTTTTCAGCGCTCGCGGCAACTATCTGACCACTTCTACCTACGGAGCTTCGATCAGCGGTTTCATCACCGCTCCCAAAGATGTCCAGATCATTGCGATCGGCCCGGATTCATGGGGTGATCTTGTGCAATGCGACTGGGTAACGCCCGAAATCGATCCCTGGTCGGGCGAGGATAAAATCCAGACCCGAAACGTGTCGATCAGCGTCGCCCCGCAAAAAGCCAGCTGGAGCGCTTCGGAGCGTCAGGCCTTTGTTTACGTACTGCCCGCGACGATGAAAGATGTGACGGCAGACAACGTGATTGCCAAACGCGAGGAGTACGAAAAATATCTCGAAACGACCATTACCCAGGAGGCTTCGACTTTCCTGCTCAATGCCCAGAACAGTCTGGCGATGAAGGAGAATGGTGTGAAATTCGAAAACGATTACCAGCTGTTTGATTCCAATTTTAATCAATGGAACGACTGGATGAAGAACGACAACTCTCTCTACTACAAGTTGACCTACACGAAGGAATATTCGGTAGACGGCGGTGCGCTGGATGTCGGCCCCATGCCGGATGGAGGCCCGACGCACTATTCCTCGTACAAGATTTACGGGTACAATGCCGGTTCGGCCGGTGAGAATCTGCCCGCCGACAACAAGTGGATTCAGTTGCAGGAGAACCGCAATGCCGTGACGAACGTTGTCGAGTCGTTCAAAGTTCTGATGAATTTCGACCAGGAATATGTCAATACATACGGCGATTACAGCAAGAAATATGCGGCCATTGTCTTCTACGACGAAAACAACATAGCAATCGCCACCCTTGAGTGCGAGTACAATGAGAACGCCTCGACTGGCGGCGATACCGGATCGCTTACGCTTGGGCAGTATGCATCGTATGAGGGTACGACGCTTGAAATGCTTGCCACAAGCGATCCCGACTACACCAAGTACGCCGCTGCATACGCCGACTTCTCGCCGTCAGTTTACCGCGTAACCTTCACAACGGTTGCTCCGACGATGTCGGGAATCTCGGGACTGCCCAATTTCGCCCAGTATTGCGAAGTGATCGACGGTGTCGAGTGGTTGAGCCGTCCGGAGCCCAGCATGGAAGTTACGTTCGCCGGTCTGATGAACACCCAGAAGAGTGCCAAAGGCGCCTATATCTTCTATACGGGCGGTTCGGGATTCGATGAAGCCACCCAAAAGGTCATCGACCCGCAAGGTCCGGCCGTAATTCTGGTGGTCAACCTCGTCCTTGAACAACAGTAACTAACCGATAGCCTTCGACAAAGACCCCTGCCGACAGGGGCGGGGGTCTTTGTTTTTAACTATAATTATTGAGATACAAGCGTACAGGTTTTAGACATGAAACTATTCAAATTCCGCATGTTCGCCGTGCTCACGCTCTGCACGGCACTGCTCGGCGG
>CAZEXJ010000130.1:0-4541 GCA_964516585.1 uncultured Alistipes sp.
CGACAGAGCGAGACGATGGGCAGTACTTGACGTACTGCCCATTTGCGGACTTGAACGAGGCGCGGGAAATGATGCCTTTTCACGGAAAAGAACCAAATTTTTTCGTCAAAAGCGGTATTATACCACGCGACGACGGAGTGAGGCGATGGGACATACTATATGTATTTCCCATTGCCGAACGACAAGGAGCGGCAGTAGAATGCCGCTTTTCACGAAAAAATTCACAGGAAAATATATTTTATTATTATCTTTGTATAAAGCAAAACGGCCTTTTCGACAAATAGAGCTGGCAAACAGAGAAATAGTGCAATTTTGCCAAGGTACGGAGAGGTGCATGGAAATGAACTCGCTCAAGCTGTGCCGAAGCGAGAAAAGGTGCAAGAAGTAGAACTCAAACGGAATATTGCAGATGAGTAGAAAAAAATACTCTTTGAAGGAGGTGGAACGCAGCGACAAGAAGATGGTCAGGACGTTTCTCGATCTTCCCAAAAAAATCTATAAGGGCAATCCCAACTGGGTATGTCCGTTCGATAACTCGATAGAGGCGGTGTTCGATCCGTCGCGCAACAAGCTTTTCGCCGACGGCGAGGCGATACGCTGGGTGGCCTACGACGAAAAGGGCGAGCCGGTAGGCCGCATAGCAGCATTCTATGACAAGGAGCACGCATACAGCTACGAGCAGCCGACGGGCGGATGCGGCTTCTTCGAGGCGATAGACGATCAGGAGCTTGCCAATACGATGTTCGACGCAGCCAAAGAGTGGCTCGAAGTGCGCGGCATGGAGGCCATGGACGGGCCTATCAATTTCGGCTCGCGCGATGCGTGGTGGGGGCTTCTGGTGCAGGGCTACGAGTTCCAGCCGTTGTATGAGAATCCGTACAACCCGCCGTATTACAAGACTTTGTTCGAGAATTACGGCTTCCGGAACTACTTCAACCAGCATACGTACATATGGAAGGTATATGACGACTCGATAAACGACGTGGTGTACGACCGTGTGAAGCGGCTCATGTCGACCCCGGGTTACCGCTTCGCACCGTTAGGCAAGGGCGACCTGCGTCAGGCGGGAGAGAACATACGTTTGATATATAATAAGGCGTGGGCGCTGTTCACGGGCGTGAAGCCCATGTCGAGCGAAGATGCGCAGTCGATGGTCAAGATGCTGCGTCCGATCATCGACCGCAATCTGATCTACTTCGCCTACTTCAACGACGAACCGATAGCGTTTTTCGTCATGGTGCCCGATCTGAACCGCATTATCGGCAAGTTCAACGGCAAGTTGAATCTGATCAACAAATTGCGGCTTATCTGGAACTTGAAGGTGCGCCACAAGTGCGACCGCATATTCGCTATCATATTCGGCATCACGCCTGAATTTCAGGGCAAGGGCATCGAGTCGGGCATGATCAAACACATGCTCGAAGACTATATACGCACCGACAAGAACCTGTACCGCAGCATAGAGTTCGCATGGATAGGCGACTTCAACCCCGTGATGAACCGCATGATCGAGCGTTACGTGTGCGCCAAGAAGCACAAGATGCACACCACATACCGCTATCTGTTCGACCGCAGCAAGGAGTTTACGCGGTGTCCGTCGCTGGCATTGAAACGCAATCGATAGAGCGGCAGCCCGGCATAGCGCGACGGGCGATGCCGAACGGATAACGGCGGGCGGGCGGCAACGGGCAGGCGATGACAAGACGGCAAGACGGTAACAATGTAGCGGCAGCAACGCGCCGAAAACAATGTGCCGAAAACAATGTGCCGGCAACAATGTGCCGGCAACGTAACAAAGAACCGAAACAAATAACAAAAACTTTAAAACATAAAACATTATGAAGACAACGGCATTTACCAAGTATCACATAGAGAACGGTGCCAGAATGGCCGAATTTGCAGGCTACAACATGCCCATCGAGTTCTCGGGCATCAACGACGAGCACATGAACGTGCGCGAGAAAGTCGGAGTGTTCGACGTCAGCCACATGGGCGAGATATGGGTCAAAGGGGCGCGCGCCGAGGAGTTTCTGCAACACATCACCTCGAACAACGTGGCCAAACTGTTCGATGGCAAGGTGCAGTACTCGTGCATGCCCAACGGCCGCGGCGGCATAGTCGACGACATATTGGTGTACCGTTTCTCTGCCGAGAAATACATGTTGTGCGTCAACGCCGCCAACGAGCAGAAGGACTGGGAGCATATATGCCGCGAGGGCGAGGCGTTCGGTCTGCGTGCAGGCGTGGAGTTGGAGAACTCTTCGGAGCGCACGGCGCAGCTTGCAGTGCAGGGTCCGCTCGCACTGAAACTCGTGCAGCAGATGTGCGACGATCCGATCGTGGATATGGAGTATTACACCTTCAAGATAACGAAAGTGGCCGGTTGCGAGGTTATTCTCTCGACCACGGGCTACACCGGCTCGGGCGGATGCGAGATATATATGTATAATGAAGATGCCGACCGCATATGGGCAGAGCTGTGGAGAGTCGGCGAGCCTTTCGGCCTGAAGAACATCGGTTTGGGTGCACGCGACACGCTGCGTTTGGAGGCCGGTTTCTGCCTCTATGGCAACGACATCGACGACACCACATCGCCTATCGAGGCCGGTTTGGGCTGGATCACCAAGTTCGCCGAGGGCAAGCAGTTCATCGATCGCGAATTGATGGAGCGTCAGAAGAAGGAGGGCACGAGCCGCAAGTTGGTCGGCTTCAAGCTTATCGACCGCGGCGTTCCCCGTCACGAATACGCCTTGACCGACGGCAACGGCCGCACGATAGGCCACGTGACCTCGGGAACGATGTCGCCGATGTTGAAAATAGGCATAGGTATGGGATATGTCGAGACGGCCTACGCCGCCGCCGGCACACAGATCGCCGTGGAGGTGCGCGGCCGTCAACTGCGCGCCGAGGTCGTACCCGTGCCGTTCGTGAAGCTCTGACAGGCGCCCGCCTTTACGCCCGAGCAAGCGATTAGAGTCTTGCGGAAGGGGGGGGGCAAGCGCAAAGATTTGCATGAATTGTAACGAATATTTGTATTGTAAAGCGACCGAATAAAAATTCGTAAGAAAATTTTTGTATTTTTATTACGATTTATAATGTTTATTGCTATATTTGTGTAGGCAAACTAAAAACCTGAAACTAAAACTTTGATAAATTATGAATGTTAAAAATTTGATGGCCGAACTCGAGCGCAAGCACCCGGGTGAGAGCGAGTACCTGCAAGCCGTGCAGGAGGTATTGGAGTCGATCGAAGAGGTCTACAACCAGCACCCCGAATTCGAAAAGGCAAAGATCGTTGAGCGTATTGTTGAGCCTGACCGCATCTTCACGTTCCGCGTAACGTGGGTCGACGACAAAGGCGAGGTACAGACCAACCTCGGTTACCGCGTACAGTTCAACAGCGCGATAGGCCCCTACAAAGGCGGTTTGCGTTTCCACAAGGCTGTCAACCCCTCTATGTTGAAGTTCCTCGGTTTCGAGCAGACCTTCAAGAACGCACTTACGACGCTGCCTATGGGCGGCGCCAAGGGCGGTTCGGATTTCGATCCGGTGGGCAAGTCTGACGCCGAGATCATGCGTTTCTGTCAGGCCTTCATGACCGAGCTGTGGAACAACATCGGTGTCGACACCGACGTTCCGGCTGGTGACGTGGGCGTAGGCGGCCGCGAGATAGGCTTCCTCAACGGTATGTATCAGAAGCTCGCCCGCAAGTACCACACCGGCGTTCTCACCGGCAAGGGTATGACTTGGGGCGGCTCGGTATTGCGTCCCGAGGCAACGGGCTTCGGCGCTCTCTACTTCGTGCAGCACATGCTTAACAAAGCCGGCAAGTCGATCAAGGGCGCTACCGTGGCTATCTCAGGCTTCGGCAACGTGGCATGGGGCGCAGCTACCAAGGCTACCGAGTTGGGTGCCAAGGTTATTGCCATATCGGGCCCCGACGGCGTTATCTACAACCCCAACGGCATGACTGCTGAGAAGATCGCCTACATGTTGGAACTGCGCGCTTCGAACCGCAACATCGTGGCTCCGTTCGCAGAGCGTTTCCCCGACTCGACGTTCACTCCGGGCAAGAAGGCTTGGTCTGTAAAGTGCGACATCGCTCTGCCTTGCGCATTCCAGAACGAGCTTAACGGCGACGACGCCAAAGAACTTATCGCCAACGGTACATGGTGCTGCGCCGAGGTATCGAACATGGGCTGCACTCCCGAGGCTATCCACGCATTCCAGAGCGCAGGCATTCTGTTCGCCCCGGGCAAGGCTGTAAACGCCGGCGGTGTAGCCACTTCGGGCTTGGAGATGACTCAGAACTGCATGCACATCTCTTGGTCGGGCAAAGAGGTCGACGAGAAACTGCACTACATCATGCAGAGCATTCACGAGGCTTGCGTCAAGTACGGCACGCAGGACGACGGCACTGTCAACTACGTCAAGGGTGCTAACATCGCAGGTTTCATGAAGGTCGCCACCGCCATGTTGGAGCAGGGTATCATCTAATCCTCCATGCGATCATAACCAAAGCGGGCTGCAATATGTTGCAG
>CAZEXJ010000131.1:0-6762 GCA_964516585.1 uncultured Alistipes sp.
GAGATTCTCACGTCGCGTTCGCAGAACGCTCCTCAGAATGACATGTCGGTGGAAATAGTCTTCCTCAACCAGAGATTCTCACGTCGCGTTCGCAGAACGCTCCTCAGAATGACAGTCGGTGGAAACAATCGTCCACAACCAGATTCTCACGTCGCGTTCACAGAACGCTCCTCAGAATGACATATCGGAGGAAATCGTTTCCCAAGCACCACAACATAATTTTTCGTCAAAAATGCTATTATACAACGCAACGCAGGAACGAGACGATGGGCTGTACTTGGCGTACTGCCCATTGTCGAGCGACAAGGCGCGGCAGTAGAATAGTATTTTTCACGGAAAACAGCCCAAGCACCACGACCAAATTTTTCGTCAAAAATGCTATTATACAACGCAACGCAGGAGCGAGACGATGGGCTGTACTTGGCGTACTGCCCATTGTCGAGCGACAAGGCGCGGAAGTAGAATAGTATTTTTCACGGAAAAATCATGAAAAGGACAACCACTGCTTAAACTCCGGCACCCGTGCTTTCGAGATGATGATACGCTCGGGAGTATCGACGCAGAGATTCAGGGCAAGACGGCTGCCGAACCAGACGGCAATATCCTTGACAGCACGGCGCGCGACGATGAACTGACGGTTAGCCCGGAAAAATTCATCGTCGGCAAGCATGCCTTGCAAGCTCTCCAAAGTCTTGTCGACGGGATAACTGTCGCCCGACAGGGTAGTTACGGAGACCTTCTCGGCAAAGGTATAGAAGTAGGCGATCTGCTCGGCCGATACGGGGATTATCCTGTCTTTGAAACGCACCAACATGACTCGCGGACGGTCGCCGCGAGAGGCGATCATGTCGTCGACGCGCGCCTTATGCCGGGTGCGATCGGCGGCCGAGAGACGCGACAGCTTATCCAACGCCCGCTGCAAATCCTCCTCTTTGAAGGGTTTGAGCAGGTAGTCGATGCTGTTGACCTTGAATGCTTGCAGCGCATATTGGTCATATGCCGTGGTAAACACGATAGGGGCATCGATATCGACGCTGTCGAAGATGCGGAACGAGTCGCCGTCGGCAAGATGTATGTCCATAAATATAAGGTCGATATGTTCGGTATTGGAGGTGAAGAACTCGACGCTCTCCTCGACACTCTCCAACACGGCCGCGATCTCGGCATCGGGTGCGATGTTCTTCAACATGCTGCGCAGGTTGATTACGGCAGCCGTCTCGTCCTCGATAATCAGAACTCTCATCATAGTTTTGGTTTTTGCAATGGCAGACGAACGATAAAGTCGGTCTCGGTGTTCTCCACAACGATATCCCTGCCGGTGATTATATGCCAGCGGCTGCGCAGATTGTCGAGACCTATGCCGGTCGAGGGTTCCGTCTCCAACTTGGGGTGTTTGCGATTGGCCACAACGAGCATGTCATTCTCGATGCGGATCGAAACCCGCAGCGGATTGCGTGTCGTTATGGAGTTGTGTTTAACGGCGTTGCCTATCAATGGCTGCAACGACAGCGCCGGCAGCATATAGTTGTCGTAGTGAGGGTCGATGTCGATGTCGAAAAACAGCTTGTCGGCGTAGCGTATCTTGAACAGGTAGATGTAGGCCTTTGCCGACTCCATCTCCTCGGCGAGCGACATCATGGTGTTCTGGCCGTTCTGTATCGTATAGCGGAACGTATATGACAGCTGTTCGATATACTCCAAGGCGCGCTCGTCGTCATGCTCGCGCACAAGCATCGACAACGAGTTGAGCGAGTTGAAGAAGAAGTGGGGATTGATCTGTCCCACGAGCATGTTGTAGCGCATCGTCAGATACTCGTTTTTCAGCCGCTCGTTTTCGACGGTCATAGCTTCGCGTTGACGCATAAGGACGTAGATGCGCGAATAGAGCGCCGTAACGACCCACATAAACAGACACTTCAACAGCACGACCATATAGTCCATCGGGTGCAGGTCGGCCTGAAACACAGGCTCGATACGATTGGGATGAAAACATACGACGGGGGCGAAAAAGAACATCACGCCCACAATCAGCAGACTCACGGCGAGGCGTCGTACAAACGTCCACATAGTCCACCGTCCCGAACGCGGGGCGAGCGTCATAATGAACAGCAGCACGAACGATACTGCGGCATAGTAGAGCATCTGCCACACCATATCGTAGGTGCGGCTCGGGCGGTCGTAGATCGCCTCGAAGTAGAACGGCTCGCCATTGCGGCGTATGACGTCGTGCAGGCGGTCGTGGGCGCCTGAGGTCTGCTCCTCGGTGAAGTGTTTGCCCGACAGGGGCTGCACGTCGACCACAAGGCGGTCGCCGTCAAGCAATTTCAGAAAACCAACCTGCCACGACGACACGTAGACGCTGTCATCGGTGTCGTCGTAGACGATATATCCGTGGATGTCTTTCGACAGGTGAAGCGTACCCTCGCGGTCGATCAGCCGGGTATTCTCGGGCGGGCGTCGCGAACGGGCGTCGACATCGCCGCGCTGCGTTATGAGCGGCATCAACAGATAGGAGAAGTTGATGACAAGACTCAAAGCGACAGCTACCAACAGATTCAAGCCTATCGGATTGTTATGTTTGCGGAATATCGTCATAGCTCGGCGGATTTTAGGTTTCACCTGTCACTCTGCTCCTCGTACCATGAGGCGTACATGCGGTAGTCGCGGGCTATGCGGCGGATGATCTCGTCGCGCTGCTCGGGCGTAACATCCTTGACCTTTTTGGCCGGGACGCCCGCATACACCGAATCGGGTTCGAGATGCTGGTTCGACAGCACCAATGCGTTGGCAGCCACGATGCAGCCCGATGCCACGACGGCATTGTCGAGCACCGTAGCGCCCATGCCTATCAGACAGTTGTCCTCGATAGTGGCGCCGTGTATAGTGGCATTGTGACCCACCGATACGAAACTGCCGATGTGGGTCTGCGACGGGTGCTTCGAACCATCGTAGAGCGTGTGTATCACCGTGCCGTCCTGAATGTTGGTGTGGTCGCCTATGGTGATGCTGTTGACGTCGCCGCGCAGCACGGTATTGTACCATATCGAGCAGTCGCGACCTATCTTCACGTCGCCTATCAATACGGCCGTTTCGGCCAAAAAAGTGTTCTCCCCAACCTCGGGGCGGTGCCCGCGCACCTCTTTGAATAGAGCCATAGTTATATCTTTATAAATCGGTTACAGTTCGTGCTTGGCCTGCTGCCACAGCGTTTCCATCTCGTCGGTCGACAGTTCGTGCAGCGTATGTCCCTGCTCGGCGGCTTTCGACTCCATATAACCGAAGCGGCCGATGAACTTCTTGTTGGTGCGCTCCAACGCCGCCTCGGGATCGATGCCGTAGAGACGGCACATGTTTACAAGCGAGAACAACAGGTCGCCGATCTCGGACTCGGTGCCCGAAGCATCGCTGCGGCGCATCTCCGTCTCCACTTCGGCTATCTCCTCTCTGACCTTGTCCCACACATCTTCGCGCTTATGCCAGTCGAAGCCCGTCGCCGCAGCTTTCTCGCCTATGCGGTAGGCCTTGACCATAGCCGGCAGGCTGCGCGGCACGCCGCCAAGAGTGCCGCTCTTGCGGTTCTTCTTGCGCAATTTGAGCGCCTCCCAGTTCTCCTTAACCTCCTCGGGAGTGTCGGCGTGGATGTCGCCGTAGACATGGGGATGGCGGTATATAAGTTTGTCGCACACGCCGTTGACCACGTCGACATAGTCGAATGCCTGCTGCTCGTCGCCCAACTTTGAGTAAAAGACAATGTGCAGCATCAAGTCGCCAAGCTCCTCTTTGATGCCCTCCATATTGCCGTCGACAATGGCGTCGGCCAATTCGTAGGTCTCCTCTATCGTGTTGTGTCTCAGCGAATCGAATGTTTGTTCTCTATCCCAAGGGCACTTCTCGCGCAGCGTGTCCATAATTTCGATAAGTCGGGCAGTAGCCTCCCGAGCCTTGTTCATATCCATAGCAGTAGTCATTATTTAAGGTATCAACCCGATGCAAAGATAAAAATTATATCGGCAGTATGGGTTATTCTTTTTGAAAATATTACCTTTGTGAAGATATATAAGACGCATTTATGAGACTCAAACTGTTGATTCTGTCGCTGACGTTCGCACATGCGGCGGCGGCATCGCCGATTATTCCGCAACCGGCCGCTTACAGGCCGTGCGACGGCAAGTTTACGATAGAGGCTGCCACACGCATCGCATGCCCGCCCGAGTTAGACCGGCTCGCCCGCTACTTGGCCGAATATCTGCCGATAGGCATCGTACATTCGGCGGCCGACGACAAGGGTTGTATCGCGCTGCGGCTCGACGACGCGCTCGACGGCGAGGCTTACAGCCTGAGCGTCGAAGAGGAGGGTATAGTCATATCGGGCGGAACATACGCCGGTGCGTTCAACGGCGTGGAGACACTGTTGCAGCTGCTCCCGGCCGAGGTATATTCCCGCATCGAGCTGCCCGTCGAAGTGGACTGCTGCCGCATCGACGACGCCCCGCAATACGGCTATCGGGGCTTTATGCTCGACGTGTGCCGGACGTGGATCGACAAAGATAAGGTAAAGCATTATATAACGATCCTTGCGCACCACAAGATCAACAAATTACACATTCATCTTAGCGACGATGAAGCGTGGCGCATAGAGATCAAATCGCATCCCGAGTTAGCCGAGACGGGAGGTTTTCGCGGCGGCGACAGCCCGATATGGCCGCGCTACGGCAAATGGAACGAGCGTTACGGCGGCTACTTCACGCAGGAGGATATGCGGGAAATAATCGAATTCGCCGCCATTCGCAACATCGAGATCATACCCGAAATCGATCTGCCGGGTCACAGCCTCTGTTTGGCTACCATGCACCCCGAGGTGCTGTGCGACTACAAACCCGACCTCTCTGCATCGCTCGGCTACGATACGCGCTCGGCGCTCTGCGCCACGAAAGAGAGCAACTACGAACTTATCGGCGACATTCTCTCGGAGCTGTGCGCCCTGTTTCCAACGGAGTACATACACGTCGGCGGCGACGAGGTGGAGATGACGCAGTGGAAGCAGTGCCCGTCGTGCCGCCGCTTTATGCAGGAGCAGGGCATGAACGATCCGCACGAGTTGGAGGCATACTTCATGTCGCGCATCGAGCGCATACTTGCCGCCAACGGCAAGCGCGCCGCAGTGTGGAACGAAGCGGTCAACGGCGGACAGTTAGACGCCGCCACGCATGTCTACGGCTGGGAGAGCGTCGATGCCTGCCGCAAGGCCACAGCCGCAGGCTATCCGACCGTAGTGATGCCCGGAGCCTATTTCTACTTCGATATGAAGCAGTCGCCGCGCGAGCCGGGACACGACTGGGCGGCCATATTCGATTGCAGCAAGGTATATTCGTTCCCGGCCGCCGAGTCCGCAGCATTCACTGCCGGGCAGCGCAGCAGCATACTCGGATTCGAGGGGACGTTTTTCAGCGAGGCATACGCATCGCGCACGCCCGAGACGACCGAATACATCGAGTATCAGACATTCCCCCGCATATGCGCTCTGGCCGAGACGGCATGGTGCTTCGACGGTCGCAACTGGGAGGAGTTCTACGGGCGGCTGCGCCGGCATTACCGCCGTATGGTAGCGATGAACATCCACTTCCGCCTGTTCCCGCCCAAAGTGACCTATGCCAATGGGGCGCTCACGGCCGAGGTCGACGACAACAGCACGATATACTATCGTCGCGAGCCGCTCGAAGAGTATATACGCTATACGGCTCCGATAGCGACCGACCGGCCGGCCGAATACTCTTTCATCAGCCGATACTTCACTGCCACAAGCCCCGAAGCGGGCGTCGATGCACACTTTAAAACAGCCGCACCGGCGTTCGTCATCACCTCGTCGATGCCCGAGAGTCCGTCATTCCCGTTCGACAAGGCACAGAACTACGGTCGTTTAGCGCGCACCTCACGCACGGCCGATGCGGGTGACTGGGTGCAGTTCACATTCGACAAACCCGTAGTGTGCCGCCGCATGAAGGTCGCGACGGGCAACTTCCAGCTGCCGCGATTCATATTCGAGAACGGATATGTGGAGGTGAGCTGCGACGGAGTGACATTTCACCGTGCAGGCGAATTGACGGCAGGGGCATACACGATAGAGTATCCCTCGCGTCCGATCAAGGCCGTTCGCATAACCTGCACCTCGCCGGGCAACGGCGCGGCATTCGTCTCGATACAGCCGCCGACGATATATCCGCCGATCGACAAATAACGGCCGACAGATATATCATTGCGAGCAGGACTCACGATAACAGGAACGCCGAGACTCCCACGTCGCGTGCAAGCACGCTCCTCGGAGTGACATTGTGGGGTGTTGCACGCTGTCATTGCGAGCCGAGTGTAACGAGGCGTGGCAATCTCTTTTTCACTGTGTCATTCCGAGGAGCGTTTGAAAAACGCGACGTGGGAATCTGGTTGGGGACGACTATTTCCGTTGTATTATCGAGTGTCGAGATTCTCACGTCAGCCTGCGGCCTCCTCAGAATGACAGGAGCACCGAGACTCCCACGTCGCGTGCAAGCACGCTCCTCGGAGTGACAGACAGTCTAACAGGCGACTAACAGGCACCACACACAACGACAATAGCCTATCCCGAAAGATAGGCTATCGTCTTGGCATATCGGCCGGTCGATTATTTTCTTATCTCGGCACCCGTCTGCTTCTCGAACTGTGTCTGCAACGTACTCATCACGCGCTCGATCTGCTTGTCGGTCAGCGTCTGCGTCTTGTCCTCCATGA
>CAZEXJ010000132.1:0-17384 GCA_964516585.1 uncultured Alistipes sp.
GCAAACAAATTCGTGACTTATGAAGATTTACACCAAATGTGCAATCGCGGTTGCCGCAGCGGCGATGCCGTTCACAGCGGGCAGGGTGCAGGCGCAGGAGAGAGACACGCTCGATGACAGATCAGCATACCGAATCGACGAAGTGGTCGTCACGGGAGCGCGCGACCGCACAGATGTGCGGCTGCTGCCGATGACAGTATCGGTCGTCGATCGCAAGCGTATCGAGGAGAATCATTCGCCGTCGCTGCTGCCCACGCTCGCGCAGCAGGTGCCGGGACTCTTCGTCACCTCGCGCGGAGTGATGGGCTACGGCGTGTCGACCGGTTCGTCGGGCGCGATGACCCTGCGCGGCATAGGCAACGGCTCGCAGGGTACGCCCACCACGGGGCTGCTCGTACTTGTCGACGGCCGCCCGCAATACATGGGTCTAATGGGGCACCCCATAGCCGACGCCTGTCAGTCGATGTTGGCCGACCGCGTGGAGGTGGTGCGCGGACCAGCCTCGGTGATATACGGGTCGGGCGCCATGGGAGGTGTGATAAACATCGTCACGCGCAAGATGACAACCGACGGCACGGCCACCGACATCGACCTGTCATACGGCTCCTATAACACGCTGCACACCGAGGCATCGAACCGTATCCGCAAAGGGCGTTTCACGAGCGTGGCCACAGCCTCGTACAACCTCTCCAACGGCAGCCGCAAAGATATGGACTTCGAACAGTACGGAGGCATGATAAAATTAGGCTGCGAGCTGTCGAAGGCTTGGCGAATAGAGGGCGAAGCGAATGTCACGCACTTCAACGCTTCGAACCCCGGCACGATCACGGCGCCGCTTATCGACAACGACTCGCGCATAACGCGCGGAGCGGCATCGCTCTCGCTGCAAAACGGCTACGCGTCGTGCTCGGGTGCACTGAATCTGTTTTACACGCGCGGGCGTCACAAGATCGACGACGGCTACTCGCCCGGGGCGGAGCCGCCCGACTACCGGTTCAATTCGCACGACGAGATGATCGGCATCTCGCTCTACGAAAGTTTCACGCCGTTCCGAGGCAACCGCACCACGCTCGGCTTCGACTATCGGCACTTCGGCGGCAAGGCGTGGAACCGCTACTCCGACGGCCGCGAGCAGACCGCAGCCGACAAAAGCGTCGACGAGACGGCCGCCTACATCGACACAAGACAGACATTAGGCCGAAGCGTCACGCTCAACGCAGGCATCCGCATCGACCGCCACTCGCAGGCGGGCGCCGAGTGGGTGCCGCAGGCGGGAATATCGCTGCACCTGTGGCGCGATGCCGAGTTGAAAGCCGCAGTATCGAAAGGGTTCCGCTTCCCGACCATTCGCGAGATGTATATGTTTCCGCCGCAGAATCCCGATCTGAAACCCGAAAAGATAGTCACCTGCGAACTGTCGCTGTCGGACAGGCTGCCCGACGGCAGGGTGTCATACGGCATCAACCTGTTCTATATCGACGGGCGCGACATGATCAAGCGCATCATAGTCGACAGCCGCCCGCTCAACGTCAACATCGACAGGGTGGAAAACTGCGGCGCGGAGGTGCAGATAGGCTGCGTCATAAACAAATCGTGGAGCGTGGAGGCCAATTACAGCTATCTGCACATGAAATATGCGGTCATAGCCGCACCGGCGCACAAGCTCTACGCCCGTGTCGATTTCAGCCGCGGACGCTGGCGCATATCGTCGGGCGTGCAATATGTCGAGGGGCTGTACACCTCGATCGACCCCGTGACGACCGACAGCTTCGTGCTGTGGGACGCCGACATCACGCTGCGCATATCGCGTCGTGTCGCGCTGCACGTGCGCGGCGAAAACCTGCTGGCGCAACGCTACGAGATCAACCTCGGCTACCCGATGCCGCGCGCCACCGTATCGGGAGGCATTCACATAAACCTTTGATACGATGTATTCCCGCATAACAATCCTCGCGGCGGCACTCTGTATGCTGCTCACCGCCGCCGGCACGGTCTCGGCACACTCGGGCAAGGCGCGGTTCCATGTCATAGTCGACACCGACGGTGCGCCCGACGACCTGCGCACGCTCTGCATGCTGTTGGGCAGCCACGACACGGAGGTGCTCTGCATAGTATCTTCGCCCGGGGCGCAGACCACACGGCGCACGGCGCAATGCGCCCGCGAGCTGCTCGCCACGCTGCACCACGACGGCATACCCGTGGGATGCGGCCGCGAGGGGTGCGCCCCCGCACCGGCATGGCGCCGTTGCAGCGAACAGGTCGCGTGGGGCGACACTGTCGCAGAGAGTCCGTTTGCCGATGCCGTTTCGCTCATGGAATCGATGATCGACGAAGAGGACAACCGCGTCACCGTAGTCGCCTTGGGTGCCTTGACCAATATCTCCGATCTGCTGCGCCGCAGCCCCGACAGGGCGCGGCGCATAGAGCGCATAGTGTGGTACGACGATCAACCCTGCGGCACGGGCGCCAACTACAAGGCCGATCCCCGGGCGGCGCGACATGTACTGTCGTGCGGTCTGCCCGTAGAGACAGTCTCCGACAACGGCTCGCGGCACATAGTCGTGACCGGGCAGCTGATCGACCGGACGGCCGAGATCCCCACGCCCTATGCCCGACATATAGCCGCCACGCATCGCCGGCCGCCGCTCGACAGTCTCGTCGCGTGCGGACACCTCGCGGCGTGGGACGACCTGACGGCATTATACCTGCTCTGCCCCGAGATCTTCGTGCGGCACCCCATGGGCGGCAGCGTGACGCACTGCGTCATTGCCGACGACATATCGCCCGAGTGCACCCGCCGCATCGCGCTCAGTCTGATGCAGGGGCGCCCCGATGCCGAGAACAGGGTGTTTTACAGCTTCCCCTCGTGCGAGGGGATATACGCCGCCGACGTGCGGAGGATAATGCGCGAGGCTGTCGAGCGTCACGGCGCGAGCGAGTGGCGGGCGGCGGTGCTTGCCAACGAGATGCACGGACATACAGGCATCTACGCCACCATAGGGGTAAAGATGGGCATGCGCGCCCGCGAATGGTTCGGCATCGGCATCGACGACATGGAGGTGGTGTCGTATGCGGGACTTACGCCGCCCGTAAGCTGCATGAACGACGGGTTGCAGGTCTCCACAGGGGCTTCGCTCGGTCATGGGCTGATACGCACGGCCGAGGTCGACACGCCGCGCCCCGAAGCCGTATTCCGGTTTAAGGGGCGAACGCTGCGCCTGCGGCTGAAAGAGGAGTATGCCCGCCGCATAGATAGGGATTGCCGCCGCGGCATGGAGCTTTACGGCGGACTCAACGAGGATTACTGGCAATATGTCAGGGCATTGGCATTGAGCTACTGGCTCTGCTTCGACCGTCACGAGATCTTTTCGACAGAGGAGTGCGCGACTATCCCCGCGCGCAGCGAAAAGAGAGGCGAGGCGACCCGGGTCTTGCCCGAATCGCCTCGCCATAAAGCAGGTTTAAAATAGTTTCTGAACCGTCACAAAACAAGTCACAGAACAAGCCCCAGCCCCGCCACAGAGATGCAAGGAGCTATTTTAACGAAAATTTCACTCGGCCGCGAATATCGGCCGACGAGGCGCCTATCAAAGCCTCGAAGTCGCCGCTCTCGGCCACCCACTCGCCGCAGCGGTCGTCATAAAAACTCAATGCCGAACCATCGATCCTAAATGTTACGGTTGCACGCTCGCCGGGCTGCAAGGCGATCTTCTCGAAGCCTTTAAGCTCCTTTTGCGGGCGCGGCAGCGACGACTCGCGATCGGCTATGTAGAGTTGTACAACCTCCGATCCGGCGCGGCCGCCCGTGTTGGTCACATCGACCGAGACGGTGAGAGTTTCGTCGCGCTTCATCGTGCGGCGGTCGACACGCACATCGGAGTATTCGAACGTCGTGTAGCTAAGTCCGTGGCCGAACGGGAACAGCACCGGCACACCGCTGCGCTCGTAACCGCGATAACCGACGAATATGCCCTCCGAGTAGAGAGTCTTGCCGTCGTTGGGGAATGTCGCACCGGCGGCATGCGCCGGGCAGTCCTCTATGCGTACGGGGAATGTGAAGGGCAGTTTGCCGCTCGGCGCCACATCGCCGAACAGCACGTCGGCAAGGGCGTTGCCCGCCTCCGAACCCAAATACCACGACTCGACCACGGCCGGGACGCGCTCGATCCACGGCATGGCAACGGCATTGCCGCTGACAAGAACAACCGCCATGCGGTCGTTGACCTCGGCCAAGGCCTCTATCACGCGATTTTGAGCATAGGGCAGATCGAGCGACTGACGGTCGGCGCCCTCGGCGTCCTGATGTCTGCTCTTGTTCAATCCGCCGATGAAGATCACCGCATCGGCCGAGCGGGCTGCCTCGACGGCCTCGCGTATCAACTCCTCCTCGCTGCGCGAATCGGCGAGGTTCTGTCCGGTCTCGACACCGTTGTAGCTGCCCGTGACATCGCCCACATAGCCGCGGGCATAGACCACCTCGACGCCTGCGCGTGCCGCACGCGCCTCGATACCCTCCAACGGAGAGCACTCGTGGCGCACCTTCAACGACGACGATCCGCCGCCCACGGTCATCATCTTCACGGCGTTCTCGCCTATGACGGCGATGCGGCGGCAGCGGCTGTCATCCAACGGCAGCACACCTCCCTCGTTGCGCAGCAGCACTATGCCCTCGCCTCCTATGCGGCGTGCTGCGGCCAAATGTTCGGGCGACGACAGCGAGCCGAAGGGTTTGTCCTGATTCATCGAGGTGCGGAACATCAGCCGCAGCACGCGGCGCACCTTGTCGTCCAGTTCCCGCTCGCTCAGTTCGCCGCTTGCGATCATCTCGCGATAGGGCGCAGCCAGAAAATAGCGGTCGTAAGCATTGCCGGCACCCTCGGTAAGGCCGTCGGTCCATGTGCCGTACTCGATGTCGAGACCGTTCAGAGCGGCTTCGCGCGTGGAGTGCGTACCTCCCCAGTCCGATATGACGGCTCCGTCGAAGTTCCACTCGCCTTTGAGGATATCGTTCAAAAGACGGGCATTGTGGCAGCCGTGTTGACCGCGATAGAGGTTGTAGGAACCCATGACGCACCACGCCCCGCCACGCTCCACGGCGGCGCGGAACGCCGGCAGATAGATTTCATAGAGAGCGCGGTCGTCGAGATCGATATCGATCGTATGGCGGTGCGTCTCCTCGTTGTTCAGTGCGTAGTGCTTGACGCACGCCGCCACACCCTGCTGCTGCACGCCGCGGATATAGGGCGCGGCCATTTCACCCGCTAAATAGGGGTCTTCGCCCATATACTCGAAGTTGCGGCCTCCCAACGGCGTGCGGCAGATGTTGACGCCGGGACCCAGCAGCACATCCTTTTCGCGATAGCGCGCCTCCTCGCCTATCGAGCGGCCGTAGAGGGCTGCCATATCGCGGTTCCACGTGGCTGCGAGAGCCGTCAGCGCCGGATATGCCGTACACGAATCGTTGGTCCAGCCGGCCTGCTCCCACTCGTCCCACAGCACTTCGGGACGTATGCCGTGAGGGCCGTCGGTGCACCACAGTTCGGGTATGCCCAAGCGCGGCACGCCCGGCGACGAGAACTTCGATTGCGCATGCACCACGGCAATCTTCTCGTCGAGCGTCATGCGGCCAAGCGCATCCTCCACGCGCTCCTCGATCGGAGCGTTGCGGTCGAGATAGATGGGAACAGCAGTCGGCTGCGCTGCGGCCGTGAGCGACAGCAGCGTAAGCGACAAGACTGAGGTCAGATTCAAAAGTTTCCGGATCATAAGTCGGTTATTTATTTGTTAGTAAAATGCTTATATCATCACAGGCCTTTATCGCGGCTGTGCGGCGTTCATTTGGCTGTAATATCGGCACGCACCGCTTATGCCGCACTTGCCGCACTTCGGCGCACGCGCCGTACAGACGTAGCGGCCGTGCAGAATGAGCCAGTGATGCGCCGTAGGCAGCAGATGCTTCGGGAAACCCTTCTCCAACTGCAACTCGGTCTGCAACGGGGTTTTGGCATTGCGGCTCAGACCGATGCGCGCCGCCACGCGAAACACATGCGTGTCGACCGGCATAACCTCCTTGTGCCATATTACCGCACCCACCACATTGGCCGTCTTGCGTCCCACGCCGGGCAGGCTCTGCAACTGCTCTATATCGCTCGGCACCACGCCGCCGAACTCCCCGACCAACTTGCGCGCCATGGCCGCTATATTTTTCGCCTTGTTGTTGGGATAGGATATACTCTTGATATAGGGGTATATCTCCTCGGCCGTGGCGGCAGACATAGCCTCGGGTGTCGGGAAGGCCTCGAACAGCGCAGGCGTGGTCATGTTGACACGACGGTCGGTACACTGTGCCGACAGTATGACGGCCACAAGCAGCTGGAAAGGATCGCCGTAATGCAATTCGCTCTCGGCCGCGGGCATCGTCGCGGAGAAGTAGGCCACCACGGCCTCGTATCGCTGTTTGGTCGTCATACGGTTTAAATTTTGGTCAGTTTGGCAAACTTGGCTAACAGGGTTTTCTCGCCCCACTCGTCGAAGCTGACGACAAGTTTGTGATCGGTCGCAAGCTCCTCGATACGCACTATCTCGCCGCCGCCGAACTTGGGGTGACTGACGCGCTCGCCCACCGAGTAGGCGCATGCGCCCGCAGGCATCTGGCTCGCGCCTCCGCCCTGCGACGGTCGCACGCCGACGCTTCGCATGCCCGAACGCAGCGGGTCGATGCCCCTCACCGCAGCGACGACCCCGGGTGCGGGACGCTGCGTCGGCCGCTCGCTGCCGCCTGCCGCGAAATCGTCCGCCTCGGAGCGGCGCAGCCGGAACCGCGCATCGGAGCGACGGCGGAAACAGTCGATTGCGCGCCCCCTCTCCGGCTCCTCCTGCCGACCGCCGCGGGGCATGTCGTCCCAGCGGCGCTCGGGACGCAGCTCGTCGTCGCCGACCTCCGAATCGACATATTGCGGATCGATCTCCGACAGGAAACGGCTCGGGCGCGTGAACTCCATCTGTCCCCAGCGGAAACGCATCTCGGCATACGACAGCATGGCCTCGCACTTGGCGCGGGTCAATGCCACATAGAACAAGCGGCGCTCCTCCTCCAACCCCTCGACCGACTCGGAGGCCATTTGCGACGGGAAGAGGTTGTCCTCCATGCCAGCTATATATACGTATTTGTACTCCAACCCTTTGGCCGAGTGTACGGTCATCAGCGTCACCTTGCTGTCGGAGTCCTCGTCCGACTTGTCCTGATCGGTCAGCAGCATGACGCTCTGCAACCACTCGTCGACAGTGGCCGTCTCGCCCGGCTCCCTCTCGCCGCCGCGTATCTCCGCATCGCGCTGCTCGGAGAAGGCCTGCATCGTATTGAGCAGCTCCTCGATATTGTCGACGGCCGAGGCCGACTCGGGCGTATTCTCGGCGCGCAGAGCCGTGAGTATGCCCGAACGCGAGGCCACCTCCATGCCGAAGTCGTAAAGCCCCTTTTCGCTGCGGACAAGCGACAGAGAGCGGATCAGTTCGACGAACTCCTTCACTTTGCGCACTAGGGTGCGCTCCACCGCATCGACGCACGGCTGCCCCGTCATCTCGTCGACCGCCTCCCACATCGATATGCCGCGCGCCGCGGCTATTTGCGCTATGCGGCCGACAGTGGTGTCGCCTATGCCGCGCGCAGGGTAGTTGACTATGCGTTTGAAAGCCTCGTCGTCGTGGGGGTTGACCACAAGACGTATGTAGCCCAGCATGTCGCGTATCTCCTTATGGTCGAAAAACGAATTGCCCTTGTATATGCGATAGGGCACGCCCTTGCGCCGCAACGCCTCCTCGATGCTCTGCGACTGGGCGTTGGTGCGGTAGAGCACCGCCACATCGCTCCACTCATCGCCCGTCGAGCGGATCTTGTCGCGTATGGCCGAAACGATCATCTCGGCCTCCTCGCGATCGGTGTAGGCCTTGACGAGCCGGATCTTCTCGCCCTTCTCTCCCTCCGAAAAGCACTTTTTATCCATGCGGTGCGCATTGTGCACTATGAGCGAGTTGGCCGCATTGACTATGGTCTGCGTCGAACGGTAGTTCTGTTCGAGCTTGTAGATCGCGGCATCGGGGTAGTCGCGCTTGAACGAGAGGATGTTCT
This sequence comes from uncultured Alistipes sp., assembly GCA_964516585.1. Lineage (GTDB taxonomy): Bacteria > Bacteroidota > Bacteroidia > Bacteroidales > Rikenellaceae > Alistipes. The sequence goes on from CAZEXJ010000132.1 coordinate 8,129, forward strand.
CGATCTTGGCTCCGCGGAACGAATATATGCTCTGAGCGTCATCGCCCACCACGCAGACGTTGCCGTGCATCTGCGCCAAACGGCGGATTATGGCATACTGCGCGAAGTTGGTATCCTGATACTCGTCGACCAGTATGTATTCGAACAGCCTCTGGTAACGCTCCAACACGTCGGGGCAGTCCCTCAACAATATGTTGGTCTGCAACAGCAGATCGTCGAAGTCCATGGCGCCGTTGCGCTTGGCGCGCGCGGCATAGGCGGTGTAGATGCTGCCCAATTCGGGCTGCTGGCGCTGTCGGTCCTCGGCGGCATAGATCGTATTGGCCACATAGGCGCCGGGGGTCACAAGACAGTTCTTTGCCATCGATATGCGCGCAGCCGCCACCGCGGGCTTATACCGCTCCTCCGGCAGGTTCAACTCCTTGATGATAGTCTTTATAAGGTTCTTGACGTCGTTCGGCTCGTAGATAGTGTATGTCTGAGGGTAGCCTATGCGCTCGGCATTCTCGCGCAGTATGCGTGCGAAGACAGAGTGGAACGTGCCCATGCGGATATAACGCGCATTGCGCCCTGCGATCTGCTCGATACGCTGCCGCATTTCGGCCGCGGCCTTGTTGGTAAACGTAAGAGCCAAAATCGATTGCGGAGCAATGCCCTCCGCGAGCATGTAGGCTATTCGCGACGTGAGTACGCGCGTCTTGCCCGAACCTGCTCCGGCGATTATCAGCGACGGCCGGCGATAGTTGATAACGGCCTCTCGTTGAGCCGTGTTGAGTCCTTGTAGTATATCCTGCACTGTATTACCCGATTGTTTCGAAAGACAAATGTAGCCATGAAATGGGCTTTTCGAAAATATTTTACGCAAAATTTTACTAATTTTGCAATAAGTTTGCTCGTGCGAGCGTTTTAGATAAACGCACGAGAGGGCGTCATCGCGGAGTCGGTCGCAGTCGGGACTCCCGCGTTGCGTTGTGCGCAACGCAGAGTGACAAATAAGAGGAGCCGTTGGCGACGGCATAAACAACGATACAAAAACGATAAACAAACATAATAGACAAATGGAGGTAGTTAACATCAAGGAGCTGAACGAGCATATCGAGAGTCAGAGCGTATTCGTCGATACGCTGCGTTCGCAGATGAAGAGAGTCATCGTCGGACAGAGTCACCTCATCGACTCGCTGCTCATAGGGCTTTTGTCGGACGGCCACATCCTGCTGGAGGGTGTGCCGGGACTTGCCAAAACCTTGGCCATAACCACGTTGGCAAAGGCTGTCGATGCCGATTTCGCGCGCATACAGTTTACGCCCGACCTGCTGCCGGCCGACCTGTTGGGTACGCTGATCTACTCGCAGAAGAACGAGGATTTCACCGTGCGCAAGGGTCCGATCTTCGCCAACTTCATTCTTGCCGACGAGATCAACCGTTCGCCGGCCAAAGTGCAGTCGGCTCTTTTGGAAGCCATGCAGGAGCATCAGGTGACTATCGGCGACGAGACATATCATCTGCCCGAGCCGTTCCTCGTTTTAGCCACGCAGAACCCGTTGGAGCAGGAAGGCACCTATCCGCTGCCCGAGGCGCAGGTCGACCGATTCATGCTCAAAGTGAAGATATCGTACCCCAAGCGCATGGAGGAGCTTGACATCATACGCATGAACCTCTCGGGCGAGGGCATGCCCGAGGTGGAGAAGGTCATATCGCCCGAAGACATCGTGCGCGCCCGCAAGGTCGTCGAGCAGGTATACATGGACGAGAAGATCGAGAAGTACATCATCGACATCATCTTCGCCACGCGCGAGCCGTCGGAGTACAAGCTCGACCGTCTGCAATCGCTTATCGCCTACGGAGGATCGCCCCGTGCGAGCATATCGCTCGCCAAGGCGGCACGCGCCTACGCCTTCATATCGCGCCGGGGATACGTCATACCCGAAGATGTGCGCGCCGTATGCCATGACGTGCTGCGCCACCGCATAGGACTCACCTACGAGGCCGAAGCCGAGAACATCACCTCGGAGCAGATCATAACCGACATACTCAACAACGTCATCGTACCGTAATGCAACTCACCGAGAACGATATCCTGCGCAGGGTTCGCAAGATCGAGATCAAGACGCGCGGTCTGTCGAACGAGATATTCGCCGGCAAGTACCACACGGCCTTCCGCGGCCGCGGCATGTCGTTCGCCGAGGTGAGGGAGTATCGCACGGGTGACGACGTGCGCGACATCGACTGGAACGTCACGGCACGCGCACGCAAGCCCCACATCAAGGTCTACGAGGAGGAGCGCGAGTTGACGATGATGCTCGTGGTCGACGTGTCGGCCTCGCGCACCTTCGGCTCGAAAGCCATGTCGAAGCAGAACGTCATGACCGAGATAGCCGCCACGCTGGCATTCTCCGCATCGCAGAACAACGACAAAGTGGGCTGCATATTCTTCTCCGACCGCATAGAGAAGTTCATCCCGCCGAAAAAGGGCAAAAGCCATATCCTGACGATAATACGCGAATTGATAGGCTTCCGTCCCCAAAGCAGCGGCACCGCGCTGTCGGAAGCGCTGCGCTATTTGGTGAGTGTCAACAAGAAACGCTGCACTACATTCCTGTTGTCGGACTTCATGGATTCGCCCGCCGACCGTCCGCTTTTAGACGATGCGCTGAAAATAGCCTCGGCGCGCCACGACATAGTGGGCATACGCGTGTGGGACGAACGCGAGGCGGCGCTGCCCGACGTGGGCATAGTGGAGCTGCGCGACGCCGAGACCGGTGCACGCCGCTGGATCGACACCTCGTCGCGCAGAGTGCGCGAGCATTGGGCAGAGGACTGGCGCAGGCGCAGCGACGAGACGATGCAGCTGCTGCGGCACCACCGTATCGACACGGCACAGGTGGCCACCGGCAGCGACTATGTGGTCGAACTGATAAAACTTTTCAAACAGCGATGAAGATTATCCGCAAATACCTATCTCTTGCGGCCGCGGCCGCGACATTGACGGTTGCGGCGACGGCTGCGCCGCCAACGTTGGAGGCGCGTTTCGAGCCGCAGCAGATCGAAGTCGGCGACTCGTTCGATTACATACTCGACATCGACAAGGATTTGGTGCAGGAGTTGGGACTGCCCGACTTCGGGCAGCAGCAGCAGGATTCGCCCTTCGAGATAGTGAAGGAGTTCCCTGTCGACACGCTCTATCGCGACGGGCGTCATCTGCGTCTGAGAAAGCGTTACCGCCTAATAGCATTCGATACGGGCGACGTGCGCATGCGGCCGGCCATAACCTACTACGACAAGAACATCGAGGGCGACACGATCTACGCGCCCGACTCGATCACGCTCTCCATAGCGCGATATGAAGACCTCGACACGCTGCTGTTCCTGCGTGTCGACTCGACGACGATGGGCATAAAGGTCGATTCGACGCTCACGATGCAGAAGCTGCGCCGCAGCGGAGTGGAGACGCAGAAGGATATGCCGTTCCGTTTTCGCGAGATACAGGACTACGCCATATACGGCGCCATAGCCGCCGTCATACTCGCCCTGCTCGTATGGCTCGGCATACGCGCATGGCGCCGCTGGGGCGGCCGTCTCGGCCGCGTGTTGAAGCCGGCGCCGCCGCTGCCGCCGCACGTGGTGGCCAACAAGGCTCTCGAAGAGCTGCACAACCGCAAATTGTGGCAGAACGGCAAATACAAGCTCTACTACACCACGCTGACCTCGATCCTGAGGATCTACATCGCCGGCCGCTACGATATAGGGGCGTTGGAGATGACCTCCGACGAGATACTCGCCTCATTGCGCAATGTCGACGGCATATCGGCCAAGAGCATGATGGATCTGAGCGCCGTACTGCGGCAGGCCGACATGGTCAAATTCGCCAAGGCCGAGCCCAGCGCCGAGGACAACGAACAGAACTATCTGCGCGCCTACTACTTCGTCGAGGAGACCAAACATATCGAGGAGGAGGCCGTCGAGGGCAAGGAGGAGATCACGATCAAGACTAAAATCGACGATTAACGATGAGACGCATCATATATATCTGCATGGCGATGCTTGCGGCGGAGATAGCGGGGGCTGTCGACGCCGGTGCGCAATATCTGCCCGAGCGACGCGCCGTGCGCAAGGGCAACCGCCAGTTCGACAGACACAACTACAAGAACAGCATCGACCGCTACATCAGTGCGCTCGATGCCGATTCGACATGTTACGAGGCTCTCTACAACCTCGGCAACGCCTACTATCAGGCCAACCTGCATCGCGACAAGAACCCCAACAACTCGTTTCATTGGAGCGACGCCGACTCGATATTCACCCGCATAGGACGCGATACGCTTATGCCGGCCGAGCGGCGTGCCGAGGCGCTGCGCAATTTGGGCGAGAGCCAGCTCACGCAGCAGCGGTTCGAGGAGGCTTTGGCATCGTTCAAGGAGTCGCTGAAACTCAATCCCGCCGACCGCGAGACCAAGTACAACTACATATTGGCCAAGCGCATAGTCGACCAGCAGAAACAGAATCAAAACCAAAACGGCGGAGGCGGAGGCAACAACAACCAAAACCAGAACCAAGACGGGGGAGGTAATGGCGGCGGCGACCAAAACCAAGACCAGAATCAGAATCAGAATCAAAACCAGAACCAGAACCAAGACGGGGAGGGTAATGGCGGCGGCAACGACCAGAACCGGAACCAAGATGACGATCGGAATAGTGACCGGAATAAAGAGGGCGGCAACGATCGCAACCAAGACAACCGCAACGACGGGCAGCCGAACGACAAAAATGACAAAAATGACGGCGGCAACGACCGGAACGACGATAAAAACAACGACGACAAAGACGATAACCGCAGCGACAGCGGCGACCGGAACGACGACCGTTCGGACAACCGTCCACAGAGGCAGAAGAGCGGCATGAGTCAAGAGGAGCAGCAGCGCATGCTCGAAGCCGTGCAGGCCGAGGAGGACAAGACGCAGGACAAGCTCAAAGAGAAGGGCACGGGCGTTATCGTCAGAGGTAAAAAGAATTGGTAACGATGAACTTCGCAAATCCCAACATATTGTGGCTGCTGGCGGTAATACCGCTGATCGCCGCCTATCGGCTGTGGCTGTCGCGCCGCGGAGGCAGCGCCGTCGTCGTCTCGACGATCGACGGTGCGAAAAATGCGCCGCGCACACTGCGCTACTGGCTGCGGCCGCTGCCCGCACTGCTGCGTCTGGCAGCTTTGGCGGCTCTGATAGTGGCGCTGGCGCGTCCGCGCGACGTGCATCACAACGTCGAAAGCTCGACCGAGGGCATCGACATCGTGCTCGCTATCGACATCTCAGGCTCGATGCTCGCCCGCGACTTCACTCCCGACCGCATCACGGCGGCCAAGCAGATAGCCGGCGAGTTCGTGGCCGACCGCTTCGGCGACCGCATAGGCGTGGTGGCCTTTGCCGGCGAGGCCTTCACCCAGTGCCCGCTGACAAGCGACCAGACAACGGTGCAGACGCTTCTGTCGCGCCTGCGCAGCGGTATCATCGAGGACGGCACGGCCATAGGCAACGGCCTTGCCACATCGATCAACCGTCTGAGAGAGAGCAGCGCCAAATCGAAGGTCATCATACTGCTGACCGACGGCGTGAACAATGCCGGTCAGGTGTCGCCCGCAATGGCGGCCAAGATAGCCTACGATCAGGGCATAAAGGTCTACACGGTGGGCGTGGGCAAACGGGGCAAGGCGCCCTATCCCGTCGTCGACATGTTCGGCAACCAGTCGTTCGCACCGGTCGATGTGGAGATCGACGAAGAGCTGCTGCGACAGATAGCTGCCGACACGGGCGGCGAATACTTCCGTGCCGAGAACAACGATGCGCTGAAACAGATTTACGATCATATCGACTCGTTGGAAAAGAGCAAAATAGATGTCACGCACTACACCCTCTACGACGAACGTTTCATGGAGTGGATAGTAATAGGACTGCTGCTGCTGCTCGGCGAGTTCGTGTTTAACAATCTTATTTTAAGGAGAATACCGTAATGTTCCGATTTGCCGATCCGGAGTGGCTCTACGCGCTCCTTGCAATACCTGTCATATTGTTGTCGTTCTGGGCTTTGCAGCGTCTCAAAGCGCGCCGCATGGCACGTTTCGGCGACATGTCGACCTTAGCCTCGCTGATGCCCGAACGCTCGACGGCGCGCGAATGGATCAAAACGGGCGTGCTGTGTGCGGCCGTGGCGTTGATCGTCGTGGCGGCGGCGCGTCCGCAAGTGGGATCGAAACTGCGCGAGGTGAAGACCGAAGGCACGGAGATGATGCTCGTCATCGACGTCTCCAACTCGATGCTCGCCGAGGATATCAAACCGTCGCGCATCGAGCGCACAAAACATGCCGTAGGCAGGCTTATCGAGCGTCTGGCGGACGACCGCATAGGCGTCATCGTCTTCGCGGGGGAGGCACAGGTGCAGCTGCCCGTGACCACCGACTACAAAATGGCATCGTCGTTCGTCAAGCGCATATCGCCCTCGATGATCGCCGATCAGGGGACGAACATAGGCTCGGCATTGGAGCTGGCGCAGCTGTCGTTCTCGGGCGACACGCACCGCAACAGCAACAGCCGCGTGATAATCCTCATAACCGACGGCGAGACGCACGACGAGAAGAGCCTTGAAGTGGCTGCGGCAGCCGCCGAACGCGGCATAAAGATATGCACGATAGGCATCGGCACGCCCGACGGCGTACCCATAAACATCGGCGGCAAATACATAGAGGACGAGGAGGGCAACATGGTCGTATCGAAGCTCAACGAGGAGCTGCTAAGCCGCATAGCCTCGCTTACGGGCGGCATCTACGCACGTTCGACCAACCGGTCGTTCGGTCTCGACGAGATCGTCGACGAGCTGAACGCCATGGAGAAAAGCGAGCTGACAGTACGCTCGTTCGACGAGTTCGACGAGCAATACCAATACTTTCTTGCGGGCGGCATCGCACTGCTGTTGGCCGAGATGCTGATCCTCGGCAGCCGCAATCCGCTGCTGCGCGGCATCACGCTGTTCCGCCGCAGAGAGGACAACTCAGAAAACGATGAATAACGACACGACGGAGATACGCCGCGCCACCGTCGACGACATCGACACGATACGCGCCGTGGCCGATGTGGCTTTCCGCGCCACCTACGCCGCGATACTCTCGACAGAACAGACGGAGTATATGATCGATATGATGTACTCCCCAAAGAGCCTGCACCGCCAAATGGAGGTCGAGCGGCAGACATTCTACCTCGCCGTCGACAACGGCCGCACGATAGGCTATGTCTCGATCGAACGACAGGGCGAAAGAGTGTTCCACCTGCAAAAGATCTATCTGCTGCCCGAATATCAGGGACGCCGCATCGGCGAACGACTGTTCGGGCGCGCCTGCCGCCACGTCAAAGAGCTGTGCTCCGGGCCGTGCACCATGGAGTTGAATGTCAACCGCCATAACCGCGCAATAGGCTTCTACGAGCGCATGGGCATGCGCAAGGTGCGCGAGGGCGACTTCCCTATCGGCAACGGCTACTGCATGAACGACTACATAATGGCCATAGAACTGTAAATCCGGGGAGCGGGGATTATACTGCGGTCTGTCTCTGACGAGCGTACCCGGATGCCCGGTTTGTCATTCTGAGGAGGCCGCAGGCCGACGTGAGAATCTCTGTTTGCCGCTTTGCACGCCCGGTTTGTCATTCTGAGGAGGCCGCAGGCCGACGTGAGAATCTAATCCTTATGAGATTGCCACGCCTCGTTACACTCGGCTCGCAATGACATAGTACAACGCCCCGCCATGTCATTCTGAGCGTAACAACGTGAAGCGAAGAATCTGGTTGGGGACGATTATTATTGTTGCCTTGTCGTGTGCTGAGATTCTCACGTCGCAACTGCGTTGCTCCTCAGAATGACAGAGCGGTGAAAATAATCGTCCCCAACCAGATTCTTCGCTTCACGTTGTTACGCTCGCAATGACAGAGTGCAACGCCACACCATGTCACTCCGAGGAGCGTGCTTGCACGCGACGTGGGAGTCTCGGCACTCGACAACTGGAATAATCGTCCCCAACCAGATTCTTCGCTTCACGTTGTTACGCTCAGAATGACAGAGTGCAAAGCCCCGCAATGTCACTCCGAGGAGCGTGCTTGCACGCGACGTGGGAGTCTCAATTCGCAATGACAAGACAACGCGGGGCAACAAAGAAAAGGGTCATCAACTAAAATTTTTGAATTTTTTGCAGCCTTTCCAACTGCCTATTGGTTAAATAATTTAACTTTTTAGAGGTTTCCACACTTTCCGGAAATCGGAGCCAAGCTCTTGACAACGGCTTTGGGAGGTTGTATATTTGCACTGTCATCGGACGAACATCACACTGAAAACACCGCTCCGAAAATCGTAAAATCAAACGCAAACAAGAGACGAGGAGTCGCCGTCATCGCCTGTTATCGACACTCCGAGTCGCTCGGCGCCAACTTATCAACAATCGCAACATGCTAATTATCCGCATTGTAAAACAAGTTATGAAAACTTGTCGACAGATCATCATCAAATTATCGACAATCGGACGGCCATCGTGTCGCCAACAATCGAAAGGCTATGAACAGTAAGAAAATCACAGAGTCCTTGTCGCGCATTTGCGGCAGCCTCGGCTACCGGTTCGACACAGGCACGGCACACAAGGCGTTGTGCAACAATGGCGGCTATGCCACCGTATGGATGCTGCCGCCGACACTGCGCATGGTCGACGGCCGCCACCATGGCCGCGCCACCTACTCCCTGACCCTGCACGTCACCCGCCGCCAGCTGCGCCCCGACAATGTTATGACCACAACGCTCCTCGACCGCATGCAGAGCGATGCGCTCGCGATGTTCACCGAGTTGTCGGAGGAGCCGTTCGTCGCATTGGTCGACCAGCTCAAAATCGAAACCAAAGGCATGGGGCTGCGTCCCGACGCCGGAGCGAACATCGTCGTCACAGCCAATGTGGAGACGATATTCTGAGGCGAGGGAATGTCGTCGATGAATTCCGGGAGGAGGTATGTCATTCTGAGGAGGCCGCAGGCCGACGTGAGAGGGAACAAACGTCGACCACGAAGCGACGGCTTACGCCGTTTTACAATTCTGACCCCACCCCAGACCCCTCCCGAGGGAGGGGCTGTTGTCGCTTCGCTCCGGGTGGAGCGTTGAAAGGTTATCGGGCATCCCCAGAAGTGCGCTTTGCACGCTTACCCTGTCATTCCGAGCCGAGCGCAGCGAGGCGTGGGAA
>CAZEXJ010000133.1:0-3168 GCA_964516585.1 uncultured Alistipes sp.
ACGGTATATTGGTCGAACTGGGCCGGTTTGGCTGACGTAACGCGCAGTATGCAGGTACAGCGCGGTTTGGGTGCTTCGAAAGTAGCGGCCCCCTCCATCGGCGGTTCGATCAACATCGTAACGAACACCATCGACGCCAAACGCGGCGGAACAGCTTCGATCGGCATGGGGAATGATGGAATGTACAACGTATCGTTCAGCGTTTCGTCGGGTCTGACCAAGAACGGCTGGGCAATGACCGTAATGGGTGCGAAACGTTGGGGAAACGGCTACGTTCAAGGTACGGACTACACGGCCTACAACTGGTTCGTCAACGTTTCGAAACGCATCAACGACCGGCACCAGCTGTCGCTGACCGCATTCGGTTCGCCCCAGCAGCACTACCAGCGACCCAACAATCGTAGCGGTCTTTCGATCGCCGGGTACCAACAGGTTACCGACTATATGAAAGGTCAGAGTCCTTATCGTTACAACCCGACCTACGGTTTCGGCAAGAACGGCGAGCGCAAGACCTCGTCGCTCAACGAATACCACAAACCGCAGATTTCGTTGAACCACCAGTGGCAGATCGATCACAAGTCGTCGCTCTCCACGGCACTCTACGTTTCGATCGGTCGCGGTTACGGTTATCGCGGCGAGGGTAAGAGCGATTATTCGAGTGGGTGGTACGGTGCGACCGACGGTAAATTGAGCATGACCTATCGCAATGCCGACGGTACGTTCGCATACGACCAAATTCAGGAGATGAATGAACAGAGCGATCACGGTTCGAACATGGTCATGGCCAAGAACAAGAACGAACACGAATGGTACGGTCTGCTCTCGACCTACACGAACCAAATCACCAAGCATTTGGAATTGACGGCCGGTGTCGACGTCCGTTACTACGTGGGACACCACACGGCTGAAATCTGCGACCTCTACAACGGTGCCTACTACACCGACGAGCGTTACCGCAACCAGGTTTCGGCTGAAAACAACGCTGCGGCAGCCGATCCGAACTGGAAATACGAGAAGTTAGGTGTCGGCGACGTGATCTATCGCGACTACGACGGACACGTTCACCAGGAAGGCGTCTTCGCTCAGCTCGAATGGTCGAAAAACAAAGTGAACGCATTCGTATCGGGTTCGCTTTCGAATACGGGCTACTGGCGCTACGACCGTTTCTATTACGATGAAGCACACGCCGAATCGGAACACACCAATTACCTTGGCGGCAACATCAAGGGCGGTGCGAACTGGAACATCACCGAGCACTCGAACGTTTTCGCCAACGTCGGCTACATCAGCCGTGCTCCGTTCTTTTCCTACGGTGTATTCCTCAACAGTCAGAACAGCCATGCCATCAACCCCGAAGCGACCAACGAGAAAGCATTCTCGGCCGAATTGGGCTACGGCTACCACTCTCGCTTCTTCACGGCCAATGTGAATGCCTACTATACGAAGTGGATGGACAAAACGATGAGCCGTAGCGGCACATTCGATAGTCGCAGCGAACGTGCAAACGAGCGCTACTATATGAACCTTACCGGTGTCGATGCACGCCACATGGGTATCGAGTTGGACTTCGTAGCCAATCCGACCCGTTGGATGGAGATCAACGGTATGTTCTCGTGGGGCGACTGGGAATGGGCCAGCAACGCCAAAGGTTACTTCTACGACATGGCTGGCCAACCGTTAGCCGATACCAAAACTGGCAAAATCGCATCGGGTATCATGGCTGAAGACCATGCATGGGCCACTCTGAAGCAAAAAGGCATTAAAGTCGGCGGTTCAGCTCAAACGACAGCAGCACTCGGTGTCACCCTCCGCCCAATGACCGGCTTGCGTGTAGGCATCGACTGGAATGTCTATGCCCGCAACTACTCCGACTATCAGGTTAACGCAAGTGATCTAACACCAGGTCAAGATTACAATGTTGTCAATCCGTGGACGATTCCGTGGGGCAACCAGTTCGACCTGTCGGCAAGCTATCGATTCAAGATCGGCAATGTACGCGCTACGGTCTATGCCAATCTGAACAACGTCTTCAATCAAGAGTACATCACAGATGCTTACATAAAAGCCACCGGCCCCGCTACTTGGGATTCAGCCTTCGGCGTATTCTACGCATTTGGCCGTACTTTCTCCGTAAAACTCAAAGTCAACTTCTAAAATTGTAACAGACTATGAATAAGCATATTTTAACCTTGGCGACGGTTCTTACCCTGATTTTTTTCGGGGGGGGGTGCGACTACAACGAAGATAATTTCGAGGGGTTGCAGGACGGAACCGTAGCGACCGATGTCAAGCGGTTCGATTACACGCTGACCGATGAAGATTATACCGCCATCGCCAACAACAAGACCAACAAGTCGATCGCATCGGCTGCCGGCGAAGATGCCGCGAAAGCACTGAAAGCCATCGGCACCAACAAGTATTTCGCAACGAAAGACGATGCTGCCGCCTACATTCCGGCCTACCTCACCGCGAACTACCCCACGCTCGACAACACTTCGTCCGCTATGGTAACCTACACCTGCGCCCTCGACCTTCCGGAGAACGTGGTTGCGATGAACGCCATGAAAGAGATCAAAAAGCTCGATTATGAGAAAATCTGGGGCGAAGGATCGGAAATCGAATACCTGACGCCCGCTACGGAGGGCCAACTCACGGACGCGCTTCCGACCGATGGACTGGAGGCCGGCGATTATGTAGCTGTTACTTATAAATACGCTGGGACAGAACCGGTTATAAGCGATCCCGAACCTGCAAAACCGGAGTTCACAAGCGTGCTCGGCACGGCCGCATTGGATGCGGCAGTCGAAGTAACGGGTTACATCTCGGCACTCTCGTCGCAGGGCCCGATCCTGACCGACAAGGGCGGTTCCGTACTGCTCTACGGAAACAAGGCCACCTCGCACCTCAAGTTGGGTGAGATCGTCAAGGTTTCCGGTAAGATCAGCCATTACAACAACGGTTTTCAGATTGCAGCCGACAAGGCCACGATCGAACAAACCGACCAATCGGAAACGTTTACCTATCCGACGCCTCGTGAATTGGATGGGGCTGCCATGGATGCCATTCTGACGAACCGCACGGACAAAGACTACTACGCAGAGTTCGTCAAGGTGAAAGGCACCGTATCGATCGATGGGAAATACTACAACTTCAACGTTGCAGGTGCGG
>CAZEXJ010000134.1:0-2186 GCA_964516585.1 uncultured Alistipes sp.
CATCCAGCTCTACAAGGGGCTGAAGCTGACCGTAAACGGCAGCGTTACGATCGACGAGACCCGTTCGACGACCGTACTGAACCCATTCTATGGTCAGTTCGCCGAATCGGGCGGTCTGATCTCCAAAGGACATTCCCGCGAAATCGCCTACAACCTGCAACAACTGTTGACCTACAACACGACCATCGATGACAAACACAACATCGACGTGCTGCTGGGCCACGAAATGTACGACACCAAGTCCTACGGTTTGAGCGCATCGAAAAAGGTGATGTTCTCAGCCGACAACACGGAGTTGAGCGGTGCGGTCGTCGACGGCGCAAGTTCTGCATCGTCAGTTTCGGAGTACAACAACGAAGGTTACTTCTTCCGCGCCCAATACGATTACGACAACAAGTATTTCGTTTCGGGTTCGTATCGTCGCGATGCCTCGTCAATGTTCCACCCCGACCATCGCTGGGGTAACTTCTGGTCGTTAGGCGCCGCCTGGCTGATCAACAAGGAGAACTGGTTCCATGCGAATTGGGTCAATATGTTGAAGGTCAAAGCATCCTACGGTTCGCAGGGTAACGACAATCTGCCCTACTACTACCTCTACACCGACTACTACTCGATCGAAAACGACGGCAGCGGCGGCGTAACGACGGTCTTCGGGCGCAAGGGCAATCCCGAAATCACATGGGAAACCAACGCGAACCTCAACGTCGGTGTCGAATTCGGCTTCTGGCACGACCGGCTGTCGGGTAGCGTCGACTTCTTCAACCGCAAAACCACTGATATGCTGTTCAGCCTGGCAACGCCGAACGAGGCCGGTTACACGTCGATCTTCACCAACGTCGGCGACATGGTCAACCGCGGTATCGAAATCGAGTTGAACGCCGATCTGATCCGTACGAAAAATTTGGTTTGGAGCTTCGGCCTCAACATGACCCACTACAAGAACGAATTGGTCAAACTGCCCGAGCAGTACAAGAACAACGTTACCTCTGACGGCAAACTCGTCGGCCGTCAGTCGGGCTCGAAGTTCTTGGCCGAGGGGCATTCGATCTACGAATTCTATCTGCCGACCTATGCAGGTGTCGACAAAACGACCGGTAAAGCGCTGTGGTACACCTACGAAACCGCGGAAGACGGTACGAAAACCCGCACGACGACCGATCAATACAACGTCGCTTCGCAAAACGGCCGCGAGCTGCAGGGCGATGCGTTGCCCGACCTCTACGGCGGTTTCAACACGTCGCTGCAGGCTTACGGCTTCGACCTGTCGATGGCCTTCACCTACCAGATCGGCGGTCAGGTGCTCGACTCCGGTTACATGCGTTACATGACGACCCCGACCGGCACTTCGACCGGCTTCAACTTCCACAAAGACTTGTGGAACTCGTGGTCGCCCGAAAACACCGAGACGAACATCCCGCGTTTTGCCTATGGCGAAGAGAGCGACCCTGCTTCGACATCGAGCCGCTTCCTGACCGATGCTTCGTATCTGAACATCCAGAACATCACGATCGGCTACACGCTGCCCAAGCGCATCACGCGCAAATTCCTCGTTGAGAAACTGCGCATCTATTTCGCCTGCGACAACGTATGGTACACCTCCAAGCGTCAGGGTCTCGACCCGCGCCAGTCGATCAGCGGTGCCACGAACCCCTACTATTACGCCCCGATCCGCACCTTCTCGGGCGGTGTTACGGTAACGTTCTAATCATAAAACGAAACAGACTATGAATATGAATCGCATCATCAAATACGCAACGGTACTCCTCGGCGCCTCGGTTCTGCTGCCGGGCTGTATCAAAGAGACATTCCCGGAGGGCGGCGCCGCAACCAGTCAACAGGTTTCCGACTCGCCGTTCGCGATGGAAGGCATCGCCAGCTCGATGCCGACGATCCTCATCACCAATTACGTCGACGTCGGCGACCACTTCGATTTCGGTTACCCAGGCATCTTCGGTGCGACCGACCGTCTGGCCGGCGAGGTATTCCCCGTTTCGGGCAACCTGCCGGGCGGCAACCAGTACTACGATCGTTGGCAATGTTACCTCTATCCGGGCAACTCGTCCGGTCTGTCGGCCAACGGCTATGGTTCTCCGTTCTTCTATCTGAACTACTACCAGTTCATCTACGCAGCCAATGAGGTGATCTCGATCGCCGGCGACAACGAGGCATACGGCGAAACGCTGGGT
>CAZEXJ010000135.1:0-7704 GCA_964516585.1 uncultured Alistipes sp.
TCGAGATGACTTCTTTTGTCAACAGTTTTTTGTCAGCAGTTTCGTCGGACCCGAACCACGTCGCCCTCGACCTCGAACCGTATGGGCGAAATATGCTCTATCTCGTCTAATAACTCGGGCAACGGCAGATACGCAGTTCGCAAGCTGAATCGCAAATCGTAAGCCGATGAATCCAGAACCTCGAAACGGACGTCATACCATCTTTCCAAATCAGCGATCACCTCGCTTAACGAAGCATCCCGGAATGCGATGATTTTTTTATGCCACAGGGCATCCCTATCCGCATGTTCGGAAACGGTCAGATCGACCTGTCGGGATAGTTTATTATAATTCAGTTTTTGCATCGGGCTCATGATGCAATGCTTTTCGTTATATATGAACTCCACCTTGCCATCGAGCAACGCGATATCGATCGTCGGTTCGCTATCGTATGCCTTCACATTGAACGAGGTGCCGAGCACGCGCAACGACACGTCGCCCATCTGCACGATGAACGCCCTATGCGCGTTGGGGGCGACTTCGAAAAAGGCCTCGCCGTCAAGCTCGACGCGGCGCTCTCCCAACCCGAAATGTTTCGGATAGGCGATTCGAGTCCCCGCATTCAAAAAAACTTTTGTGCCGTCTTGAAACACGAGCTCTTTTTGCTCTCCATTCCGCGTCGCGACTAACTCGTTTTTATCCTTCGAGAAAAGAATGCCGCCCAACCGGCTGTTCAAATTCAACCACATAGCGAGTATCAATGCACAGGGAATGGCTACGGCTGCGATTCTGAAAGCGATCGTCCGATGTCGCTTTCGTCCGATGCGGCGTTCGATGCGTTTGAACAATTCATTGGACGGAATGTTTTTCAGCAGCGGAACCTGGCCGCTTAATATAGCTTCCGCGTCGCGTTCCATTTGGTCTGCGAGCCATTTTTGTCCATCTTGCGAAGCGAACCATGCCGCGACTTGCTTTGCTTCGGCCAACGTCGCAGATTCGTCCAAGACACGTTGGATCATGATATTTGACGGTCGATTCATAGGCTTTCGTGAAAGAGGAACGATAGGAGGATGAATTTGATAATCGGTACCATTTTTTTCTTCAAGGCTTTCAACAACTCCCGATAATGGGAGTTGACTGTATGGACGGAGAGATTCATTTTGCGGGCAATCTCATGATTCGAATACCCTTCGCATCTCAACTGCGCCACAGTTCGCTGTTGAGGCGACAAATGCTCGATGGCCTGTTTCAATCGCTCCGTCATCGGACTGTCCGGCTCTGTATCGGGCATTTCGTCGTATAAAGGCCGCAGTTGAACGACCATGTAATTATGTTGCAGGGCGTTGTTGGCATTCCGGATATGATTCAGTATGCGATATTTCATCATATAGAACAGATAGCCTTTCAGATTGGAGGTGATGCACAACGATCGGCGGATGGTCCATAATTTGACGAATACCTGTTGCAGTACCTCTTCCGTATCATGCCGGCTTTTCAGATAACGCATGGCAAAGGTATATAACATCGCGTAGTAACGCCTATACAATGCCTCGAAAGCCTTTCGGTCGTCATCCTGCAAAAGCGCCAGCAAGTCCCTATCGCTTGCGGATTCGTAATCGATCGACCTGTTCTCGCTTTGCATAATGCACGGTATTTTCGACAAAAATAAGGAATAATTTCTGCTAAAAAAATGATTGAACAGATTATTCGGTTCATCCCTCGATAAAACTCCGTTCGGAACGTTGAAAATTCTTTTTCTGAAAAAAGTTCCGATCGACTCACACTTTTCCGCCCTTCATGTGTCTTATCAATGCAAATACCCGAAACAGATGGATCGTAAATCATTGCAGTTTTTTCATCCTATTCGATCGCACGCTCTTCCGTTGCGTGCGATTCTGTGCGAGCGTGTCGCGAAGGTAAAAAATCATTCTATAACTTAATACCCAATCAAAAAATGAGACCTATCAAACTACTGACAGCGATGGTTTTCATCGTAGGTGTCTGTACGCATGCGGTGGCCCAACGCGTTACCGTCAATCTCCAACAGGTCGAACTGGAAGATGTTTTGGAGGAACTTTCCCGACAGACGGGATACGCATTCTACCATTCGCGGCCGACGGTCGACCCCGACAAGATCGTTTCATTGAGCGTTTCGGACGTCGAGCTGTCGACGGCACTCAACGAACTCTTCGCAGGAACTGGCATCGGGCACGAAATCCGCAACCGAAAGGTCTATCTGATCGAACTCGCCGACCGTCGGCAGGAGCCCGCGCCCCTGAATAATCGGATGATTTCTGGAACGGTGCTCGAAGCATCGGGCATGCCCGTCATCGGCGCGACGGTCATCATCAAAGATACGACCAAAGGCACCAGCACCGACATCGACGGCCATTTCACCTTGGAAGCCGGCTCGGACGACGTATTGGAGATTTCCTACATCGGCTACACGCCTCAAACGATTCCCGTCGGTGCGCGAACCGAATTCCACATCATCCTGCAAGAAGATCGCATGCAAGTCGATGAGGTGGTAGTGGTCGGCTACGGTATCCAGAAGAAGCGCGACGTCTCGACCGCCATCTCCTCGATGAAGGCCGAAGAGATCGCCAACCTGCCCATCGCCGACTTCCGGCAGTCGATGGCCGGCAAGATGCCGGGCGTACAGGTGATGCAGACCGGCGGCGACCCCGAAGGGAACGTCATGGTTCGTGTGCGCGGCGTCAGCTCGGCGACGGCGGGCAACGACCCGTTGTACATCGTCGACGGCGTGCCCATGGAGAACGGTCTGTCGAACCTCAACACCAACGACATCGAATCGATGGAGGTGCTCAAAGATGCTTCGTCGGCCGCCATCTACGGTTCGCGCGGCTCGAACGGCGTCATCCTCATTACCACGAAAAAGGGGAGATCCGAATCGATCGACGTTACCTATGACGGGTATTACGGCGTCGAAAAGGTGTCGAAGAAAATCGACCTGATGAATGCCTACCAGTTCGCACAGATCGCAAAAGAAGGGCACGACAATGCCTACTGGAGCATCTATCCGGGCGGCACTGCCATCAACGGCGAACGCCCCGAATCTTACATGAACTATCCGGTCGAACTCATTCCCTACCTCAACGGCGAACCGGGGCTCACCGATACCGACTGGCAGGATGCCATCTTCCGCACGGCTTCTACCACGAGCCACAATGTTTCCGTATCGGGCAAAGGCCAACACATCAACTACTTCTTATCCGCCAACTATTATTACAAAGAGGGTATCATTATCGACTCCGATTTCGAAAAATACTCGTTCCGTCTCAATCTGGACGGGAAATATAAAAATTTCAAGTACGGTGTCAATTTCTCTCCGTCCTACTCCCAGTCGAACAAAGTCGACGCCTCGGGTTCCTACTCTTCGGGCGGTATCGTACAGTCGGCATTGGTATCGAACCCCATGTGGCCTATCTATAACGAAGACGGTTCGTTCAATTTCCAGGGCAACGGATATTGGCGCATCGGCAACGACTACCAACATAACGAGGTGCTGAATCCGGTCGCTCTGGCCAAACTCCAATCGAATGTCATCGACCGCATGGCTTTGACGGGTCGGGCCTTTCTCGGTTACGACCTTTGCAAGGGCCTTTCGTTCCAGACCTCCGTCGGCGGTTCGTTCTACGGCGCCTACAACGAGACCTATCGTTCGCAGCATCTCGAATCCATCGGCAAGGCCAGCTACGGCAAGCCCTCCAATCCGGTGGGATACAGCTCTTCGGCCTTCTTTTTCAACTGGTTGGTGGAGAATCAGCTTACCTACGCGCGCGACTTTGGCGATCACTCGCTGTCCGCCGTGCTGGTGCAGTCGGCGCAGAAGGAGACCGTCAAGCGGAACAACGTAACGGCGACCGACTATCCGAACGACTACAACCAGACGATCGGCGGCGGTACGGTCAACGACGGCGACTCGAAAACGGAGCAATGGTCGCTGGCTTCGTACTTGGCCCGCATACAGTACAGCTACAAGAGCAAATATATGCTCTCCGCAGCCATCCGTGCCGACGGTTCGTCGCGGTTCGGCAAGAACAACCGCTGGGGGTACTTTCCGTCGGTATCGGCGGCATGGCGCATCTCGGGCGAACCCTTCTTCCAGCAAACGGAGGGTCTCGAATGGATCAGCGACTTCAAGCTGCGCGCCAGCTACGGGCAGACCGGCAACTTCCAAATCGGCAACTACCAGCATTTGGCCACGATGGACAACGACGACTACATCCTCGGCTCGGGCAACGGTTCGCAGGTAAGCGGTTACAAGCCTACGGGCGTATCCAACCCCGACCTGACGTGGGAGAAGACCTCGATGTTCAACGTCGGTGCCGACCTCAACCTCTGGAACGGCTACCTGAACTTCACGGTCGAATACTACTATGCCAATACGACCGATATGCTGCTGGATGTCCTCATTCCCCACCTGACGGGTCATTCGACCACGCTGATGAACATCGGCAAGGTGAACAACCGCGGTTGGGAGCTCTCGCTGACCTCCGCCCACTCCTATCGGAACGGCATCCGCTACTCGCTGAATGCCAACTGGGCCGCCAACACCAACGAGGTGAAGGCGTTAGGTGCCAACGACACGCCCATGATCTACCCGGGCAGCGTGGAGCACGCCTACTACATCACTGAGGTCGGCGGATCCATCGGTTCATACTACCTGCTGGTACAGGACGGCATCTTCAAGAATGAGGAGGAGCTGAAAGCCTATCCGCATTTCGACAAGACCCAGCCCGGCGACTTTCGCTTCGTGGACGTCAACGGCGACGGCGTCATCGACACCGATACCGACCGCACCGTCGTCGGCAACTATATGCCCGACTTCACCTACGGTTTCGGCGGCACGTTCAGTTACAAGGGGCTGGACTTCGACGTCGCCTTCCAGGGCGTACACGGCAACGAGATTCTAAACCTCAACCGCCGCTATCTGGACAACATGGAGGGGAACGTCAACGGCACCACAGCCGCTTTGAACCGCTGGGTAAGCCCCACGCAACCGGGCGACGGCAACACCAACCGCGTCAACCGCAAGCAGACCGGCAACAATGGCCGCACCTCGACTTGGCACATCGAGGACGGATCGTACCTGCGTCTGCAAAACATCGCGGTAGGCTATACGCTGCCCTCGGTCTGGACCAAAAAGTTCCACGTCGAGAGGCTGCGCATCTATGTTTCGGCCCAGAATCTCTACACGTGGACGGATTATTCCGGCTACAATCCCGAGGTAAGCGGCCGCACGAGCGCATTGACCCCGGGCGAAGACTACGGAACCTATCCGCTGGCCAAGACGTTCACTGTCGGACTCAATATCACTTTCTAAAGCTACCAACAATGAAAAAGAGCATTTTATTCAGTGCAGCCGTCGCACTGCTCTCGATGGTTTCATGCGGCGAGAGGTTCTTCGAGCTGACGCCCAACTACGAAGTAGCGGTAAACGACATCTATAAGACAGCCGATGATTTTGACCTTGCTGTCAAGGGCGCATACGCCAAATTCCAGTCGCAGGTATCCTTCTACACCGAACTGTGCGAATACCGCAGCGACAACCTCTACCTCGATGCTCCGACGACCGGCACACAAGACCGTTACGACATCGACCAGTTCCGCGACAACGCATCGAACAACATTCTGGAAAACGCATGGGCCAGCTTCGACAACGCCGTCTATCGCTGCAACATGATTCTGGATCGCATCGATGGAGCGTCGTTCAACGAGACGCTCAAAGCACAGTACAAGGGCGAAGCGTTGTTCCTGCGCGCCTATACCTATTTCACGAAGTACCGTCTCTGGGGCTGCGTGCCGACTACCCGGCGGGTGGTAACCGTCGAAGAGTCGCTTAAAATCGGCCGCAGCTCGGAACAGGAGATGTACGATCTGATTGCCGGCGACCTGAAAGCGATCGTCGACCATGCGATGTTGCCGGAATCATACGGCAAGGCCGACACGGGTCGCGCAACGCTCGGAGCCGCACGCACACTGCTCGGCAAGGTCTACCTGACCTTCGGCAAACCGCAAGAGGCCGCCGACGTGCTGAAAAGCGTCATCGGCCGCTACGCCTTGCTCGACGACATCGCCGACGTATTCGCCGTCGACAACAAGATGAACGACGAGATCATCTGGGCGATCCGCTTCAACAAGGAGGTCGTCAGCGAAGGACACGGAGCCTGGTTCTCCATCTCCAACCCGACGGACAACTCTGGACAAAGCCCCGTGCTGAAGAATCTCTACGACGAAAGCGACGCCCGCAAAGCGTTGCTCGAATACCAGAAGGTTCCCGACGTACAGGTCTATCTGATGAAGAAATTCTTCGACACGCGCGACGCGACGACCCGCCAGTACGGCAGCGACCAAATCTTGTTGCGCTATGCCGATGCCCTGCTGCTCTACGCAGAGGCGCTGAACGAGATCGGATACGACGGTTCATCGACCTCGCTCGCGCTCGACGCCCTCAACCGAGTGCATACGCGGGCCGGACTGGAACCGCTGAACATCGGCGACCTTCCCGACCAAGATGCTTTCCGTCGTGCCGTCTGTCTGGAACGACAAAAAGAGTTCCCCTACGAAGGACAACGCTGGTTCGATCTCGTGCGCATGGGCTATGCCCAGGAGGCGATGGCAGCCGAAGGCCATGTCATCCAACCCTACCAGAAGCTCTATCCCATTCCCAACACGGAGCTGGAACGCATCGACAATGAATCGCTGCTGTGGCAGAATCCGGGTTACTAATCGAAAAAAACGAATGAATGCTATGAAAAAAATAGGATTTTTGGTTCTCACATACGCTGCCCTGCTGACAGGCTGCAACGAAGACCATCTGCCGGAAGCCTCCTTCAACCTGTTTCAGGTCGAATCGATGACGGTAACGGCAGGCGACCGGACGGCGATCGTAAAATGGGTCCTCCAAGAGGGGAAACCCGAACCGCTCGACTACTACATCACATGGGAACCCGACAATACTGAGGTTTCAGGCGGCGAAGCCTCGGTTCCTGCCGGACAACACGAACTGACAATCGACGAACTTCGGAATGACTGCACCTACACGTTCTCCGTACAGGCGCACTATGCGAACGGTTTGTCGATGAAAGTAGCGACGACTGCCACGCCCAAATCGACTCGCATCGCCGCCACGAACTTCAAGGCCATGGCCGGCGACAGTCGCGTCTATCTCTCGTGGACGGCTCCCGATACCCAGCTCGACTATCGGTACGATCTGCTCGTAGCCTCGACTGCCGATCAGCATATCGAGGTGGCCCAAGAGGCAACGTCGTATTTAGTCAGCGGGCTGACCAATGGCGTCGAATACGCCTTTACGCTGACCGCAGTCTATGCGCACGGCAACTCCGACTCAATAACGGCAAGTGCCACACCGGGTGAAATCGATCCCATTTCGGCTGCGCCCACATCGTCGGAGAGCCTTGCCCAACTCCGGCAATTCGAACTCTGCCGGTTCGAATACAATCCGGCCTATTTCGTCATGGGCGAGGTGAAATCGGTACGCTGGAACTTCGGCGACGACCACTATTCGGATGAAACGGCTCCGCTGCACCGCTTCATGAGCATCGGCACCTATACCGTGAGCATCACCGTTACCTACGCAGACGATTCGACCGAGACAGCCGAACTGGAAATCCATGTTTCGGGATTGGAATGGTCCGTGGTGCCCAACACCGGCTACCAGAAGGCCAGCCAAGTCGTCTT
>CAZEXJ010000136.1:0-30090 GCA_964516585.1 uncultured Alistipes sp.
GGCTTGCGCCGTTTTACAATTCTGACCCACCCCTAAATCCCCTCCTCGGAGGGGACTTGGGTCGCTTCGCTCCGGGTGGGCATGGGACGGTTATCCGGTATCCCGAATATCGCTTTGAACGCTTGGTATGTCATTCTGAGGAGCGTTTGAAAGAACGCGACGTGAGAATCTCAACGCATGGGAGCATTTCCGCAAGAGATTGCCACGCCTCGCTGCGCTCGGCTCGCAATGACAGCCTGCAACGCCTTTCCTTGTCACTCCGAGGGAGAAGCGACGCTTCGACCGTGGGAGTCTCTGCGCTCGACAATGTCATTCCGAGGGAGGGCGATGCCCGACCGTGGGAGAAAACAAATGTCGACCACAAAGCGACGGCTTGCGCCGTTTTACAATTCTGACCCACCCCTAAATCCCCTCCTCGGAGGGGACTTGGGTCGCTTCGCTCCGGGTGGGCATGGGACGGTTATCGCGTATTCCGAATATCGCTTTGAACGCTCTGTTTGTCATTCTGAGGAGCGTTCGAAAGAACGCGACGTGGGAATCTCGACACCGACTAAACAAATGACTCTCCACGGGATTTTGCAGGAGAGTCCCGAAAAGCGCTCTTCGGCCGCAGACCCCGGGCTATAAACAAAAAACGGAGCCTTGTTTGATGAAGCTCCGTCCGTTTCCGAAATGTTGCAGCCTATGCCTTGCCTAACACGATCTGTTCGATCTTCTCTATCTGCTGTTTGTAGGCCTTGTCGGTATCCATCATGTCGCTCACGGCCTTGCACGAGTGCAGAACGGTGGCATGGTTGCGTCCGCCTATGGCCGAACCTATGACCGTTAGCGGGGCCTTGGTGTGCTGCTTGGCTAAATACATGGCTATCTGACGTGCCTGTGCCACGTCGCGCGTGCGCTTCGACGAGTTGAAACTCTCCGTGTCGATGTTGAGATACTCGCATACCACTTTGGTGATGTGCTCTATGGTGATCTCCTTCTGGGTGAGTTTCACATATACTTTCAATATCTCTTTGGCCAACGATGTGGTGATCTTGCGTCCGAGGAACGATGCATTCGCCACCAACGACGACAGCGCGCCCTCGATCTCCCTGACATTGGCCGATATGTTGTCGGCTAAATAGACGACTACATCGTCCGAAATCTGCGCCCCCAAACGCTGCGCCTTTGCGCGAATGATCTTCACCTTGGTCTGATAGTCGGGGATGCTAAGCGGAGCCGACAACCCCCATTTGAACCGCGTTATGAGTCGCTGTTCGATGTCCTTCAACTCCACGGGCGGTTTATCCGAGGTGAGTACGAGCTGCTTGCCGGCGAGCTGCAAGTGGTTGAATATGTTGAAGAATGCGTTTTGTGTTCCCGTCTTGCCCGTCAACTCCTGTATGTCGTCGATGATCAACACATCGATCATTTGGTAGAAGTGTATGAAATCGGTTATCTCTCCGTTTTTGTATGCCGTCTGGAATTGGGCTTGAAATTTGTTCATCGAGACATACAGCACCTGCAATTCGGGATGACGCTGACGCACTTCGTGACCTATGGCCTGCGCAATGTGTGTCTTTCCGAGTCCCGAGTCGCCGTATATGTAGAGCGGATTGAACGGGTTGTTGCCCGGCGATACGGCCACCGACATGCCCGCCGAACGCGCCAAACGGTTGCATTCGCCCTCTATATGGTTCTCGAACGTGTAGTTGGAGTTGAGCTGCGGATCGATAAATATCTTTCTGAGTCCCGGTATTACGAAAGGATTCTTTATATTTGCGGTATCGGTCTGCGTATTGAACTGCGATATGGCCGTAGTGTCGGCGTTGACGGCCACGCTCTGGCTCTTGGCTCGCGGCACGGCGTAGTGCAGACGTGTCTGCTGGCCGTAGAACTCGGCGATGATCGGTCGCAGGAATTGCAGATAGTTCTTTTCGATATTTGCTACATAGCTCTCGTTGGGTACACGCAGACGCAGATTGGTTCCGTCGAAATCCATCGGGACGATGGGTTTGAACCACTTCACGAACTCCTCTTCGGTGATGGACTCTTTGAGATGGTCGAGGCAACTCTGCCACACATCGCTGTATGTTCGTGTGTTCGTAATCATCGGTCTTTGTGCTTTCTCTGTTTGTCGGTGAAATTGTCGAGCGATAACTTATCTCGCCGGTCGTAATGTCATTGAGTCGCGACCGATTGAAAAGGCTTCGTCCATGGTTCACTTTTGACACTGCAAATATGTGGATAATTTTATAAAAATATACGGCAAAAACACTTGCAAATTCAGATTTTTTATATATAGGAAAATGACCCTGCCTGCTGACTCCAATTTAAGACATTGATATATAGGAAATGAATTATTTTTATTATATTTGCATATCGGAAAATCAAACGGAACATCCGTATATTATAAATATTACTAATACTTATGACGAACGAATTAGAAAAATTAGTTATGTCGAAGGCACAGCAGTGGCTCGACGGCGATTACGACGATGCGACCAAAGAGCAGGTGCGCCTGATGATCGACAACAACAAAAACGAATTGGTGGAGAGCTTCTATAAGGATCTGGAATTCGGCACGGGCGGTCTGCGCGGCATTATGGGCGCAGGAACCAACCGTATGAATATCTACACCGTAGGCGCAGCCACGCAGGGTTTGGCCAACTACCTCAAACGCAATTTCGAGGGCGAGCACATCCGTGTGGCCATATCGCACGACAGCCGCAACAACTCTCGCATGTTTGCCGAGCGTGTGGCCGACATCTTCGCTTCGAACGGTTTTACGGTATACCTGTTCGATGCTCTGCGTCCGACGCCCGAGTTGAGTTTTGCCATTCGCGAGCTGAAATGTCAGTCGGGCGTTATGGTTACGGCCTCGCACAACCCCAAGGAGTACAACGGCTACAAAGCCTACTGGACCGACGGTTCGCAGGTCACCTCGCCGCACGATGTCAACATCATCGCCGAGGTTGAGAAGATCACCTCCAATTCGCAGGTGCTCACGGGCGCCAATGCCGAAAATATCCATATCCTCGGCGAGGAGTTCGACGAGAAGTATCTCGCGGCCATTAAGGAGCTGTCGCTGTCGCCCGAGGCTATCGCCCGCCACAACGATATGAAGATCGTCTACACTCCGCTGCACGGTGCCGGCGTGCGTTTAGTTCCCGCTTCGCTGCGCCGCTGGGGCTTCACCAACGTTATTTCGGTTCCCGAGCAGACCGTTCTCGACGGCAACTTCCCGACGGTGGAGTCGCCCAACCCCGAGGAGCGCAAGACCATGTCTATGGCTATCGAGCTGGCGCGCAAGGAGGGCGCCGATCTGGCTATGGCCACCGACCCCGATTCCGACCGTATAGGTTTGGCTCTGCGCAACGGCAAGGGCGAATATGTGCTGCTCAACGGCAATCAGACGTTAGTGCTGCTTATGTGCTATCAACTTACGCGCTGGGCTGAGTTGGGCAAGATCGACGGCAACCAGTATGTGGTTAAGACCATCGTTACGTCGATGATGCCCGACGCCGTGGCCGCTCATTTCGGAGTCAAGTGCTACAACTGTCTCACGGGCTTCAAGTTCATTGCCAAGATCATTCGCGAGAACGAGGGCAAGACCAAATATATAGGCGGCGGCGAGGAGTCGTTCGGCTATCTGCCCGGCGATTTTGTCCGCGACAAGGACGGTGTGGCGTCGTGCTCGCTGGCAGCCGAGGCTGCTGCGTGGGCGAAAGACACTATGGGTCTGACGCTTTACGAGTGGTTGCAGGAGCTTTACGTGAAGTACGGCTTCTTCCGCGAGGGTTTGGTAAATGTCGTTCGCAAGGGCAAGGACGGCGCCGAGCTGATCCAGAAGATGATGGTCGACTATCGCGAGAATCCGCCCAAGGAGATCCTTGCGTCGCCCGTGGTGAAAATCTACGATTACAAGACGTTGGATGTACTCGATGTCGCCACCGGCAAAAAGTCGCCTATCGAGGGCGTTACCGACAAGAGCAATGTGTTGCAGTGGTTTACGGCCGACGGCACCAAGGTGTCGGTTCGTCCGTCGGGCACCGAGCCTAAGATCAAGTTCTACTTCGGCGTTAAGGCCGATCTGCCGTCGGTCGACGAGTTCGAGAGGGTGCAGGCCGAATTGGACGATAAGATCGAACGAATCAAAAAGGAGCTTAATTTGATCTAAACACTCCTCCCGCGATAACCAAAAACGCCCGCAGCATGTGCTGCGGGCGTTTTTGGTTGCGGCCGGAGAGCATATGTCGCGGCCTGCCGCCCTATTGCTCGCCGCCCTGCGCCTTGCAGGCGGAGAAACCGGCTTGCAATCCTCCTATGCGATATATGCGGCCGTCGATGAACGTTATCCACAGATTGCCTCTGTCGTCGGGCGTGAACTCGTTGGCCGACGATTCGGCGAGCTTTGCCACACCTATCAGACGTCCGTCGGCTATTCCGACTGCCGCTATCATGCCCGTGCGGTTGGCCATATAGGCTGCGCCTGCGCGCGTGGCGATCGGACAGAAGTTGTGGTCGTAGCCCCAGCCGGCATCGGCCGCCCACACTTCGGTGTATGTATCGGCGTTTGTGGGCACGGCTATCATCTCTCCGTCCATCGTCTTGGCCAAAAACAGTTCGCCGTCGTCGCTTATGCCTGTGGTCTCGCGCACTCTGCGCTCCCTGACGCGCCACAATTGCCGCCCTGTGGCGAGGTCGATGAATGTCATATAGCGGTCGGGCGCAACTATCATCACTCTGCCCCGGGCTATGCGCGGCACGATGTGCCCGGGTGAGTAGAGGCGGTTGCTGCTGCCGTTTGTCCAGCTCCACAGCATACGGCCGGTCGCTGCGTCGAGACAATACAGATGACAGTTCCATGCCCCGAAGACCACCCGTCCGTCGGCCACAGCCGGGCGTCCCTGCGGCTGCCCCGCGCCGTAGTCGAAACTCCACACCGTGTGTCCGTCTTCGATATCGATGCGCATCATTTTGCCGTCGGTACCGATGTACAACGCGCCGTCGGCCGCTATGCCGTCACCTATGATCGTTTTGAGCGAATCGTTGCGCCATACGACGCTGCCGTTGCCGGCATCGAGAGCCACAAGGCCGTCGGCGACGGTGGCTGCGATGAGCAATCCGTTATAATAGACGGGCGACGAGTATATGGCCGATGAAAATTGCCGGCGCCACTTTTCGCTCCGCTTGTCAGTGTCGTAGGCCTTGATCTGCCCGAGCGAGTTGCCGTAATATATCGTGCCGCCATTTACCGCGACGGCCGTATATATCGAGCCGTTGTCCTCGACCATGCATTCTGCGTCGAATACTCCCATATCTAACGGCGGCATCGGCGGATCGCACGGCAGGGCGGCTATTTCGCTGCTGAACCCCTGTTTTATGGCGTATTGCGGCACCGGCTTCCGCCCGATGATCTTCTCCGACACGTAGATCGAGTCGTTGGCGAAGCGCACGATCGTGTAGCCGTATGTCGGCTTGTCGTCGCGGCGCAGCATAAGCGAACGGCCGAGTATGCCCGGTATGGAGTCGTAGTTGTTCAGACTCGGTTTGTGATAGTGTCCGCACAGGGTGGCGCATACGTTGTGGGCGCGCAGCATCGAGGTTATCTCGCGGCGGTTAGTGACGTCGTTCGACAGCGGATAGTGACATACGCTGACCAAACGTTTGCCGTCGGGAGTCGCCGTCATCACCGAATCGATCCAGTGCAGATCTTCGCGCCGCACCGTGCCGTCGGCCATTTTCATAAACGGTCCGGCCTGATAGCCGACGAAACGATAGCCGCCCGCATCGATGAATGTGCGGCTGTCGTGTCCCCACAGGCGGCCGAACTCGGTGCAGGCGCTCTCCGACCACGTCGTCTCGTGGTTTCCGGCCACGACGAGCTGCGGAGCCGTCAGGCGTGCGAGTTTGCGGTGTATGTTGCGCAGTTCGTCGCAGCTGCCCATATTGGTAATATCGCCGCCTATGACCACGAGATCGTATCTGCCGGCGTTGATCTCGTCGACCGCTATATCGACGATCGAGTCGTTGACGTTGCCCGGCGTTATGTGCAGGTCGGTCATGAATGCCACTTCGATGCCGCGGCCGGCGCGCCGGCTGCCGCTGTGTCGCTTCGCCGCCGCATCGTTTGCCATGAGTGCCGCGCTCGCTGCGAGAAGCAGCATGATGAGTGTCCGTCTCATACCCTATTTCACTTTTATTATGTTTATGCCGTCGCGCAACGGTATGATGATGTTCTCCACCCGGCTGTCGGCGAGCACCTTGTCGTTGAACTCGATGATCGCCTGCGTGTGGCGGTCGTTGTGTGCCGCCGGATCGGTCACTTTGCCGTACCATAATATGTTGTCGGCCAATATGTACGATCCGCTGCCGACATATCCTCCGTCGAGCAGCATGTCGTAATATGCCGGATATTCGCGTTTGTCGCCGTCGATAAACACCAAATCGTAGCGGCCGCCGAGGCGGGGTACGATGTCCAAGGCCGATCCTATATGCAGCCTGATGCGGTCGGCATATGGCGAGCGGTCGAAAAACGACTGCGCCATCTGCTGCAATTCGTCGTCTATCTCGCACGTATCTATGATGCCGCCGGCGTCAAGCCCTGCGGCCATCGACAGAGCCGAGTAGCCGGTGAATGTCCCTATTTCGAGTATGCGCCGGGGGCGCAGCATGCCCACTATCATCTCCAACAGTTTGCCTTGCACATGTCCTGATATCATTCGCGGATTCAGTACGCGCAGATATGTTTCGCGCTCCAACTCGTGCATCAGCGCCGATTCGGGAGTCGAATGTTCGAGTACGTATCTTTCGACAGGTTCCATATTGGGTATTGTTGTGCAGTTACTTGTATATCAATTGCGAAGTGTTGTCGAATATCTCCTCGGCGACGGCGGTTATCTGCGAGGCCGTCAATGCCATAACCTTGGCGTAGGCCTGTTCGAGAGTGTCGATGTCGTTGTGTATCAGATAGCTCTTGCCTGCGCCGAGCATATATCCCTCGTTGCTCTCCATCGAGATCGACATCTGGGCGACGAACTGCTTCTTGGCCGTCGACAGTGCGCGTGCCGACAGCGGCACGGTGCGCAGACGCTGCATCTGCTTATGTATAAGTTCGATGCATTGGTCGGCGTTGCAGTGATCCGAACTGAAATATATCGCCACCAAACCATCGTCGGTATAGGGCGTATAGTTAGCCTCGATGTTGTATGACAGGCCGTATTTCTCGCGCAGGGTCATGTTAAGCAGCGAGTTGGCCGACGGCCCGCCCAATATGTTCGTCAGCAATGCCAAAGGCAGCCTCCGCTCATCGGATATGCCGTAGCCGCGATTGCCTATGATGCAGTGCGTCTGGTGCGTATGTCGCGACTGCGCCACTTCGAACCGTTTGTAATCGGCGGCGCCCATACGAGTGAAGGAGCGTTTGGTCGAGGGCGCATCGGCAAGGTATCGCGCGGCCGTCTGTCGCGCCGTGCGCACCGAGAAGTTGCCGATCGACGAAAATACCATTTGATCGGTGGTGTGAGTGCGTTCGATGAAATCTTTGATCTGCCTGCTCGAATAGCGGTTGAGTGCGGCTTTGGTGCCGAGGATGTTGTGCCCCAACTCCGAATCGCGGAATATCATATCCTCGAAACAGTCGTATATCATCTCCGACGGCGAATCCTTGTATGTGTTTATCTCATCGGCTATGACCTCGCGCTCCTTGGCTAATTCGCGTTCGCAGAAGGTGGAGTGGAATGCTATGTCGGCGATCAGTTCTACGGCCTTCGAGAAGTCGGTGCGCAGCGTGGTCGCGTGCAGCGTCGTGTCCTCCTTTGTGGTGTAGGCGTTCAGTTCGCCGCCGAGATTCTCCAACCGGCAGTTGACCTGATAGGCTTTCCTGTGCTCGGTGCCTTTGAAAAAGGCGTGTTCGGTGAAGTGAGCCATACCCCACTCCGACCGCTTCTCGTCGCGGCTGCCGGCATTTATCACCAGTGCGCAGTGCGCCACATTGCTGCGCACCTGCCGGTGAATGCCGCGTATGCCGTTGTCAAGAACGTATGTTTCGAACTCTTTCTTCATTGTGTCGTAGTAAAAATCTGCCGGTGTGACTCTCTGCGCAGCGCATAATGTCGTTGGGCGTACCCTCCGCCACGAGGCTGCCGCCGCCGTCACCCGCTTCCGGGCCGAGATCCACTATCCAGTCGGCGCACTTTATCACCTCCATGTTGTGTTCGACGATGACTATGGTGTGGCCTTTGGCTATCAAGGCGTCGAATGCCGCCAGCAGTTTGTGTATGTCGTGGAAGTGCAGACCCGTCGTCGGCTCGTCGAAGATGAACATTACGCGCTCCTGCGCGCTCTCTTTCGAGAGGAACGATGCGAGCTTCACGCGCTGCGACTCGCCGCCCGAGAGTGTCGACGACGACTGTCCGAGCTTCACATATCCCAATCCCACCTGCTGCAACGGCCGCAGACGCTCCACTATGCGCCGGCAGGTCGAGTTGCCGGCATCCTCGCCGAAGAACTCGACGGCATCATCGACTGTCATCTCCAATATGTCGTATATCGAGCGGTCGCGATAACGCACTTCGAGTATCTCCGTCTTGAACCGTTTGCCGCCGCAGGCATCGCAGGTCAACTCCACGTCGGCCATAAACTGCATGCCCACCTTTATCACGCCCTCGCCCTGACACTCCTCGCAGCGTCCGCCGGGCATGTTGAACGAGAATTGCGCTGCCGTCATGCCCGTATGGCGCGCATATGGCTGTTCGGCCATAAGGCGTCGTATCTCATCATAGGCTTTGAGGTAGGTTACCGGGTTGGAGCGCGTCGACTTGCCTATGGGCGTCTGCGACACTATCTCCACATTGTTCAACAGCCGCCAGTCGCCCTCTATGGCGTCGTGGTCGCCCGGGGCTATGCCCGTGTCGCTCAACATGCGTTTGAGAGCCGGATAGAGTATGCTCATCGCTAACGACGACTTGCCCGAGCCGCTGACACCGGTTATGCAGGTCATCACTCCCAACGGTATGCGTACATCGATGTTTTTCAGGTTGTTCTCGCGCGCCCCTCGTATGACTATCGAATTCGACCAGCCGCGTGTAGTCTGCGGCGGAGCTATGCGCCGCCGCCGGGCAAGGTAGTCGGCTGTAAGCGAAGTGCCGTCGGGCGCTTCAAGCAGCTGCGGCAGCGTTCCGCTGAATACTACACTGCCGCCCTTTTCTCCGGCTTCGGGTCCTATGTCGACTATGTAATCGGCCGCGCGTATTATCTCCTCCTCGTGTTCGACGACGATGACCGTATTGCCCAAGTCGCGCAGCTGGTGCAGCACCTTTACAAGTCTGTCGGTATCGCGCGGGTGCAGTCCTATGCTCGGCTCGTCGAGTATGTATAGCGAGCCGACAAGATTGCTGCCCAACGACGTGGAGAGGTTTATGCGCTGCGACTCGCCGCCCGAGAGTGTCGACGACAGTCTATCGAGTGTCAGATAGCCAAGCCCCACGTCCGACAGATAACCCAACCGGTTGCGTATCTCGGTTATGATGCGCGCCGCGGTCTTGGCGTCGTGCTCGTCGAGTTGCAGCGTGTCGAAAAACGCTGTCAGTGCATCGACACTCATCGTCGTCAACTCGGCTATGTTGCGCCCGCCTACTCTGACGTAGAGCGCCTCGGGGCGCAGGCGCGTGCCGCCGCATGCGGGGCAGCGCGTTTTTCCCGTGTAGCGGGCTTTCATCACCCTGAACTGTATCTTGCGACGCTCGCTGTCGATGTATGCGAAAAAGTCGTTCAGGCCGTGGAAATATTCGTTGCCGCGCCACAGCGTCATACGCTGTTCGGGCGTAAGGGCATAGTATGGAGTGTGTATCGGGAAATCGAACTTCGAGGCGTTGAGTATCAACTGCTCGCGCCACTTGCCCATCGTAGCGCCGTTCCAGCAGGCTATGGCGCCTTCGTATATTGTCTTCGACTTGTTGGGCACTACCAAATCTTCGTCGATGCCTATTATCTTGCCGTAACCTTCGCATTGCGGGCATGCGCCCAACGGGTTGTTGAAGCTGAACAGATGCTCTGTCGGCGGCTCGAACCTTATGCCGTCGAGTTCGAATCGCGACGAGAACATCTCCGTGTGGGCATCCGTCACGACGGCCGCCACGCCGTCGCCGTAATTGAGTGCGCGCGCAATGGAGTCGCGCAGGCGGGTCTGCATATCGTCGGTGCGCTCCACTCTCAGACGATCGATTATCACCAAAAGTTTGCCAACGTCGGTCGTCTCGTCTATCGTCGGCATAAACTCCTCCATAAGCATCGTTCGTCCGTCGTACATCACGCGCAGTATGCCGTCGCCCATGAGTTGCAGCAGCTTGTCGATAAGGCTCTGTCCGGGGGCGAGCAGCATCGGCGAGGCTATGGCAATGCGCGCCCCCTCGCCTGCGGAGTTGACATAGTCGGCTATGTCGTCGACGCTGTAACACCTCACTTCGGCACCCGATACGGGCGAGTAGGTGCGGCCTATGCGTGCGAACAACAGCTTCAAATAGTCGTATATCTCGGTCGATGTTCCCACCGTCGAGCGCGGATTGCGCGTCGACACCTTCTGCTCTATGGCTATGGCCGGCGCTATGCCCTCGATCATATCGACATCGGGTTTGCCTATGCGTCCTAAAAACTGGCGGGCGTATGCCGACAGGCTCTCCACATAGCGGCGCTGCCCCTCGGCGAATATGGTGTCGAATGCGAGCGTCGACTTGCCCGAACCCGACAGACCCGTGACGACGGTGAGTGTCTGGTGCGGAATGGTCAGATCGATGTTTTTTAGGTTGTGGACGCGCGCGCCCTTAATATATATGGCGTTATCGTGTTTTGACATTGTATCTCCGTTATTGGTTTATCTCCTCGACTGTCGCCCCCTCGACTTTCGACAGCCGGGCTATCAGTTCGTCGGCCTGCGACGAGCGTATTGCCATACGCATCGTGCACAGATTGTCGAACCGTTGATCGTCGATGCGCGGCTGCATATCCTTGACTATCCGCATTACGTCGTTCATTGCCATGTAGGAGAAGCCTACCTCCACACACCTGTCGACCGTGCGGCTTACGATCCTGCTCCGGGCGATGACTGCGGCGGCCGACTCCTTGTAGGCCTGTATCAGCCCCGGCACACCCAATTTCGTGCCGCCGAAGTAGCGGACGACGACTATCAAGCAATCGGTCAGTCGGTTCGACAGCAGCTGCCCGAGTATCGGCCGTCCGGCCGTCGATGAAGGCTCGCCGTCGTCGTTGGCGCGGAACAACGCCCCGTCGTACCCGAGACGGTAGGCGTAGCAATGGTGCGTGGCGTCGTAATAACGCTTGCGCAGAGTGTCGAGCAGCAGGCGAATCTGCTCCTCCGAGGTCACGTGATAGGCGTAGGCGATAAATTTGCTGCTCAACTGTTTGTATATCGCTTCGGCCTCACCCTCAATAGTCAGGTAGCTGTCGTTGACACTCTCCACGTCAGTCGTCAGATAATCGATTTGAACATTCGGCTCCAACGTATGCGCTTGAACAGGCTCTTGGGATTGTTCGGATCCTGCGGCTCGATCGAGAGCCATACGTATGATGCCTTGCCGACGATATGATCCTCAGGCACGAACCCGAAGTATCGCGAGTCGGCCGAGCGGTGACGGTTGTCGCCCATCATAAAGTAGTAGTTCATGGCGAACGTATAGGTGTCGCTCTCTGCGCCGTCGATAAATATGGTGTCGCCCTCCACTTCGAGCGAGTGACCCTCGTACACCTCTATTATACGGCGGTAAAGCGGCAGATTATCCGTCGTGAGGGGTATAGTGGCGCCGGCGGCCGGTATCCACAAGCCCTGCTCTCCGCCGAAATCGTCGGTCGTCCAAGGGTAGCGGCTGTCGTGGGGGAATGTCTCCTGATATTGCAATCTGCGCTCGATCGAGGCATTGTCTCTCTGTGCTTCGGCCAAACGGCAGTCCTCGATTATCTGCTGCCGGGGGCGTTCTTCTCCGACTTTGTATACCAAATACTCGTATTGTTTGTGCGGTATGAAGGCCTGCGGCCGAGAGTCGATCGTGACGTCGCCGTGCACGATGCGCAGCGTATCGCCGGGCAGCGCCACGCAACGCTTTATGTAGTTCTCCTTTTTGTCTACCGGACGTGCGATGACAGTAAAGCGGTCGGCGAGATATTTGCGCGCCTCGCCGGTATAGTCGGCATTGCGGCGCGTTATGCCGCGCTCGCGGTCGGCATTCTCCATGTCGGCGGCTACATCGCGCAGGATGTCGTAGTAGCTCATCGCCGACTGTTCCAATATCACCGTGTCGCCCTCGGGGAAGTTGAACACCACAATGTCGTTGCGCTCGACATCCCTCATACCGGCCAGACGCCGGTAGGGGCGCTGCCAGCTGCGGCAGAACGACGGCTTTGTCTCCGACATAGGCATTGTGTTGTGTACAAACGGAAATTCGAGCGGAGTCATAGGCATTTGCGGGCCGTAGGTCACCTTCGACACCGCTATATAGTCGCCCGCCAGCAGCGTGCTCTCCATCGACTCCGTAGGTATGACATACATCTGGAACAGGAACTTGTGGATGAGTGAGGCGACTATGACGGCAAAGACTATGGCGTGCACCCACTCGTAGAGCTTGCGATATAGCGTGTTCTGCCCTTTCAGTTCGTACCACAGCGCGTAGGCGAAGAACGGCAGCAGTGTCAGCAGATAGGGTGTCGTCCAGCGCGAGAGGAGCATGTGCGCCAGCGTGCCGAATACCGCGGCGAAGACGGCTGCGCACCATACGGCGTAGGTTATGCGCCAAGCCTTGCTGCGCTTGCAGGCGCGGCGGTTCCATTCGCGTATGCGGCGCGATATGAAGTGGTCATATATCAGCGCCTCGCCGACGATCATCCACCAGCACTGCGTCCATACGACGAACGCTATGAAGATGATCGATGTCAGGGCGAACAGAAACCAGCGGTCGGTCAGCGCCGAGCCGATGCATTTGAATACGGTTCGTATCTTATTCATTTCGATATGTTATTTCAGTAAATCGTCCATTGTGTACACACCTGTGCGGCCGCAGACGTATTCGGCTGCAATAACCGCACCCAAGGCCAGCGTGTGGCGGTTGGTGATCGAGTGGCGCAGTTGCAGCACGTCGTCCTGCGATGAGTAGGTGACGGTGTGTATGCCCGGCACACTGCCCTCTCTGTACGACGTTATCTCCAAGAGCGAGCGGTCGCCGGCGGCCGAGTTGATCCACCCTCTCTTAATGTCGGAGCGCGCTATGATATCCTCGGCCAACGTTATGGCCGTGCCGCTCGGAGCATCTTTCTTCTCGGTGTGGTGCGTCTCCTCTATTTTGACGTCGTACTCTGCGTGGCTGCGCATCAGCTCGGCAAGTTTGCGGTTGAGGCGGAACATTATGTTGACGCCGAGCGAGAAGTTCGACGCATAGAACAGCGCGCCGCCGCTTTGCCGGCACATCCGCTGCAACTCTTCCAAGCGCTCCGTCCAGCCCGTGGTGCCGCTCACGACGGGCGTGCGTGCCGCTATGCAAGTTTTTATATTGTCGTAGGCCGTGGCGGGCGTCGAGAACTCCAAAGCCGCATCTATGCCTGCCAAGTGCTCCCGGTCAAGCTCGGCGGCGTTGTCGCGGTCGATGATCAGGCCGACCGTATGGCCGCGGTCGAGCAGTATGCGCTCGATCTCGCGCCCCATTTTTCCATACCCTATTATCGCTGCTTTCATATCTTCGGTTTTAAGCACGTAAAGATAACGAAAATAATTGTAAAACCCATATCCCCGGCAGCGATTTCGGCTGCTGCCGGGCTTGCCGCCGCCGGTGGCATGCGCTCAGCGGCGGGCTAATACTCTCGCGCGCCGAATATGGCCGTGCCGATGCGAACGGCCGTCGACCCATATTCGACAGCCAACGGCCAGTCGTCCGACATGCCGAGCGACAGCGTGTCGAAGCCGCTGCCGAACAGAGGCTTGAACTCGTTGAAAAGCTCCTGCACGCGGCCGAAGTCGCGGCGTATGACCTGCTCGTCGCAGGTGTTGGTGGCTATCGACATCAGTCCGCAGACGCGCACTCCCGTTTTGTGCTGCAATGCCCCGCTGGCGATATATGTGCGCAGTTCGCCGACATCCCAGCCCGATTTGGTCGCTTCATCGGCCACATGCACCTCCAAAAGCGTGTCGATGCAGCGTCCGAGCCGCACGGCCTGACGGTCGATCTCGTCGATCAGACGCGCCGAATCGACAGAGTCGATGCGGGCGACGAACGGTGCGATGAGTTTCACCTTGTTGGTCTGCAAATGCCCTATCATATGCCAACGTATATCCTTGGGCATCTGCTCGTATTTGGCCGCCATCTCCTGCGGGCGGCTCTCGCCGAATATGCGCTGTCCGGCGCGGTAGGCCTCCATAAGACGCTCCACCGGGTGGAATTTCGATACGGCTACAAGCTCCACCCCTTCGGGCAGCCTCGCTCGCAGCTCTTCGAGACGTGTTGCTATGCTCATTGTAAACTATGTTATCCGGCGGCAAATTTACGAAATTCGCCGTCAGGAGGCAAAATTATGAAATTATTTCGTATCTTTGATAGTTAAAGAGATTATAAATATTGTAATAAAACTTTATGAAACGATTATCCATTACGCTTTCGGCCGCTGCCATGCTGCTTGCAAGCGCTTCGCCGTCAAGCGCGTGTACCAACTTCATCGTCACGCGCGGCGCATCTTCCGACAACTCGGTTATAGTAAGCTATGCCGCCGACTCGCACCAACTCTACGGCTGCCTCTACCACTATATGCCTTCGCGCAAGGCTTCCGCGACGATACCCGTCTATGAGTGGGATACGGGACGCTATATAGGCGACATCCCGCAGGCCGCTACGACATACTCGACGGTGGGCAATATGAACGAGCACTCGCTCATCATCACCGAGACCACGTTCGGAGGCCGCCCCGAGCTGGAAAATCCCGACGGCGGCATCGACTACGGATCGCTTATTTACATCACCCTGCAACGCGCCCGTACTGCTCGCGAGGCCATTGCGACGATCGTCTCTCTGGCCGATACCTACGGCTACTGTTCGAGCGGCGAGTCGTTCTCGATAGCCGATGCCGACGAGGCTTGGATAATGGAGCTTATCGGCCGCGGCCGGCAGGGCAAGGGCATAGTGTGGGTGGCGCGCCGCATTCCCGACGGCTATGTGTCGGCTCACGCCAATCAGGCGCGTATCACCACCTTCCCCAAGAACGATCCCGAGAATTGCCTCTATGCCGAGGATGTGGTCTCTTTGGCGCGGCAAATGGGATACTACGAAGGCTCGGACGACGATTTCAGCTTCGCCGACGCATACGCCCCGCTCGACTTCGGCGCGATGCGCGGCTGCGAGTCGCGCGTATGGAGTTTCTTCCGTACCGTTGCCGACGATATGGATCGGTATGTCGACTTCGCTATG
The DNA here is from genome assembly GCA_964516585.1 of uncultured Alistipes sp. Classification (GTDB taxonomy): domain Bacteria; phylum Bacteroidota; class Bacteroidia; order Bacteroidales; family Rikenellaceae; genus Alistipes. The sequence goes on from CAZEXJ010000136.1 coordinate 15,438, forward strand.
GGTTACAACAAGGAGAATCGTATGCCGTTGTGGGTCAAACCGCGCGAGAAGGTGTCTCCCAAGGTGATCTTCGATGCCATGCGCGACCACTACGAGGGTACGCCTATGGATATGACGACCGATCTTGGTGCCGGCGGTCACGCTCTCCCCTACCGCTGGCGTCCGATGTACTTCGAGGTCGACGGCGTGCAGTATTGCAACGAGCGTGCTACGGCTACACAGCAGACGGGTTTCTGGTTAGTGGCTCAGGCTCGCAAGGGCAAGACGGGCATATTGTGGTTCGGTCTCGACGATGCCGCCACGTCGTGCCTTACTCCTATATATTGCAACACGACGGCTGTTCCCGAGTGTATGGCCGAGGACAACGGCACGATGCTCGAATACTCGCCCACCTCGGCATTCTGGCTCTTCAACCGCGTGGCCAATTTCGCATATCTGCGCTACGATGCCATTTCATCCGATGTCAGCAAGGTGATCGACGAGTGGGAGAACGCCAAATTGGCTGAGGTCGAGCGCGTCGATGCCGCCGCCGCTGCGATGAATCCTCGCAAGGCGCGCAAGTATCTGACCGAGTACAGCTGCTCGACGGCGCAGAAGCTGTTCGACCGCTGGTCGGAGCTTGACCGCTACCTGCTTATAAAGTATATCGACGGCAATGTCAAGGGCGAGGATGCCAACGGCTTCATCGACAACGGCAACGGCCGCGATATCCCCGGCAAGATCGAGTGGCCGGGCTACAACGAAAAGTGGAAGCGCGCTGTGGCAGCCGACCATGGCGATGTGCTGCGCGTGGTGGAATGATTGATGTGACGTATAACCTTAAATTTCAATAAAATAAATCGCTATGAAATACGATATTATCATCATAGGCAGCGGTCCCGGCGGATATGTCGCTGCCATACGTGCCGCACAGTTGGGTCGCCGGGTGGCCGTTGTCGAGCGTGCCGAGGCCGGAGGCGTATGTCTCAATTGGGGCTGCATACCGACGAAAGCTTTGGTGCGCAGTGCGCAGGTATATGCCGATTGCAAGGCTGCGGCCAACTTCGGCATAACCGTCGAGGGCGATGTGCGTCCCGACTGGCCGAAGATCGTGCAGCGCGAGCGTACCGTAGCCGAGACGATGAACAAGGGCGTTCAGTTCCTGCTGAAAAAGAACAACATCGATCTTATAGCCGGTCACGGCCGCCTCACCTCGCCCCATACGGTCGAGGTCGGCGGTGTGAGCTACGAGTCCGATGCGGTGATTCTCGCCACGGGTGCGCGTCCCCGCCAAATGGCCTTTATGCCGGTCGACGGCAAGCGCATCATCTCCTCGCGCGAGGCTCTGACGCTCGAACGCCTGCCCGAGACGATGATCGTCGTCGGCTCGGGCGCCATAGGCAGCGAGTTCGCATATATCTTCGCGACGTTGGGCGTGAAGGTTACGATTATCGAGTATATGCCTCAGATAATGCCGCTCGAAGACGAGGAGACGGCCAAGACTATGGAGCGTGCGTTCCGCAAGCTGCGCGCTGCGGTTATGACCTCTGCCAGCGTTAAGCGGGTCGATGTAACGGACGACGGCTGCGAGGTGCTCGTCGAAAGCAAAAAGGGCGAGCAGAGGCTTGCGGCCGAGGTCGTGCTGTCGGCCGTCGGCATCAAGTCGAACATAGAGGATATAGGTCTCGAAGAGTTGGGTATCGCCGTCGAGCGCGACAAGATCGTCGTCGACGAGCACTACCGCACATCCGTCGAGGGGGTATATGCGATAGGCGACATCATCGCCACGCCAGCGCTGGCACATGTGGCGTCGGCCGAGGCTATACACTGCGTCGAGCATATATGCGGACTGTCGCCCGAGTCTATCGACTATACGACCATACCGTCGTGCATATTCACCTCGCCCGAGGTGGCGTCGGTGGGTCTTACAGAGCGTCAGGCGCGCGACAAGGGCATCGACTGCAAGATCGGTCGTTTCCCATATACGGCATCGGGCAAGGCTACGGCCGCCGGTGAGCGCGACGGCTTTGTCAAGCTGATCTTCGATACGGAGGACCGTCTGATCGGTGCGCATTTAGTCGGGCACAACGTGACAGAGATGATCGCCGAGCCGACATTGGCCAAACGCTTGGGCATCACGGCCGAGACTATAGCCCGCACCATACACGCACACCCGTCGATGAATGAGGCTACGATGGAGGCTGCCGAGGCGGCCGCGGGTGCGGCCATACACTTGTAGGTCACTGTCGCGAAATCGAAAGATATGCGCTATTTTGCAGAGTTGCAATATGATGGAGGAGCATACTGCGGCTGGCAGCGCCAGTCGCAGTCGCCCTCCGTCCAGCAAACCGTTGAGCAGGCTTTGTCGACGCTGCTGCGCACGCCGACCGAAATCACCGGGGTGGGACGCACCGATACGGGCGTAAACGCGTCGTACTACGTGGCGCATTTCGACACCTCGGCGCCTGTCGACGACGAGCGCCGTTTGGTATATAAACTCAATCTGATACTGCCGCCCGATATAGCCATACTGTCGATTGCGCGTGTGGCCGACGATGCGCATGCCCGGTTCGATGCCGTCGAGCGCGAATACACCTATTTCCTTCGCAGCCGCAAGTCGCCATTTCATCGCCACAGCGCGTGGCTATACTACATGCCTGTCGATATGGAAGCGATGAACCGTGCGTCCGAAAGCCTGCTGCGCTGCGACGATTTCACGTCGTTCGCCAAACTCAACTCCAACAACAAAACCAATATCTGCCACATTTCGCACGCCCGGTGGCAGCGTGACGACGATGATTCGATGCACTTCACGATACGCGCCGACCGTTTTCTGCGCAATATGGTGCGCGCCATAGTCGGCACGTTAGTCGATGTCGGCCGCGGCCGCTACACCCCATGCGAGTTCGAGGATATAGTGCTTTCGCGCGACCTGTCGCGTTCGAGTGCCGGCGCTCCGGCGCAAGGCCTGTTCCTGAGCGATGTCCGCTATCCCGACGACATATTCAAAGGCCGTCGGTGAATGAACACGTCTGTCGCGCCGCCGCCGCGTAACGAACAAAGGGAACCGCCCGAGGCGGTTCCCTTTGTTCGTTGCAGAAGCAGATCATTGCTGCCCTATCTCACCCGAAGACGTCTGCCCAATTGCAGAATAGTGGTCTCCTTTATGCCGTTGAGCTGGCACAACCGCTTTACCGTAGTGTGATACTTGCGGGCTATGGTGCCGAGCATATCGCCCTTGCGTATAGTGTGGTACTGCACGGCTTCGGCCGCTTTGCGCTCCGCCTCGTCCTGCTTCTCGTTGGCCTCTTCGTCGTCGAAGTTCTGGTCGAATTTGGAATATATGCTGAAATGACGGCGTTTAAGCAGCAGCTCCTCGCGACGCAGTATGCCGTTCTCGAAGTCGATAACACGCTCTGGATCGAACGACTGCCCCTTGTATCTCACCTCGAAGTGGAGGTGCGGTCCCGACGATCGTCCCGTGCTGCCGCCCTTGCCTATTTGCTGGCCGGCCACGACCCAGTCGCCCGGCTCGGCCATGCGCTCCGACAGGTGACCGTAGAATGTCTCCAAGCCGTTGTTGTGGCGGATTATTACGAGGTTGCCGTAACCGCCGCTGTTGTAGCCCGAGAAGCGCACCTGACCGTCGAATGTGGCGTATACCGGATCGCCCGTTTTTAGCGGCAGGTCGGCGCCTTGGTGCGGACGGCCGCGACGCAGGCCGTAATGCGAGCTGACGCGCCCCTTATAGGGATAGTGATAGCTTTTGAGCGAGTCGACGAGAGCTATCGCCGTAGCCTCGGGCAGTGACGACAGCTCGACGTCGTTGTAGGCATGCACCGAGCCTGTAACCCAGTGGTCGGTGAAGACGGTGGTGTCCTGCACATACTCCTTTGAGAGGACATACCGCCATGTGTTGTCGTTGAAAAGCACTATTTGCAGAGCGTCGTTGCCGGTGGGCAGCGTGTCGATGGCCTCGACCTGCCCTAATGTGTGCACCGGATTGACCGGCGTTTGGCGGCGTATGATAGCCGCGCTGTCGACTTGCTGCTCGATGCTGGTTATCGTGTCGGCAACCGGCGGCGTTGTCTCTGCGGGCTGTTGCGCCCATGCGCCATGAAATGCGATGACCGACAGGGCTGTGGCGATATGTATCCTTATATTCATGATTTCATCTCTATTGTTGTTTCTGTTGTTGTTCGAGCAGCGATGCGGCACACTCCAAGGCCTTGTAAAACTCCTCGCCGAAGCGCCTGATGATAGGCTCGCGCAGCGATTTGTAGAGCGGTATGCCCGACTTGCAGCCGCACTCGCAGGCCGGACGGCATATGTTCCAGCGGTGGTAATTGAGTCCTATCGAACCGTTGGAAAAGCGCATCAGACGGATCGGATAGAGGTGGCATGATATGGGTTTGACGAACCGGGTCTTCCCCTCGCGGTAGGCGCGCTCTATGGCGCAGTATGTGACACCGTTCTCGTTGAACGAATAGGCGCACTCGGCATCGTCGATGAGGGGCGTGGTGTAGTCGCCCTCTTGGTCGACGACCATAAATCCCTGCTGCGCCACGGCTAACCGCCCCTGCTCGGTCATGTAGGGGGCATAGTTGTCCCACTCCTCTTCGAGCGTGTCGACCTCGTCGATGTCGAGCGGCGCTCCGGCATTGCCCTCGACGCAGCACTCACCCTTGCAGCGCGATATGTCGCAGGCGAACTGCTCGCGCAGGATGTCGAGACTAACTATTTTGTCGTCTATTTCGATCATCTTTACGGGTTGTATATGTCGGTGTAACGGAATGCGAGAATCTCCTCGGCCATCTCGATGAACTGTTTGGCCTCGTCGCACTGCGGGTCGAGCTTCAACGCCTTTCGGAAGTCGTTTATGGCATTGCCCCACTCGTTGTGGTGGAAATAGCATTTGCCGCGCTCGACATAGAGATCGGCGCAGTCGGGCTGCTGCTCGATGAGCGACGTGCAGCGGACGATACGGCCGGCCGGTGTCCAGAGCTGTTTGCGGCGGATATACTCGGCCACACGCTCCCCCACCATCGACGTTACGTCCTCGCCGCGCTCGGCGGCCTGTCGCACGTCGGTCGAGGAGAAGTCGACAAGCGGAGCATCGTCGAGCAGATGCAGGCGGTCGCGGAACTTCACGACCTCGGCTCCGCGGCGGGGATATACATATATAGTATATGTCGACAATATGCGTTCATACTCGCGCCACTCGTCGAGGCGGGCGGTGTTGTCGCTGCCGATCATTATGGAGAACTCCATAATGGCTCCGAATTTCTCTCTCAGATGGTCGAGCGTGCGGATCGTGTACGACGGCTTTTCGAGCACAAACTCTATCGCCGAGGGCATGATCCGCTCGGGGTATCGCGAATCGGCGCAGGCCATTTCGACCATTTCCAACCGATCCATCTCAGGCGTCTGCGACATGGCGGTCTTGAAAGGATTCTGCGGCGATACGATCATCGCCACCTCGTCGCACAGGTCTTTGTCGACGGCGTACTCGGCCAATGCGATGTGGCCTTTGTGTATCGGGTCGAACGACCCGAAGTAGAGCATCATTCGTTTTTTCATAGGTCTACCGCTTCAAAAAATCCTCTATTATATGCCGTGTCTCGGCGACGGCCTTGGCAAGATCGTCGTTTATGACTACGTGGTCGAACTGCTCCGATTTCGATATCTCGAATCCGGCCTTGGCGATGCGCTTGGCGATGACCTCGGCGCTGTCGGTGGCGCGGCCGACGAGGCGGCGTTCAAGCTCCTCGATCGACGGCGGCATGATGAATATCGAGCAGGCGTCGTCGCCGAATATGCGTTTGAGGTTGATGCCGCCCATAACGTCCACGTCGAAGACGATGACGTTGCCCTTGCTCCATATGCGCTCCGTCTCGCTGCGCAGCGTGCCGTAGCAGGTGCCTGCGTAGACCTCCTCCCACTCGACGAAGCGGTTCTCGCCGACCAGACGGCGGAACTCTTCGCTGGAGAGAAAATAGTAGTCCACTCCGTTGCGCTCCTCTCCACGGGGTGCGCGCGAGGTGGCCGATATCGAGAACTCGAACTGCGGGAATATTTTGAGCAGCTCTCTGACGATTGTTGTTTTGCCCGAACCGCTCGGCGCCGAGAAAATGACGAGTTTGCCCATGCCGTTACAATATGTTGAGTACCTGCTCTTTGATCTTCTCCAATTCGTCTTTCATCTTGACTACGAGAATCTGCATCGTCGACTCGTTGGCTTTCGAGCCGAGCGTGTTGATCTCGCGCCCCATCTCCTGTGCGATGAATCCGAGTTTGCGGCCGACGCCCTCTTCCGATGCGGCTACCTCGCGGAAGTAGCGGCAGTGGTTCGTAAGGCGCACCTTCTCCTCGGTGATGTCGAGTTTTTCAATGTAGAATATCATCTCCTGTTCGAGACGGTTGTCGTCGACCTCGACCGCAAGTTTGGCGAGATTCTCGCGTATGCGGTTCTTGATGTTCGAGCAACGCGCCTGCTCGTAGGGCGCAACCTCCTCCTTGTAGCGCTCGATCTTGTCGACACGTGCGAGCAGGTCGGCGATGAGGATCTCCCCCTCCTGACGGCGGAATGCGTCGAGGTTGGCTATCGCCTCGCCGACGGCGGCGGTGAGAGCCTGTGCCTCCTCGTCGGATACGCTCTCTGCCTCGACCGTTATTACGCCCGGCATACGCAGCACCGAAGGCACTATGGCGTCGTAGCCGGCGTCGATGCCCGAGTAGCTCAGCGCATCGAGCGTCTGTTGCAGATACGACTTGAACAGCACGCGGTCGATCCGGCCTGCACTCTGCGCCGAGTCGCTCTCGACGGTGATCGATATGTCGACCTTGCCTCGCTGTACGGCGCGCTGCACCATCGAGCGTATGTCGTATTCCAACTGTCGGTATGCCGACGGCATACGCACTGCGAGATCGAGCTGTTTGGAGTTGAGTGAACGTATTTCGACCGTTATTTTTTTGTCGGGCAGCGACGTCTCTCCGCGGCCGAACCCGGTCATAGATTTTATCATTGCAGCATTATTTTCTTAATATAGGTGCAAATATACGAATAAGCAAGGGCAAAAGCAAACTTTATTTGCATTTTGCCGAGCGAGAGTATATTCGGCGCAGCCAAATATATGAAAAGTCGGGGGCAAAAGCAAATCTCGTCCGCATTTTGCCGCGACGAAATTGTCTTTTATTTAAAAATAACAGGCAGTGAATATCGATTGCAATCAAAGCGGCTGTTTGTTTTTAATAATTCGTAAACGATATGCCCGAAATAATAATAATTTATTACTTTGAACAAATATTTTGCGAAAATATATCTTTTTTGATGAAATTATATTATCTTTGTATAACTGTGAAAACGTATAAAACGCAAACTTTAAAAACATACCTGTTATGAAAAAACACAACTTCAATGCGGGACCCTCGATCCTTCCCGACGTGGTTCTCGAAAACGCAGCCAAGGCTATCGTAGATTTCAAGGGCACCGGCCTGTCGGTGTTGTCGGTATCTCACCGCACGCCCGAGTTCGAGAGCGTCGTCAATGAGGCTCAGGCGTTGATGCGCGAGCTGATGGGCATACCCGACAACTACAAAATCTTCTTCGTCGGCGGCGGCGCCAGCACGCAGTTCTTCCACATTCCCGCCAACTTCCTCGGCAAGAAGGCCGGTTACATCAATACGGGCGTGTGGTCGAAGAAGGCCATAAAGGAGGCCAAGCACTACGGTCAGGTTGAGGTATTGGCCACTTCGGAGGACAAGAACTTCTCGTATATACCCAAGGGCTACGCTATCCCCGAGGATCTCGACTATCTCTACATCTGCTGCAACAATACCATTTACGGTACGGAGTATCACGAGGATATCGACTCGCCGGTGCCCCTTATCGCCGACATGTCGTCGGATATAATGTCGCACCCGGTCGACGTATCGAAGTATGCCATTATATATGGCGGTGCGCAGAAGAACCTCTCTTGCGCCGGCGTTACGTTCGTAATCATCCGCGACGACATGTTGCAGAAGGTGGTTCGCGACCTGCCGTCGATGGTCAATGTCAACACTCACGTCGACAACAATTCGATGTTCAACACGCCTCCCGTATTCCCGATCTTCGTCCTGAACGAGACGCTGAAGTGGTTGAAGTCGATCGGCGGTGTTGAGGAGATTTACCGCCGCAACAAGGAGAAGGCCGATATGCTCTATGCCGAGATCGATCGCAACCCACTGTTCCGCGGTACGGTGGCCAAGGAGGATCGTTCGCTTATGAACATCTGCTTCATTATGGCCGAGGGCAAGGAGGATTTGGCTCCCGAGTTCATGACATTCGCCAAGGAGCGCGGCATGGTCGGCATCAAGGGTCACCGTTTGGTTGGCGGTTTCCGTGCATCGTGCTACAACGCGCTGCCCAAGGAGAGCGTCGAGGCGTTGATCGCCTGCATGCAGGAGTTCGAACAGCTCCACAAGTAATCGGAGCTGCTGTCGGCCGATTCCCCGCCGAGGGGCGGGACAGGAGATAGATAAAGATTAATTTTACATCGTTGAAAAGTATGAAAATTTTAGTTGCTACCGAGAAACCCTTCGCAAAGGAGGCCGTTGCCGGTATTCGCGAGATAGCGGAGAGCGCGGGACATACGCTCGCCCTGTTGGAAAAATATGCCGATAAGGCTCAGTTGTTGGAGGCTGTGGCCGATGTCGATGCGCTGATCATTCGCAGCGACAAGGTTACGGCCGAGGTCATCGAGGCTGCCAAGAACCTGAAAATCGTGGTTCGTGCCGGCGCCGGTTATGACAATGTCGATCTGGCGGCCGCTTCGGCACGCGGTATCGTCGTGATGAACACTCCGGGTCAGAACTCCAATGCCGTGGCTGAGCTGGCTTTGGGTATGATGATCTATATGGCGCGCAACCGCTTCACTCCCGGAACGGGATCGGAGCTGCACGGCAAGACTCTGGCCATACACGCCTACGGCAATGTGGGACGCTTGGTCGGTGTCAAGGGCAAGGCTCTGGGTATGAACGTAATTGCGTTCGACCCGTTTATCACCGATGCCGCAGTGTTCGAGCGTGACGGCGTGCGCAAGGTCGATTCGATAGCCGAGCTGTATGCCTCGGCCGACTATCTGTCGCTGCATATCCCCGCAACGGCCGAGACCAAGAAGTCGATCGGCTACGATCTGGCTATGTCGATGCCCAAGGGCGCCACGATCGTCAACACGGCGCGCAAGGAGGTTATCGACGAGGAGGGTCTGATGCGTGCCCTGACAGAGCGCGAGGACCTCAAATATGTCACCGACATCGCCCCCGAGGCTGTCGAGGCGTTCGCCGAGAAGTTCGGCAAGCGCTTCTTCGCCACGCCCAAGAAGCAGGGCGCCGAGACGGGCGAGGCCAATGTAAATGCCGGCCTTGCCGCAGCGCGCCAGATAGTCGATTATTTCGCTACGGGTAATGAGCGTTTCAGGGTCAACAAGTAAAAACAGAACAATACTATGGTAAGAATCAAACCTTTCAAGGGTATCCGCCCGCCCAAGGAGTATGCCGCCGAAGTGGCATCGCGTCCCTACGACGTGCTCAATTCCGAGGAGGCCAAGCGCGAAGCGACAGAGCGTTCGCTGCTGCACATCATCAAGCCTGAGATCGATTTCGATCCCATTGCCGACGAGCACTCGCAGGCCGTTTACGAAAAGGCGATGGAGAACTTCCGTCTGTGGAAGGAGCGCGGCTGGCTCGTGCAGGACGACGCGGAACACTATTATATATATGCCCAGACGATGAACGGCCGCACGCAGTACGGTCTGGCCATGTGCTGCCACTTCGAGGATTATCTCTCGGGCGCCATAAAGAAGCACGAGCTTACGCGTCCCGACAAGGAGGAGGATCGCATGATCCATGTCCGCAACCAGAAGGCCAACATCGAGCCTGTATTCTTCACCTATCCCGACAATGCCGAGATCGACGCTATCGTCGACGGCATCGTCAAGTCGACGCCTGCCGATTACGACTTCACGGCTGCCGACGGTTTCGGCCACCACATGTGGGTGATTCGCGACAAGGCTACCAACGACCGCATTACGGAGATCTTCCGCACGATTCCTGCGCTGTATGTGGCCGACGGCCACCACCGCACGGCCGCTGCCGCCCGCGTCGGTCAGGAGTGCATGGCACATAATCCCAAGCATACGGGCGACGAGGAGTATTGTTTCTTCCTCGCCGTGACGTTCCCCGCTTCGCAGCTGCGCATCATCGACTACAACCGCGTTGTCAAGGATCTTAACGGACTGAGCCGCGAGCAGTTCATGGCGGCCATTGCCGAGAACTTCGACATAGAACCCAAGGGCAGGGATATTTACACCCCCTCGGGTCTGCACAACTTCGCGATGTACATCGACGGCGAGTGGTATTCGATGACGGCTAAGCCCGGCACCTACGACGATCACGATCCTATCGGTGTTTTGGACGTTACCGTCCTCTCGAACCTCGTGCTCGACAAGGTGCTCGGCATAAAGGATCTGCGCACATCGAAGCGTATCGATTTCGTCGGCGGCATCCGCGGATTGGGCGAGTTGCAGAAGCGTGTCGACAGCGGCGAGATGAAGGTGGCGTTCGCGCTCTACCCTGTCTCGATGCAGCAGTTGATCGATATTGCCGACACGGGCAACATCATGCCTCCCAAGACGACTTGGTTCGAACCCAAGCTGCGCTCGGGCGTGGTGATTCACTCGTTCGACGAATAGCATATCCGACAATATTGCAGAAAAGCCCGCGCAATCCGATGCGCGGGCTTTTTCGTGCGACTGGCGGCAGGCGGCTATGCCTCTGCCGCTTGTGCATTTTGTCTGTTGGCTATTATCGACAGAACAAGCAGCAGGCCTGCAACGATGATCATGACATATATTCCGACTGCGGAAGTCGTGCTTTCGATCGCTTCGGGGCTATAGTACGAACTGCTGTATGTTCCGGAGAATCCTTCGGTGGTCAGTATGTATATTCCGTAGAGCAAGTTTATTGCGGCGGTAATCGTCGTTGCGATCCAACGTCGGGTACATATGCCGAACATCGCAATCCAAACACAGGTTGTTGCCACATTGGATAATATGTAGTCATGGCCTGTTATTGGCGTCGGTTCGTAGTATGTCATGGCGGTGTAGCGCCACACGGTGTAGTAGCTTATGGAAAGCAGGGCGCACAGCGTTATGCCTGTGAGCTGAGTCCATGAAGATTCTGCCTTTCGCTCGTATCTGTCGGGTATGTGCCGCTCGGCGAATTTTATAGCGCCGACCACGGCTGCTATCGCTCCCGCTATCATGAAAGCGGCCATGAACGCATATAGGATTTTGTAATCCGGTATCTCTGCGGCGTGCTCATCGATAATGAGACTGTCTTTGAGATTGAAACATGCTGCCGCTGCGGCACACATGCCCATAACTACCGCTGTTATCGATGCTATCCATTGTTTGGCAAATGCAAACCCTATCGTTGCGAATACCAATCCTACGGCTGCGATACCCCAATACGACAACCAGATGCCGATGAGTTCGTCATTGGGCGCTACACGCAGCCACGAAATAGAGCGGAGACCATACATTACGGCCGCCATTGTCGCTATTATGCCGACGGCCGTGCGGTCGGATATCGCCGGCGTGCGGCGCACAGGGATGTTAATGGCGGTGGGGACAGGGTTGATCGTTACTCCGCATTTGGGACATGCGGCAGCCTTGTCGGAGATCAGTGCTCCGCATTCGGGACAGTTGAAAAGTGCCATAAGCAAAGAATATTAAGGTTTTAAATCGCATCAACAAATATACGAGAATTTCCGGCCTCTGGCAAAATTTTGCGCGACAAAAATGCTGCCCGACAGATTATTCGACAATATGGGTGGCATATTGAAACTTTCGATCGAAAAAAATCTCGAAAAAGTTAGCATATCCACGAAAAAATTGTTAAATTTGTTAGGTTTAAATTTATTCATGAAGAATAACTATTAACAAACAAATAAACTTATTGTCATTATGGCAAAAATAAAAGGCAAAATCGTAGTCGATACCGAGCATTGCAAGGGGTGCGGAGTCTGCGTGGCATCGTGTCCGTGCAACGTCCTCGGCTTGTCGAGCGAGGTGAACGGTAAGGGTTATCCGTTTGCCGTCATGGTCAATCCGGATGCATGCACGGGCTGCGCTTCGTGCGGCATAATCTGTCCGGACAGTTGTATTACGGTGTACCGCCAAAAATTCGAATAGGTTATGGCAGAGAAAGAGGTGAAACTTATGAAAGGCAACGAGGTGATAGCTCACGCTGCTATTCGCTACGGTTGCGACGGATATTTCGGTTATCCCATCACTCCCCAGTCGGAGGTTATGGAGACGCTTATGGAACTCAAACCTTGGGAGACGACCGGTATGGTCGTGTTGCAGGCTGAGTCGGAGGTGGCGTCGATCAATATGGTCTATGGCGGTGCCGCTACGGGCAAACGCGTGATGACCTCGTCGTCGAGTCCCGGCGTGAGTCTTATGAGCGAGGGTTTGAGCTATCTGGCAGGCGCCGAGCTTCCCTGCGTCGTGGTCAACTGCCAGCGCGGCGGTCCGGGCTTGGGCACGATACAGCCTTCACAGGGCGACTATTTCCAAGCCTGCAAGGGTGGCGCACACGGCGACTTCCACCTTATAGTCTTGGCTCCCAATTCGGTGCAGGAGATGCACGACTTCGTGGGCTTGGCTTTCGATCTGGCGTTCAAGTATCGCAATCCGGCGATGATCCTCGCCGACGGCGCTATCGGTCAGATGATGGAGAAGGTGGTTTTGGCTCCGCAGCGTCCTCGCAAGACTAACGAGGAGATCGCCGAGGAGTGCAAGTCGTGGGCGCTGTATGGCAAACCCGCCTCGCGCGAGCACAACGTCGTGACGTCGTTGGAGTTGAAGTCGGAGGTTATGGAGCATATCAACCTGCGCCTGCAAGCCAAGTACAAGGCTATGGAGGAGAGCGAGGTGCGTTACGAGTCTATCCAGTGCGACGATGCCGACTATGTCATCGTGGCGTTCGGTTCGTCGGCCCGCATCTGTTCGGCTACCGTGGAGATGGCTCGCGCCGAGGGTATTAAACTCGGTCTGCTGCGCCCCATTACTCTCTATCCGTTCCCGAAGAACCCTATCCGCGAGCTGGCCGAGCGCGGCGTCAAGGGATTCCTGTCGGCCGAGTTGAACGCAGGACAGATGGTCGAGGACGTTCGTCTGGCCGTCAACGGTATGGCTCCCGTCGAGCACTACGGCCGTCAGGGCGGTATGATGTTCTCGCCCGACGAGGTGCTTTCGGCTCTTAAAGAGAAATTTATAAACAAGAGATAAGACTATGGCAGAGGTTGAAATCAAACAGGAGAATATGGTTTACGGCAAGTCGAAACTGATATTGCCCAATGTTATGCACTACTGCCCGGGTTGCAGCCACGGTACGGTGCACAAACTCGTTGCCGAGGTTATCGAGGAGATGGGTTTGGAGCACGACACGATCGGCGTATCGCCGGTGGGCTGCTCGGTGTTCGCATACAATTATATAGACATCGACTGGGCTGAGGCGGCTCACGGTCGTGCCTGCGCAGTGGCTACGGCCATTAAGCGCCTGCACCCCGAGAAGATGGTCTTCACCTATCAGGGCGACGGCGACCTGTCGGCTATCGGTACGGGCGAGACAATTCACGCTGCCGCCCGCGGCGAGAATATCGTTGCGATATATATCAACAACGCCATATACGGTATGACCGGCGGACAGATGGCTCCCACTACCCTGCTGGGCATGAAGACTGCCACGACACCCTATGGCCGCGATCCCAAACTCAACGGTTATCCCTATAAGATCGCCCAGATGCTGGCGCATCTCGACGGCGTATGCTATGTGACGCGTCAGAGCGTTCACACCCCGGCCAATGTGCGCAAGTGCAAGAAGGCCATACGCCATGCCTTCGAGAACGCTATGGCGGGCAAGGGCTTCTCGTTGGTAGAGGTCGTCGCGACCTGCAACAGCGGTTGGAAGATGTCGCCCGTGGCCTCTAACGAGTGGTTGGAGAAGAATATGCTGCCGTTCTACGAACTCGGCGATTTGAAGGACAATAAAGAGTAAGCGCTATGAAAGAGACAGTGATTATTGCAGGTTTTGGAGGACAGGGTGTCCTCACTATGGGTAAGATTCTGGCTTACTCGGGTGTTATGCAGGATTTCGAGGTTACGTGGATGCCCTCTTATGGTCCCGAGATGCGCGGCGGTACGGCCAACGTGACGGTCATATTGTCCGACAAGCCCATTTCGTCGCCTATCGCTCACGAGTTCGACGTGGCTGTGGTTCTCAACCAGCAGTCTATGGAGAAGTTCGAGCCTATGGTCAAACCCGGCGGCGTGTTGATCTACGACACCAACGGCATCACTCACCACCCTACGCGTACCGACATCAGCGTCTACACTATCGACGCTACGGCCGAGTGCGCCCGCATGGGACAGGCCAAACTCTTCAATACGATGATTCTCGGCGGTTACCTTAAAGTGCGCCCCGTAGTCAAAATGGAGAACGTCATGGAGGGCTTGAAACACACTCTGCCCGAACGCGCATGGAAGATGCTGCCGCAGAACGAGGAGGCTATTCATCACGGGGGGGAGATTATTAAGCAGATACGCTAATACTTTTTCGTGAAAAG
>CAZEXJ010000137.1:0-52841 GCA_964516585.1 uncultured Alistipes sp.
GAGAATTGGCCGAAGAAGCACAATCGTTGGTGGCTGATTATGTTAAAGAGCAAACGTTGAGGCCGAGTGATGCCATGTTCGGCTTTTTCTTGATCGGTAGAGAACCCGTTTCTGCTTCAATTTTAAACTTATCCATTGAGATTGATGGGGTGATTTATCCTTTCCAATATGATGTAACGCGCAAACAGATATCACCCCGAAAAATTATAGATGTAGAGGAGTAGGGCGCAGCCGAAACTATTGCGTTATGATCCGGTAATTCGACAGCGTGAGCGAGTATTCGCCGTTAAAGTAGTCGATAATGCCGTAGAGGCGGCATGTGCCGGAGGGAATGTGCGACAGGGCGTAGACGCATGAAGCGCGCGTGAGTACGGCGAGCCTGTTGCCGTTGTCATCGATGATGTGGCGGCAGGTGTCGGTCGGACGCGAAGTCTCTGGGTCGATGTCGCACCAAGTCATGCCGGACTCTTCGTCGACGAATCGCACCCGGTCGATCACCACGTAGCGCGATATGTCGGCCGTCGAGATGCAGTCGATCGTCGTTGGGTGGGCATCGGGCGGTGCATCGGCCGCGGACAGCACCTCGACGTAGTGGGGTATGTCGGACTCGGCGATGCGGTCGACTGTATATTGTGCTGTCGGCTGCGCGCCCAAGACGATCTTGCCGGCATAGTCGCCAAGAGCCAGCATCTGGCAATGTATGGTCACGCAGGAGTATAGCGGCATGATGACGTCGGTGCGCTCGGAGTCTACGGAGAGTTCTATGCCTCCGCTGCCGTCGGCCACGACGACCGTTTTGTAAAATTCCGACAGCTTGTCGGTGGCCACTACGCGCCCCGTTATGGTGAGGTCTTGACGAATGGTGGTCGACGCACCTTTGCAGAGCGATTTAAGATAGGCTATCGATACCTCCGACGGGTAGTCGTCGTGCTTGTCGGGCGCTGTCGACGAACTGCATGCCATGCAGCATAATGCGGCGAGCAGACTAATATGCCCTGCAATCGCTTTCATGGCGCATCTTCAATTGAAAACACTCGCGGCTGCCGCCGCTTTTGCCGTATTGCAATATGCCTGTCAGCTCGACATGGCCGTCGGGTATCCGGTGATCGGCATAGTCGGCATAACGGCGCGTGTAGACTACGATCGAGTCGCCCGACTGATCGTCGAACGTAGCGTAGCCGCTCCATACGGCGGGAGCGGCATATTCATCGTCTAAGACGGGTTGGCGCAAAAGCAGCGAGTCGATCGTGACGAGCCGGCCGCACATCTCGCGCCTAAGGTCGGATATGGCGACAGGCGTGGACTCGACGGCTGCAATCTCGTCGCCGCGCGTTATGTGCCGGTCGAGCAGCACTCTCGATGAGAAATAATCGGTGGCGTAACCGCTGTACGGAGCGGGGTAGCGGCCTATCTGCATCACGCCGTAGCTCTGGCCAAGAGCGCAGCCGCGCAGATCGATGCCAAGTTCGACGCCGGCAGGGTAGATCGTGGCCAGATCTGTGATGCCGGCCATGATCTCCACCGCGCCGCTGCCGTCCTCCACGACTATGCTTTTGTAGAAGTTGGCTTCGTCGTCGGATGTGGTAACGCGGCCGGCGATTCGGATGTCGCCGTCGAGCAGCCGGGTATGGCCGTCGTACAACTCGCGAAGCGTGGCTATGGTGCAGTTGGACGCAGACAGCGATGCGCCTGTGTCGGGTATTGGAGCGGAGTCGCAGCATGCCGCAGACGACAGCGCGACTGCAACGGCCGTAACGATGCCCGTTATTTTTTCTTTTCGATCCATGAGTCTTTCAGGCCGAGGAAGTATAGTATGCCGTCGAGTCCTATGGTCGATATGGATTGCTGCGCCGTGGCGCGCACCTTGGGTTTGGCGTGGAACGCTATGCCGAGACCGGCGAGATTGAGCATCGGCAGGTCGTTGGCACCGTCGCCGACGGCTATGGCCTGCTGTATGTCGATGTTCTCGAACTGGCATAACAGCCTGAGCAGCTCGGCTTTGCGCCGACCGTCGACGATCTCTCCCACGTAGCGCCCGGTCAGTTTGCCGTCTTCGATCTCCAATTCGTTGGCATACACGTAGTCGAAGCCGAACTTCTGTTTGAGGGCGTTGCCGAAGTAGGTGAACCCTCCCGAGAGAATAGCCGTCTTGTAACCTACGCGTTTGAGGATGGTCATCATGCGGTCGACGCCCTCGGTTATAGGCAGATTCTGCGCTATCTCGGCCATGACCGATTCGTCGAGACCTTTGAGCAGAGCCACACGCTCCTTGAAGCTCTCGCAGAAATCGATCTCGCCGCGCATGGCGCGTTCGGTTATCTCGCGCACCTTGTCGCCGACACCCGCGCGTTCGGCAAGCTCGTCGATGACTTCGGTTTTGATGAGTGTCGAGTCCATGTCGAAGCATATCAAACGACGCGAGCGGCGGAATATGCTGTCTTTCTGGAACGATATGTCGATCTCGCCGGTGTTGGTGAGTTCGACAAAGGAGTTCTGCATCTTGTTGCGGTCGGCGGGCGTTCCTCTGACAGAGAACTCTATGCACGACTTGGGCGCGCGCTCGTCCTCCTGCAACGGTACGCGGCCTGTCAGACGGTTTATTGCGTCGATGTTTAGCCCCTGTTCGGTAATGGCGCGCGTGACGTGGGCTATGTGCTTGGCCGTCACCTGACGTCCCAACAGCGTGATGATATAGCGGTTCTTGCCCTGACGCAATACCCAGTCGCTGTACTCCTGCTCGGTAATAGGGGCGAATTTGATGTTGATATCCATCTCCGAAGCCTTGAACAGCAGGTCTTTCATAATGAATCCCGACTTGTCGGAGGTCGTCTTGAAGAGTATGCCGAGAGTCAGCGAACGGTGTATGTTGGCCTGACCTATATCGAGAATAAAGGCGTCGTAGCGAGCCAAAATCTCCGTCAGCGACGAGGTCATGCCCGGCTTGTCTTCTCCCGAAATATTTATCTGGATTATCTCCACGTTGTTCTTGTCCATAGCGTGAAATTTAAATGCATCTACAAATATAGCATGTTTTTTGCAAAAATTAACTAACTTTGCCATGTAAAATCATGCAGCGGATTTAAGTGTTGATTATGTCGAGATTGATATCGTGGATAGATACTCCGGAGGCCTTGCAGGCCGTACACAGTGGCGCCGACACGCTGTCGCGTGCCGATAGTTTGTCTGCGCCGATCGAGTCGCCCGATTCGGTGGCGAGGGGCATCAAGGCCATAGAACACACACTCGACAAGGTCGCGGGTTTCGATTATCAATCTTTCTTAATGGACTTTGCCACCGACGCCGTGTGGGTGGTATTCAAGATCATCATCGCCATTGTACTCTACTACATCGGGCGGTGGCTCATAAGACGTCTGCTCGTGATTCTCAACCGCCTGTACGAGCGACGCAAGGTCGACAAGTCGCTGCGCTCGTTCCTGACAGGAATAGTGCAGGCGCTGGCCTATGTTGTGCTCATATTGACGATCGTTCAGGTGCTCGGCATCAACACTACATCTTTGGTCGCTCTGCTGGCATCGGCCGGTTTGGCCGTAGGTATGGCGTTAAGCGGCACTCTGCAAAACTTCGCCGGCGGTGTAATGGTGCTGCTGTTCAAGCCCTACAAGGTGGGCGACTACATTACGGCTCAGGGGCAGTCGGGTACTGTGACCGACATACGCATATTTTCGACACAGATACTTACGGTGGATCATCGGACTATATATATACCCAACAACTCTATCTCGACATCGATCATCGACAACTTCTCGCAGGCCGAGTTCCGGCGCGTGGATTGGACGGTGTCGGTGGAGTACGGCACCGATGCCGACCGTGTGCGCGAGGTGATATTGGAGCTGCTGCGCGCCGACAAGCGCGTGGTTTCGGAGCCTGCCGAGCCGGTGGTTTACCTGTCGGCCATGGGCGACAGCTCGGTCAGCTTCTCGGCGCGCGCATGGGTGCGCAATGCCGATTACTGGGATACATTCTTCGAGATCAACGAGAAGATATACAAAACATTGCCTGCCAAGGGCATAGCCTTCCCGTTCCCGCAACTCGACGTAACCATTAAAAACAATAATAATTGATTATGGAACTGAAAGATATTCTGGCTATCTCGGGTCAACCCGGACTTTTCAAGTATGTGGCGCAATCGACTCACGGCGTTATCGTCGAGTCGCTTACAGACGGCCGCAGAATGAACGCATCGGCTACTTCGCGCGTTAGCGCATTGACCGAGATCTCCATGTTTACCGAGGGCGACGACATAGCTTTGGCCGAGGTATTCACCAAGATTTACAAATATACCGATGGCAAAGAGGCTATATCGCACAAGGAGTCGCCCGAGAAGATCAAGGCGTTTTTTGCCGAGGTGCTGCCCGACTACGACCGCGACCGCGTTCACGTATCGGACATGAAGAAGTGCTTTTCTTGGTACAATACTCTGGTAAAGGCCGGCTTTACCGAGTTCAAACTGCCTTCGGAGCAGAGTGCCGAGCAACCAGCAGAGGCATAGCCGCATGCCGACGGCTGTCGACAATGCACAAGGCCGATACTTGACGAAGTATCGGCCTTGTGCATTATAGTCGGTCGGCTGTCAGATGTCGTGCGACAGCGGTGCCGGGGTTATGTCGCGCATGTCGAAATCGCCCCAACGCTCGGCTATGCCGTCGAGCGTGGCGTTGATCTCCGCCGCATCGAACGACGTGACTAACCTTAGGCGTGTCGGTTTGAAGTCGGGCAGCCCCTTGAAATAGTTCGACAAGTGCCGGCGCATTTCGAGAATGCCCACGCGGTCGCCCTTTATCTCGATCGACTTGGCCAGATGCTCTTTGGCTATGGCCACGCGTTCGGCCACGCCGGGTTGAGGCAGCAGTTCGCCCGTTTCGAGATAGTGGCGGCACTCGCGGAATATCCACGGCCTGCCATATGTTGCGCGGCCTATCATCACGCCGTCGACCCCGTAGCGGTCGAACATCTCCTTGGCGCGCACGGCCGAGTCGACGTCGCCGTTGCCGATGATAGGTATGTGTATGGCGGGGTTGTTCTTCACCTTGCCTATGAGCGTCCAGTCGGCCTCGCCGCGATACATCTGCGACCGTGTGCGACCGTGTATCGTCAGAGCCGCTATGCCCACGTCTTGCAGACGCAAGGCTATCTCCTCTATGTTCTTGCACTCGTCGCTCCACCCTATGCGCGTCTTCACCGTCACGGGTTTGTCGACGGCCTCCACTATGCGGCGCGTCATCTCCACCATGAGATCCACGTCGCGCATCATGCCCGAACCGGCACCGCGCGCGGCTATTTTCTTTACCGGACAGCCGAAGTTTATATCCACCATGTCGGGCCCGGCCGCTGCGGCAATGCGGGCAGCCTCCACCATAGGCTCGATCAGATGCCCGTAGATCTGTATGCCGACAGGCCGCTCGGCGTCGCATATCGACAGTTTCGCGCGCGACTTCCATGCGTCGCGTATCAAACCGTCCGACGATATGAACTCAGTGTAGACCACATCGGCGCCGAATCGCTTGCACATATATCGAAACGACGGGTCGGTGACATCCTCCATGGGTGCCAGAAACAGCGGCTTGTCGCCCAAATCTATCTGCCCGATTTTCATCGATTCAATGCTCTTGTCGATTACAGTTTGCTCTTCTCGGCGATGATCTTGTCGATATAGGCCTTGATCTTGGGCGTCGGGTCTTCCCAGTTGTCGGGTTTGATGACCTTGCCGTCCTTGGGGTTGTAGTGGGGCTTGCCGTCAGGCCACAGCTTGGCCATGTTGGCCTTTTGCACGATGTCGAACAGCTCGTCGGCCTCCAATCCCATTTCGACCATTGTGCCGAGTGCGAAGTACATCAGGTCGATCATGGCATCGGCCTGTTCGTATATGTCTTTGGCCACGAGAAATTCGGCTACCTCCTCGTTCATCCATTTGCCGCGTGAAAGTGCGCGTTTGCTGTCGATCATGCGCGGGGTTTCAGCCACGGGGTGCCCGAATTTTTCGTGAAATTCGCGAACGTCGTTCCATTCTTTTTTCATAATACGATAAAATTTACAAGAATAAGCATTGGCAAAGGTATAAAAAATCGGGCGGAATGCAACTTATGTCATATTAAATATGTATATTTGCAAGCTGTTCAACACAATGTCGAATTTGTAATAAATGAAAATATGTGTGGTATCGTAGGTTACATAGGTAGTCGGAACGCTTATCCGATATTGATACAGGGACTGCACCGTTTGGAGTATCGCGGTTACGACAGCGCCGGAGTCGCATTGATAAACCAGTCGGGCGAGTTGAAAGTTTATAAAAGCAAGGGCAAGGTCGCAGCGTTGGAGCACTATGCCGAGGACAAGGATACCTCCGGCACGATAGGCATTGCACATACGCGCTGGGCGACCCACGGCGAACCGAGCGACGTCAATGCCCACCCGCACTATTCGCAGTCGGACAATATTGCCATAGTGCACAACGGCACCATTGAGAACTATGCCGTCATCAAACAGGCATTGATAGGTCATGGCTACACGTTCCGCAGCGACACCGATACGGAGGTCATCGTACAGTTGATCGAGTATATCATCGAGCAGAACTCCTGCTCGCTTTACGAGGCCGTTTTGCAGGCCACCAAAGAGGTGGTCGGCGCATACGCCATAGCGGTCATCGCCAAGAATAACCCCGACCAGATCATTGCCGCGCGTCGAAGCAGTCCGCTTGTCATCGGCATAGGCAACGACTTCTACTGTTTGGCCTCGGACGCCACGCCCATAGTGGAGTACACCAAAAAGGTGGTGTATTTGGAAGACGGCGAGATAGCCATTATCGACCGCAACAAGCCGTTGAAGATCATGACCGAGGAGAATGTCGAGTCGAAGGTCAACATCTGCAAGCTGCGCATGAGCATATCGGAGTTGGAGAAGGGCGGCTACCCGCATTTCATGCTCAAAGAGATATTCGAACAACCCAAGACGCTGCTCGACTGCCTTAGCGGGCGTGTCAGCATCGACGGCAAGAACGTAGCCATATCGGGCATCATCGACAATAAGGAGCGATTCCTGCGTGCCGAGCGCATCATCATCGTGGCCTGCGGCACCTCGTGGCATGCCGGCCTGATCGGCAAGCATCTCATCGAGGATTTATGCCGCATACCCGTTACGGTGGAGTATGCCAGCGAGTTCCGTTACAGCAATCCCATAATCACCGACCGCGACATACTCTTCGCCATTTCACAGTCGGGCGAGACGGCCGACACGCTGGCCGCTTTGGAGCTTGCCAAGTCGCGCGGCGCGTTCGTCTTCGGTATCTGCAACGTCATCGGATCGTCGATACCGCGCGCAACCGATTCGGGCTGCTATATTCACGTGGGTCCCGAGATCGGTGTGGCCTCGACCAAGGCCTTTACCGGTCAGGTGACTGTGCTGGCCATGGTCGCTTTGGCCGTGGGACGCCTGCGCGGTACGGTATCGCAGGAGGTTTTCGAGCAGGTGGCTTCCGACCTGCGGCGCATCCCGTCGCTTATCGAGGAGGTGTTGAAGTTGAACGACCGCATAAAGGACCTGTCCAAGATCTTCACCTATGCCCATAACTTCCTCTATTTGGGGCGCGGTTACAACTATCCGGCAGCCATGGAGGGCGCGTTGAAACTTAAGGAGATCTCTTACATACACGCAGAGGGCTATCCTGCCGCCGAAATGAAACACGGTCCCATCGCTTTGATCGACAACGAGATGCCGACAGTCGTCATAGCAACGGCCGACAGCATCTACGACAAGACGGTCAGCAATATACAGCAGATCAAGGCTCGCGGCGGCCGTGTCATAGCCATAGTCACCAAGGGCGATAAGGAGGCATCGAGCATATCCGACTATGCGATCGAAATTCCCGAGGTCTCGGAGTGCCTGTCGCCGCTGTTGACATCGGTGCCGTTGCAGCTGTTAGCCTACTACATCGCCGTCAACAAGGGGCGCGATGTGGATCAACCGCGCAACCTCGCCAAGTCGGTGACGGTCGAATAATCCGAAAGCGCGACAGACGATGGAGATCACCAAGGCTGTTTTCAAGTGCAGTTCCGAGCGCATCTCGCAGGTCCCGAAAGACGACCTGCGAGATGTGGCGTTCATCGGGCGCAGCAACGTGGGCAAGTCGTCGCTCATCAATATGCTGACGGGCAACAGGTCGTTGGCCAAGGTGTCGGGCACGCCGGGCAAAACTCGGCTCATCAACCACTTCCTGATAAACGACAGCTGGTATTTAGTCGATCTGCCGGGTTACGGCTATGCCAAGGTGTCGCGCACCGCGCGCGGCGAGTTTTCGAAACTTATCACCGACTACGTACTCCAATGCCAAAAGATGCACTACCTGTTCGTGTTAGTCGACTCGCGGCTCGAACCGCAGCGCATCGATCTTCGGTTCATCGAGATGTTGGGGCGTGAGGGCATACCTTTCGGCATCATCTTCACCAAGACCGACAAGATCTCGCAGGCTGTGCTCAGTCGCAATGTAAAGACCTATCGCACAACGCTCTCTGAACAGTGGGAGGAGCTGCCGGCGATGTTCTTCTCGTCGAGCGCCAAGGGCACCGGCCGCAAGGAGATACTCGACCACATAGCAAATTGTTTAGAACAATGTTGAAAAGTCGGCGCATAAAGTGTCCGGTTTTTCATTTCGTATTATTATCTTTGTAATACAAATAAAACCTCATACTTCTACTTATGGCTATCCACAAAATAAAATTTTTCGCCGGCAGGGGATCTCGTTACCTTGCCGAGAAAATCGCGGCCGAGTACGGCACTACGCTCGGCGATTCGGACGTGTTGCAGTTCAGCGACGGTGAGTTTCAACCGGCCTACAACGAATCTATTCGCGGCTGTACGGTATTTATCATCCAGTCGACGTTTCCGCCTTCGGACAATCTGATGGAGCTGTTGATGATGGTCGATGCCGCCCGTCGCGCCTCGGCCTATCACATTATCGCCGTAATACCTTATTTCGGTTGGGCGCGACAGGATCGCAAGGACCGTCCGCGTGTCCCTATTACGGCGCGTTTAGTGGCCAATATGCTCGTTGCAGCGGGTGTCGATCGCATAATGACGATGGATCTGCATGCCGACCAGATACAGGGGTTCTTCGACCAGCCTGTCGACGCACTCTATGCCAGCGGCATATTCGTACCATATATCAATAAATTGGGTATCGACAATCTCTCCATAGCGGCTCCCGACATGGGCGGCGCCAAGCGTGCCAGCACGTATGCCAAACATCTCGGCGCACCGATTGTCATCTCGCATAAGGAGCGTGCCAAGGCCAACGTCGTGGGCAGCATGACCGCCATAGGCGATGTCGAAGGCCGCAACGTCATCATCGTCGACGACATGATCGACACGGCCGGTACGATCTGCATGGCCGCCGACATGCTCAAACAGCGCGGCGCCAAGAGCGTTCGTGCCGCGATAACCCACCCCGTGCTGTCGGGCAAGGCCTACGAGCGTATCAACGCGAGCGAATTGGAGGAGGTCATCACCACCGATACCATTCCGTTGAAAGCGGGCGAGGACCTGCACAAGTTCACCGTGTTGAGTGTAGCTCCCATATTCGCCGATGTTATCGAGCGCGTACACAATTACAAATCAATAAGTTCGATATTCTACAAATAGAGCAAGATTTGTCTATATACGACCAGTGCCGTTGTCCTTTCGGGCAACGGCACTGTTTTGTTCGCTCTTTTGCCGGCTATTTGCGGAATATGAAATATACGGCCAATATCAGACATCCGAATCCTGCCATATGATTCCATTTCAAGGCATCGCCCTTCATGAACACCACCACGAAAAGCGTGAATACCACTAACGATATAACCTCCTGAATAACCTTTAACTGCCATATGGTGAACGGACCTCCCAACTCGGCGCTGCCGATGCGGTTGGCCGGCACCTGAAAACAGTACTCGAACAGGGCTATCGCCCAACTGATGACGACTATCGCCGCCAATCCGTACCTCTCCAAACGCGACTTGAAGGCTATGTGTCCATACCACGCCAATGTCATGAATACGTTGGAGCACACCAACAGTGCAATCGTTGCAATACCGCGCAATAACATAACCGTTAATTTTTATAGCGGCGACAAAGTTACTACAAAAATCCTCTGTTTGAACACTTCTCCGCTCTTTTTGTGACGAATGTTGCCGTCGGCGCGATCTCTGTGCGTCGATAGCGGCGGCCGGTCGCAGCTGCTGCGGGCGTGATATGCGGGTTCATGCGCAAAAACAGGAGAGGGGTCATTCGCCTTGTCGGGTGCAGAGATTCTCACGTCGGCCTGCGGCCTCCTCAGAATGACAAACGCTCCTCGGAGTGACACTCCATGTCATTGCGAGCCGAGTGCAGCGAGGCGTGGCAATCTCTGTTGTGGGCGATTATTTCCATTGTCAGGTGCAGAGATTCTCACGTCGCGCTTCGCGCTCCTCAGAATGACATGTCGGTGGAAATAATCGACCCCAACCGATATGGACGACGCGGCGGGGCAGGGTGGCGGCATCGGCCTGTAAATACACAAAAGGCAGCTCGAAAGCTGCCTTTTGTGTATTAGTTGCGAGAACTAATAACAATGTTTTTAATAAGCCGAGGGCAGAGCCAAACCTGTTCGGGCTATGCCGGGGCGAGAAAAGGTGCAAGAAATTGAACTATTTCTGTGCGAAAAATGCCTTGATCTCATCGTCGCTGAGCAGGTTCTGCTCTTGGAACATGTAGGCGCCCGTCTTCTCCGACTTTACCATCTTGATACACTTCGTGTATTTCTTGCTCGTACCCGTTTTCAGGGTTGCAACTACTTTCTTTGCCATACTCTACTCACAAATTATTTAATTTCACGGTGTACGGTCACACGTTTCAAATAGGGGTTGTACTTCTTGCGCTCCAAACGATCGGGAGTGTTCTTCTTGTTCTTGGTGGTGATGTAGCGAGACATGCCTGCAACGCCGCTCTCTTTCTGCTCGGTGCATTCCAAAATCACCTGAACTCTGTTACCTTTCTTTGCCATTTCTCAATCCGATTTTAGTAAACTGACTTAGGTGCCTTAGCCTCGCGCAGAGCAACTGCCAGACCCTTCTTGTTGATTGTTTTGATGCCGGCCGCCGATACCTTCAAGGTGATCCAGCGTCCCTCCTCCTCCGACCAGAAACGCTTAGTCTTCAAATTGGGATTGAACTTGCGCTTCGAACGGATATGCGAGTGGGAAACATTGTTGCCCACGATCGCAACTTTACCTGTAATTTCGCAAACTTTCATTGTCGTTTAATTTTTAGCTTTGGTGCTACCATGCACAAAAGCGCACAAAGTTAGTAAATTTTTTCGATATTGCAAATCGATCATGCAATTTGATGCGGTTTTGCCGCCATATTTCAGTTGCGCAACAGATAACGGTAGACCTCGATCTCCCTGCGGTCGCCCATCTCCTTGCCCGGAACGTCGGAGAGCTTGACACACAGCTCCATGGGCTGACGGCGGTTGATCTGGCACTTCGACAGCTTCATGACGATGTTGCAGGGCGTGTTGCCGGTGTCGTTGGTGAGGTTGGTGCCGATGCCGAACGAGCAGCGTATCTTGCCCTCGCAGGCCTTCTTTATGGCCGCGGCTTTGGGGAAGTCGAGCGTGTCGCTGAAAACTATGGTTTTGGTCATGGGGTCGATGCCCAACTCCTTGTAACGCGCTATGGCCATGTTCATAAACGCTATGGGGTCGCCCGAGTCGTGGCGCACGCCGTCGAAGAGCGAGGCGTGTTTCTTCGAGAAGTTTTTGAAGAACACCTCCGAGCCGAAGCTGTCGGTCAGTGCCGTGCCGAGGTAGCCGTCGTAGACCTTGACCCAATCCTCCATGGTAAGGTAGTTGGCGTTGCGCGGACCTCCGTTGACGGCGGCGATGAACATGGGCAGCTCGTGGGGGTAGGTGCCGATCATCTTTACACCCAATTTCATAGCCAAATAGCAGTTCGACGTACCCACGCAGCCGCACTCGTGGTCGCGCAGATGTTCTACGACCAAACGCTGTATGTCGAACGAGAAGCGGCGGCGCGTGCCGAAATCGGAGAAGCGCATGTCGTTCTCGCGGGCTATGGACTCTTTCTGCTCCAAGCGTTCGATCATCGAGTCGATGTCGACATTGTTGCGGCGATTTACAAGCTCCGACACCGTTGCCAGCACGGCTATTTCGTAGAGCGTGACCTTGTACATGAAGTCCGTAACGTCGATGTGCAGATGCTGCTCCTCGTCCAATCGCACGTCGATCTTCGAGGCGTCGAAGTGAAACACTTTCAACCACTCGAAGTAGTTCTGCGGAATATACTTGCAGTTGGCGATCATGTATTCGAACTCCTCGTTGGTGAGCGACAGGCGCGACAGAGCCTCGAACTCGTGGCGCAGGTCGTCGATGAAACGCTGGTCGTATTGCGATTTCGCACGATCTAAAAAGGTGAATGTTCCGCGTGCCTCGGGATAGAGTTTGAAATAGGCATACGAGGTGGTGAATTTGTACAGATCGGTATCGAGAATCGATTGTATCATGATATTAAGATTTTTAAGTTAGGTTCGTTCTATTCGGTTAGTTCTTTCAACAGCAACTCTATGGCATATGCCGATGCGCGTGCTATGATCTGTCCGCGGTCGGTACCCGAGTTGCGCATGACGGCATAGCTGCCCTCGGGCGTCGCCACGCCGAACCATACGGTGCCGACGGGCTTCTGCTCCGAGCCTCCCGTCGGGCCGGCGATGCCCGTAGTTGATATGGCGTAGTCGGCGCCCGATATGCGCCGCACACCCTCGGCCATTTGTTGCGCCACGGTCTGGCTGACGGCTCCGCAGCGTACTATATCGTCCATGTCGACTCCGAGTACGTCGCGCTTGGCCTCGTTGCTGTACGATACCACGCCGCACCGAAAATAGGCCGAAGCTCCCGGCATGGCCGTGAACTTCGAGGCTATGGCGCCTCCCGTACAGCTCTCCGCCACGGCGAGTGTCGCACCGCGTCCTGTTAGCAGGTCGTGAACGATGTGTTCTACCGAGGCGTCGTCGAATCCGACGATGTTGTCGGGTATGATCGAATACAGTTTTGCAAATTCGTTGTCGATGACCGTCCGCATCTCCTTGCCGTCGACGTCGTAGGCCGACAGGCGCAGACGTACGATATTGGGCGAGGGCAGGTAGGCGAGTTTCACGCCTGCGGGCAGAGCATCTTCCCACGAGGCGATTTGAGCCGCAAGCATCGACTCGGCGATGCCGTGCGTAATCATCGTGCGGTGGACTATGGAGTGCAGTTCGAAACGGCTCTTTATGCGCGGCATGACCTCGTCGTGCATGAGGTGCTCCATTTCGAACGGGACTCCCGGCAGCGAGACGACGACCTTCGAGCGGTCGTCTCCGCAGTCGAACCACATGCCCGGCGCCGTGCCGTGGGCATTGTGCAGCACCGTGCAGCACTCCGGCACCATAGCCTGCGAACGGTTCAGTTCGCTGAACTCTATGCCGCGGCGAGCCAGCAG
Source organism: uncultured Alistipes sp. (assembly GCA_964516585.1). GTDB lineage: Bacteria > Bacteroidota > Bacteroidia > Bacteroidales > Rikenellaceae > Alistipes. The sequence goes on from CAZEXJ010000137.1 coordinate 13,526, forward strand.
GGTGCGTATGTGTGCGGCCTCTGCCTCGTTGTATATCAGACGGCTGCCGAACATCTCCGCCAGAGTATATTTGGTGATGTCGTCCTTTGTGGGTCCGAGTCCGCCCGTGATGATGACGATGTCGCTCGCCGACAATGCGCGTCGGACGGTGTCGCGTATCGCCTGCGCGTCGTCGCCTATGGAGAGCTTCTCCACGACGGCGATGCCGGCGGAGTTGAGGTGACGGGCGATCGATACGGTATTGGTATCCACGATCTGACCTATGAGAATCTCGTCACCTATTGTTACGACGGTTGCTTTCATATTTGTCGAATATGGATTGTTGAGGTTGTGAACGCTATTTCTGTGCGGCCTTTGCGGTTTGCTCCTCCTGTGCGGCGGCGGCAAGCGATCGGCATATCTTTCCGGCCAACCCTAATCCGTGATAGATGATACCCGTGTGCAGCTGTACGAGCGAGGCGCCCGCCGCCAGCATGTTTTTCACGTCTTCGGGCGACATTAGACCTCCGACGCCGATGATAGGGTAGAATCCTCCCGAGCGGCGGTGTATGTATTCAACGGTCTCTATGGCTCGGCGAGTAAGCGGCTCTCCGCTTACGGCTCCGACGCCCCTGTTGTCGGCGTCGAGCACGTCGCTCGCGAGTGTGCCGGCAACGGCCACTATGCCGTCGAGCGGCAATTCGATAAGAGACTCTATCACTCCGTCGAGCTGTTCGACCGCAAGGTCGGGCGATATTTTGAGCAGTATGGGACGGTAGTCGCTTTGTCCCCGCCGGAACTCGAACAGCGGAGCCAGCAATGCCGACAGCGCCTGCTTCGATGTGGGGACGAACGCCTTCGACGAGGTATTGCAACATATGTTTACCGAGAAGTAATCGACATATTGATACATGTTGCGGAATACCTTCAAGTAGTCGCCCGAGGCGGCCTCGTTGGGCGTTATGGCATTTTTGCAGATGTTGCAGCCGACAATGACCCCCTTTTTGCGGTTGCGGATTTTGCCCATGACATATTCCAACCCCTTCGACGGATAGCCCGAGCGGTCGATAATGGCACCTGCCGACGACTGCCGGAACAGCCGCGGACGCGGATTGCCGACCTGCGGGCGCGGCGTCACGGAGCCTATCTCGATGAATCCGAATCCTGCCGCAGCCAATTCGTCTATGACTTCGCCGTTGCAGTCGTATCCTGCCGCAACGCCCACGGGATTGGGAAATCTCATGCCGAACACCTCTCGCTCCAACAGCGGCGACCGCACCGCATATCGCTTGCGAAGCAGCCACTTGCCTGCCGGCATCGCCCCTATTATGCGCAGACGCCGCAATGCGATGTTGTGCGCAGTCTCGGGATTGACGATCGAGAGCAATTTCCTTATCGGCGACAATTTCATCTGACGTTTTATTTATTGCAAAGATACATATTTTATGCTGACAATGTCTTGATTGGCCTTAAAAATACTCCTGCCGATAGTCGTACTGGTTGCGGATACGCTCGAACTGCGACGGATCGGCCTTGAATCGGCGTGTCTCGGCCGCGATGTCGAAGTATGCCGCGATAGTGCCGCACATCTGCTCCCAGCCTATCGCGTGCGGCTGTGTGCGATCTATTTCGGCCGGATACCACTCCGTAAGCGGCAAACCGTAGCGGGCGGCCAACTTGCGTATCACGGCAGCCGAGGCGTTGGCCTTGCCCTGAGCCGAATAACCGGCTATGTGTGTGGTTGCAAGCAGGGCGTTTTGCAGCACCTCCCGGTCGATGTCGGGTTCCGACTCCCACACGTCGAGGGCATAGCGGTGCCGGGAAGCGAGCAGCGCCCGGCCGTCGATCACCTCGCCGCGCGAGGCATTGACGACAATGGCATCGGGACGCATCGCCGCGAGCAGCCGGGCGTCGACCATGTGGCGTGTGGTGTCATCGAGCGGCGTGTGCAATGTCATGATGTCGACTTGCGAAGCAAGTTTTTCGAGCGATATGAAATCGCCCCCTTCGCGCGCCTGCCGCGGCGGGTCGCAGCATACGACCCTGAATCCCCACGATCGGGCATAATCGGCGACGAGCGATCCTATGTGTCCCACGCCCACCACGCCGAGGGTGTACTGCTCGGGACGGCGGCCGTCGAGAGCGATTATGTGTGCCAGCGCAGCCGCTACCCATTGCAATACGCCGCGGGCATTGCATCCCTCGGCGCGAACGACGTCTATCGATCGCGACCGGCAATACTCCGTGTCGATATGGTCGCAGCCTATGGTGGCGGTGGCTATGAAGCCGACTTTCGATCCGTCGAGCAGCGCCCGGTCGCAGCGTGTGCGGGTGCGTATCAGCAGTGCGTCGCAGTCGGCGACATGCTGCCGTCCGATACTCTTGCCGTCGATATACTCCACCTCGGCAAAGGGTTCGAGAACGCCTTTGACAAACGGTATGGCTTTGTCGATGATGATTTTCACTGCTTAGATATTGATTGTTGCAATAGATAAATCGGCTGCGAACATTCGCAGCCGATCCGATCTGTTAGTCGAGTACGCCGTCGAGTACGAGTTGGCGCCTCACTTTCTGCCAGTCGACCACCGGGTGGGCGGCTCCGTCGACGAAACGCAGCGGGCATCCCACTGCCGAATCGTCGATGTAGAGATTGGCATATACCTTGCGCGAGTCGCTCCAATCCTGATCGGGGTTTGCATTTATGCCGTACAACGGAATATTGCGCACCTTGAACCACTGTGCCGCCTTGTCGAGCAGTATGCCCGAACGCATGGTGTAGAGGATCAGTTTGCAATCGTTCTGCGACAACTCGCGCAATACATCCACAGCACCTTCGGCGTCGGCTCCGATATGCGGGTATTCATGCTCGACGCATGTCCCATCGAAATCCACGGCTATTGTCAAACCTCGGCTTGCCATTGTTTACTTCCGTTTCTTGAACTGTCGTTTTACCTTCTTTACGAACTTTTCCCACTTCGTGTCGTTGTCGTCGCAGTAGTATCCGTAGCCGTAATTGCCGTACCCGTAGCCATATCCGTGGCCGTATGTCTTGGCATTGGGATCTACGCCGTTGAGGACGATGCACATGTTGTGGAACTTCTTGTCGCGGTGCAATTTCTCGATGTCGGGCAGTTGACGGCGGTCGAGATGTCCCTGACGAACTACGTATATCGTCAGATCGGCCACGCGGTCGATGATCATCGCATCGGCAATGGCCATCGCCGGCACGCTGTCGATAATTATGTAGTCGTACATGCCGCGCAGGTCGTTTATCATTTTGTCGACGCGCTGCGACATCAGCATCTCGGCCGGGTTGGGCGGTTGGATGCCGGCATACATTATATCGAAGTTGTCGTCGATCGGGGTCTTCGATATGGCATCCTCCAACCGGGCGATCGAGCCGTTAAGATAGCTGGTTATGCCCTTTCTGTCGGTGCGGTGCCCCATCTGCTTCGACAGTGTGCGACGTCGCAGATCGAAGTCCATCAACAGCACCCGTTTGCCCGATATGGCGAGTGTCATGGCTAAATTGGTCGAAACGAACGTCTTGCCGCTATGCGGTGTCGACGAGGTGAGGAGAATGACCTTCTGCTCGCTGTCGATGCCCATGAAACTCATGTTGGTGCGCAGTATTCTGAACGACTCCGACAACATGTCGCGACCCGCGGCGCGCACGGCTATGCCGTATTCGGCCTTGCCGTGATATGCCGGAATATCGCCTAAGAACGGTATGCTCAATGCCTCCTCGATCTCTTTGCGGCCTCTTACGGTGGTATTTAGCAGCTCGATTATGTAGAGCAGTGCGCACGGAATCGCGGCGCCGAGTACGATCGCGATCAGATATATCAGTGTCTTCTTGGGGCTTATCGGTTTGTTGCTTCCGTAGGCCGTGTCGATGATGCGGGCGTTGCTCTCTGCCGTGGCTCCCATCAACGAGTTCTCCTCGCGCTTGGTCAACAGGTAGATATACAACTCCTCCTTGACTTTCTGCTGACGGCTCATCGACAACAGCTCCTTCTCCTTGACGGGCGACGAGGTCATACGCGTATCGGCGATGTTCTGCTCACGGCGTATATTGTCGAGTTGCAGCGTAAGGCCGTTGATATGCGAGTCGAGAGACGTCAGAATGGCATTGCGCAGAGAGGCAATGTTGTTGTCCATATCGATTATGACAGGGCTGTTGGCCGAGGCGTTGGCCAGCAGTCGCTGGCGGTTGAGCACCTGCTCGTTGTATAAGGCGATCTGTGATGCCAATGCAGCCGATGCACCGCTCATCGATACCGTGGCGGCCGGAATGAGGCTGCGCTCGCTGGCGTCGTTGTTGATGAAATCGCGTATGTAGCGCGCCATCTCCAAACTGCCTTCGAGCGACAGCGACTGGCTTTTCAGTGAACTTATCTCCGTGGCGCTGTGCGATGCCTCATCTTCGGGGCTGTAAATCTTGTATGTCTGTTTGAATGCGGCTACGTCGCTGTCGGCGTCGGTCAACTCCTTGCCGAGGATCGCCAAACGCTCGTTGATGAATTTGTCGGTGATGTCCGATATGGTGCGCTTGTCGTTGATAGCGTCGGTATTATAGGCATCGATGATGCTGTTGATGATATCTTCGGCTCGCTTGGGCACCACGTCGTCCATCGTCAGACTGATGACCGAGGCCTGCTTATCCTTGATCTCGCATTTGAACTTGGTGCGATATGCCTCTACGGTTTCGTTGAAAGGGTATTTGCCGACTATTATCTCGCCGCCTATGTGCTGCGAGATGTAGGGCGTCTGGCGCACGATCATGGCTCCCATAGGTGTGGATACCGTGTCTCCCATAGTCACCTGCACACTGAAATCGCCGTTGCCTGAGAAGCCGAAAAGATCGACTGTCTGTTCGTCGACGATACGCGCTTTGAACTGCCCGGTTTCATTGGGCGCGGGATTGATGTATTTTACCAGAATGGGCGAGCGGCCGTAGAGGTCTAAGGTTCTGATTCTTCCCTTTTGGGTGTACTTTATGGTAAGGTCGAGTTTGCCGACGACCTCCTCCATAAGCCGGCGCGACTGGAAGATATAGATCTCGTTGTCGACGCTGCGGCGTATTCCGCCTCCGATTCCTCCGAGCAGGTCGTTGAATGCCGAGATCTCGGCGCTCGAACCCTTGCGCGAGTCTTTGACAAGCACCGAGGCCGAACGCTGGTACACGGGAGCCGTGCGGCGCAGATAGAAAGCCGCGCATCCGAAGCAGATCAGCATCGACAATACGAACCAATACCAGTTGGAGAGTATCAACTGTACAAAATCCTGCAGCGTGAATCTGCCGGCCTTTGTGCTGTCTTCGTTTTGTTGTGTCGGATAGTTGTTCATGTGACTTATAACTTGTTATGTCTTAGTTATCGGGTGATCGTAATTACCAGCGTAGCCAGCGATATGGCCGTGCTGGTAAGCGATATCCAGAACGAACGGTTCTGGTTGATCTCTGCCGTGGCAGCCTTGTACTTGTTGGGGCTTACCAATACTATGTCGTTCTGTTCGAGATAGAAACAGGGCGAATCGAATATCTTTTTCGAGCGTACGTCGAGCAGTGTTACGATATTCTTGCCGTCGTGTTCGCGTATCACGGCCACATTCTCACGATTACCGTATATGGTCATGTCGCCCGCCAATGCGAGGGCTTCCAATATCGTGATGCGGTCTTTGGCGATATCGAAACGTCCCGGACGGACGACCTCGCCCAATACCGATATGGTCATGTTGGCGAAACGGACGTTGACATTGGGATCGGCGATATGTCCGCCTTCGAGGATCTTGTCGGCGATGACCTGCGACAGCTCCGAACGCGTCATGCCGTCGCACTTGATCTTGCCGATGACGGGCAGATTGAGTATGCCGTTTTCGTCGACGGTAAGCACTTGCAGACTGTTGTTTGTTATGCTTGTTGCTGAGGGCATACCCGTCAATGCGCTGTAACTCGACGACGAGTTGAACGGTACGGCCAACTCGGGATTCTTGCTGTTGACCACTACCGTGAGTTGATCGAGAGGTTTGATGCGAATCTGGTAGTCCTCGGGAATATCCACGACGGCCCCATCTTTGATGTCTTGCAGATAGAGCACGCGCTGTTGGGCGTTGCACGAGCACAGCAAGAGCGCGATGCCGATGATAAGGAATCTTAAATCTTTCATTTGGCGATATCTGAATTTTTTACAATTTACATATTGCGATCTGTCACCTAATATATATATAATGCGTGCAAAGATAGATTTTATTTGTCAAAAATACAAAAGATACGGCAAAAAAACTCGGATATTATTTTATCCGAGTTGTGTGCGTAGTCGCATAAGCTGTGTCAGTTGTTATCGAGCCATTCCAAAAAATCGGAGGTGCGGCTGCGGCTTACCACCACTTCGTCGTCGGTCTTCGGCCTCAATTGCAGTTTCAACCGCGTGCCCAAATGCCGCGATATGTTCTCTATGGCGTTGATCGACACTATGTAGCTGCGCGATATGCGGAAGAAGATTTTAGGGTCGAGCATCTCCTGCACCGAGTCGAGCGAGTAGTCGAGCAGGCGGCGCGAGCCGCTCTTGGTGACCGAATAGGTGTTTTTGTCCTCCGAATAGCAGTAGGCAATATCTTCGACGGGTATGATGACTATCTTTTCACCCACCTTGACGATGAATCTCTTTTTGTAGCCTTTGCTCTCGGCTTGCGACGCCTGTGAGAAATAGTTGATCAGGGTCTCGATGCCGACCGGATTTTTCGCCTCGATCGATTTGCGGCAGCGCTCCAATGCGCGTTTCAGCTCCTGCTCGTCGATAGGCTTCAACAGATAGTCGACGCTGTTGATCTTGAAAGCGTTGAGGGCATAGTTGTCGTATGCCGTGGTAATGATGACATTGGCATCGATTGTCGTATGTTTGAAAATGTCGAAGCATACGCCGTCCGACAACTCCACGTCCATGAATATGACGTCGGCTCCGCCGGGGTTCTCTTCGAGCCATTTGACCGACGACTTGACCGATGTGAGCGTGCCGACGATATTGCAATCGGCAGAGCATTTGTCGAGCAATTTCTTTAATGTGATCTGGGCGGGTATTTCGTCCTCTATGATAAGTGTTCTGAGCATTATACTAACGGTAGTTTTACGATGAATTCCTTGTCAGTCTTCTTTACGGTTATGGTGTTGCGGGTGATATCCATATATTGCTGCCGGATATTCGACAGCCCTACATGCGTGGATTGCTGGCCTGTGGTGCGCGGTTGCAGGTTGTTGCGCACGATTATGCAGCGCTCCTGCGAGAATATCTCCACGTGCAGCGGCTCGTCGGCGCAGACGATATTGTGTTTGGTGGCGTTCTCGATGAGCAGTTGCAGCGAGCAGGGCACTATATACATATTGTATAGCGACGCATCGATCCGCTTGTCTATGATCAGACCGTCGACGAAACGCTCTTTCAGCAGATCGATGTACATGTCGGCGAAGTCGATCTCCTCTTTGAGCTTGACCAACGGTTTCTGGTCGTTGTTGAGCATGTAGCGGTAGATGTTCGCCAGCTTGCGTATGAATCCGCTGGCGCGTTCGCTCTGACCCTCCTGCACCAGATAGTCGAGTATGTTGAGCGAATTGAACAGGAAGTGGGGGTTGATCTGCTGTTTGAGCCGGTTGTATTGATACAGCGCCTTGTGCTTTTGCTCGCGTTCTGTGCTCAGTTCGCGCTTCGAGGCTATGGTGTGCTGCACTAAATACGACAGCGTGTATATGATTATGTGTATGAGAAATGCGACGGCGAATATGCGGGCGAACTGCACCGGATCGTGCGACGCCTCGGCCATGAGCGGTATGTCGCAGTAGACGACAAGCGAGGTTAGCAGCGGAATGGCTAAAAGGGTCGATATGAGAAGCAGTCCGTATGTCTTGTTGCGCAGCGTGTGCGGCTGGTATGTGAAGTATGAGTATGTCTTGATCGAGAGCAGTATGTTGCCGCATGTGAGTATGAGCAGCGCGACGATGTTGCCGAATATGTCCTGCACGATGTCGAGTATCATGTCGTTGGTGAAGAAGTGGGTGCGGAACATTATCACGTAAGCCACTCTGAGCAGCAGTATCGACAGTGCGATTACCAATATGTTGACAATCGATGGCCGCCATGTGGACTTGTAGCTCTTGAAGCGGCGGCCGTTGCGCGTCAGGGCGTATGTGCCCCAGCCGATGAGCATCGTTATGACGAATGTGGATATGGCCGGCGCAGCGACCTTGTTGTCGACAATGTCGTCTATCAACGGCCACATAAGCTCTCCGCTGACGAATCCCAGCAGCGTGGCGACGAGTGTTATTACGGCTATGATCTCTATACGGACATTCTGACGCATGGTCACCACGATCACCATGGTTATCGTGAGCACCGTAAGCGGCACGTCATCGTCGTAATACATCAGTCGGCTGATCACTGCCACGGCGGCATGGAGCATGGCGAATATCAAAATGATACTTTTGCTGCCTATGCCCGACCGTCTGCGTTCGTTATGTGCAGGCCTAATCATACACAAAGATATACATTATTTTGCAAAATTACAAATCGCCCCTGTCGGGCTGCCGTTCGTCGACAGGCTTTCCCGTTCGGTCGCCAATTTCGCCGATTCGTCCAAATTATACGGCGGTTGGTCGTGTAAAATTTGTTTCTTTGATGTATTATATTAAAATTTGTGTTACAATTGATGTAATATTAAAAATTTTAATAAACCTGAATGAAAAAACCTGATTTGTCGTTTATGCAGATGTGGAATCTGAGCTTCGGATTTTTCGGCGTTCAGATTGCATACGCTTTGCAGAGTGCGAACATCAGCCGTATATTCGCAACGCTCGGAGCCGACCCGCACGATCTCAGTTATTTTTGGATTTTGCCGCCGCTGATGGGCATGCTCGTGCAGCCGTTGGTGGGCATGTGGAGCGACAAGACGTGGTGCAAGTGGGGGCGTCGCAAACCCTATCTCTATGTCGGTGCGCTCGTTGCCGTTGCCGTCATGGTCTTTTTGCCCAACTCGGGCAGTCTGGGTCTCACTGTCAAGGCGGCCATGTCGTTCGGCTTGGTGATGCTGATGCTGCTCGACACCTCGATCAACATGGCCATGCAGCCGTTCAAGATGATGGTGGGCGACATGGTCAACGAGCAGCAGAAGGCCAAGGCCTACTCTATCCAGAGCCTGCTGTGCAACGCCGGTTCGTTGGTGGGCTACCTGTTCCCCTATCTGTTTACGTGGATCGGCATAAAGAACGTGGCGCCCGAGGGCATGATTCCCCCCTCGGTGATATATTCTTTTTACATAGGTGCGGCCATACTTATCCTTTGCGTCTTCTACACCGGCTTCAAGGTGCGTGAGATGCCTCCCGAGGAGTATGCCAAGTTCCACAATATCGCGAGCGCGGAGAAACGCGAGAAGCGCAATCTCGTGCAGCTTGTCCTGCATGCGCCCAAGATATTCTGGCAGATCGGCTTGGTGCAGTTCTTCTCGTGGTTCGCATTCCTATATATGTGGAACTATACCAACGGCGGTATAGCCGCAAACGTATGGGATACGACCGATGTGCAGTCCGATGCCTATCAGGCTGCGGGCAACTGGGTCGGCGTGCTGTTCGCCGTGCAGGCCATAGGTTCGATCCTGTGGGCTATCGTGCTGCCCATGTTCCGCAACACCAAGATGGCCTATGCCGTGAGCTTGGTCATAGGCGGCATAGGGTTCATCTCGACCTACTTCATGCACACTCCCTGCCTGCTGTTCATCTCGTTCGTGCTGATCGGCTGCGGCTGGGCGGCCATGCTGTCGATGCCTTTCGCGCTGCTTACCAACTCTCTGTCGGGAAGTTCGATGGGCACCTATTTAGGTCTGTTCAACTGCACGATATGTCTGCCGCAGATAGTGGCGGCTTCGGTGGGCGGTTTCATCCTCCGGCTGTTCGGCGGCGAGCAGATCATGATGCTCGTGCTGGCCGGCGCGTCGCTGTTGGTGGCATCGTTGGCGGTATATTTTATCAAAACCGAACGCAAGGAGGCCTGATAGACGAATATTTTCAGAACTCTGATATATATTAACCTAATTATTATTAACTAACACAAAAAACACTATGAGAAAATTCTTGACTATGTGTTTGGGACTTGCGCTGCTTGCAGTTGCGACCCCCCCCCAAGTATTTGGCCAGCAAGCTAAATACGAGGTTAAAGGTGTGGTAGTTGATGCTACCGGAACGCCAGTTATCGGCGCGTCTGTTTTCGAACAGGACACGACCAACGGCGTGACGACCGACATCAACGGTCAGTACCAATTAAAAGTGAAAAGCCCCGATGCCATTGTCATCGTCAGCTTCATCGGCTATAAGCCGCAGCAGCTGCTGGCATCGTCGAGCGTACTCGAACGCGTCGTCCTCGAAGAGGATAATACGATGTTGGAGGATGTTGTGGTGATCGGTTACGGTACTGTTAAGAAGAACGACCTTACGGGTTCTGTCTCGACCGTCAAGGCCGACCAGACCAACAAGGGTCTCGCTTCGTCTCCGACCGACCTGCTGCGCGGCAAAAGCGCCGGTGTGGTAATCACTTCGGGCGATGGCGCCCCGGGTTCTGCCGCAACGATTCGTATCCGCGGCGGTTCGTCGTTGAAAGCTACCAACGACCCGTTGATCGTCATCGACGGCCTTCCCGTATCGAACGACGGCATCTCGGGTGTAGCCAATGCCTTGGCTTCGGTCAACCCGAGCGATATCGAGTCGTTCACGGTGCTGAAGGATGCTTCGGCTACGGCGATCTACGGTTCTCGCGCATCTAACGGTGTCATCATCATCACCACCAAGAAGGGTTCGCGCTACGACGCGGCTGTTCCCAATCTGTCGATCGATTTCACGGCTTCACTGAGCGACAACTCGAAGTATGTCGACGTGATGACCGGCGATCAGATGCGTGAAGCCATGAAGTGGTATATGGGCGGTACCGACAACGCTGCTTATAAAGCTTTGGGTACGGCCAACACCAACTGGCAGAAGGAGATTTACCAGCTTGCCCAGACGTATGAGGGCAATATCGGCCTGTCGGGCAACATAAAGATGGGCGAGAAGAACGATCTTCCCTATCGTATCGCTTTCGGTTACCTCAATCAGGACGGTACGTTGAAGACGGGCAACATGACGCGTGAGACGCTGTCGATCAACCTCACTCCGACTCTGCTCGACAACCACCTTACCATCAGCCTCAATGCCAAGGGTATGAACATGGATACCCGTTTCGCCAACACCGCAGCCGTTGGTCAGGCCATTCAGTACGACCCGACCAAGCCGGTTTACGACCCCGAAGGTCTGAACGGTTACACTTGGTGGAACAATGGCAAGACCGGTTCTGAGCAGTTCACTATCGAAAACTGCAACGCGATGGCCAACCAGAACCCCGTTGCTCTGCTTAACGACAGAAACGATATCTCGAACGCCAAGCGTTTCATCGGCAATGCTCAGATCGACTATAAGATCCACGGTTTGGAGGATCTTCGCCTCAACCTCAACCTCGGTCTCGATATTTCGGAGTCGGAGGGTACGGTCGATGTTGCCGCCGGAACGGAGCAGTCGATGCACAGCACGCAGCAGTCGGGTTCGGGTTATCACACCAACTACTCGCAGCTGAAGCGCGACCAGACGCTGGAGTTCTACGCCGATTACAGCAAGACTCTGGGCGCACACTCGTTCAGTGTCATGGCCGGTTACTCATGGCAGCACTTCTATGTATCGTCGTTCAACGAGCAGTTCAAGGCCGACGGCACACTGCCTTCGGCTGCCGGCTACTACCTGTCGGAGCCTCGTACCACCAAGACCGAGTACTTCCTCGTATCTTTCTTCGGTCGTTTGAACTACTCTTACGACAACCGCTATATGATTACCGCTTCGCTGCGTAACGACGGTACCTCGCGCTTCCCCAACAACAAGTGGGGTCTGTTCCCGTCGGTAGCTTTGGCATGGAATATCCGCAACGAGGCATTCCTGCGCGACAGCGACGTATTGTCGGCCTTGAAGCTCCGTTTAAGCTGGGGTGAGACCGGTCAGCAGGACCTCAATGCAGGTAACTATCCTTCGTTGGCAACCTATATCTACAACACTCTGGGCAGCTACTATCCCTTCGGTACAGGCTCGATCGCTCCTATCACTCCTTCGGGTTACAATGCCGATCTGAAATGGGAGACCACGACCACCTATAACGTCGGTATCGACTACGGATTCCTCGACGGCCGCATCTACGGTAGCGCCGACTTCTACTACCGCAAGACCGAAGACCTGCTCAACTGGACTCCCGTTGCCGCAGGCGCCAACCTCACCAACTACCTCAACGCCAACATCGGTGACTTGAAGAATATCGGTGTCGAGTTCGAGATCAACGCCGTTGCCATTCAGAACAGAGACTGGTACTGGAACATCGGTTTGAATGCCGCTTGGAACAAGAACGAGATCACGCGTCTGACCACCGACGACGAGCGCGAGGACTACTACGGTGTCGACACCGGCGGTATCTCGGGCGCTGTCGGCACTACGTGTCAGGTACACCAGACCGGCCAGCCGACCAACTCGTTCTACGTATATCAACAGATCTACGACGAGAACGGCAAACCTATGGAGGGTCACTACGTAGACCGCAACGAGGATGGCGTGGTTGACTCTAAGGATAAGTATTGCTACAAGAAGGCTGCTCCCGATGTTACGATCGGATTCAACACCCAGCTCTCTTGGAAAGCCCTTACGTTGGCCGTATCGGCTCACGCCAACATCGGCAACTATGTCTACGACAACATTTCGTCGAACGGCGAGCTGCTGAGTGACTTGTGGACCAACAACTTCGTCAACAACCGCGTTCCGTCGGCAGTTGATACCAACTTCCGCAACGGCGCACAGTATCTGTCGGACTACTATGTGCGTAACGCTTCGTTCCTCAAACTCGACAACATCACGTTGAGTTATCGCTTCGATCTGGGCAAAGCCGCAGGCCGCCCGATTAACCTCAGCGTATTCGGTACGGTGCAGAACGTATGTACGATCACGGGTTACAACGGTATCGACCCCGAAATCTACTCGGGTATCGACAACAACCTCTATCCGCGTCCTCGTACCTATATTCTCGGTGTGAAATTCAATTTCTAATATAAAACCGCATTGAAATTATGAAAAAATATAAAGTTTTATTAATGACTTTCGCTGCGGCTTGTACGCTCGGCGCAAGTTCATGCGTGAACGATCTGGATGTTACGCCGATCGATCCCAATATACAGCTGCCTACCGAGGTGCTCGACTCTCAGGAGGCATACGAGCAGCTGCTTGCCAAGTGCTATCAGGGTCTGGCCTGCTCGTCGTCATACGGTCCCAACGGCGATCCCGACATCTCGGGTGTCGACGGCGGTTTCGGACAATACATGCGTGCATTGTGGAACATGCAGTGTCTGACTACCGATGAGGCTACCTGCTGCTGGAACGATACGGGTCTGCCCGATATCCACAACATGTGCTGGACGACATCGAACCAGTTCGTTGTGGCTATGTACTACCGTATATTCTATCAGGTGGGTCTGTGCAACGAGTTCATCCGTCAGGCCAACACCAACGTTGCAGGTTTGAGCGACGCCGACTTCCCGAAGAAGGCTGAGTTCATCGCCGAGGCGCGTGCTTTGCGTGCTTTGAGCTACTACCACGCTATCGACATTTTCGGTAACGTACCGTTCTCTACCGAGGCCAATTCGGTAGGTTCGACCGGTCCTTCGCAGATCTCGCGTGCCGACCTCTACAAATGGTTGGTTGAAGAGTGCAAGGCATTGCTCGACGATGCCGCTCTGGCCGCTCCCGGCAAGAACATCTACGGCCGTTGCGACAAGGGTATGGTGAAGATGATACTTGCAAAGCTCTACCTCAATGGCGAGGTATGGGCTGGTGAGAACCACTATGCCGAGTGCGCCGATTTGTGCCGCCAGATCAAGAGCGAATATCCCGCGCTGCACGACAATTATGCCGAGCTGTTCATGGCCGACAACCACCTCTGCTCGGTAAACCAGACCTACAACGGCAGTGAGATCATCTTCGCCGTTCCTCAGGACGGTATCGAGACTCAGTCTTACGGTGCCACCAACTTCATCATCTTCGCCTCTGTCGGCGGCAGCATGGACGCTGCATCGATCGGCATATCGTCGGGCTGGGGAGGTCTGTCGATGACCAAGGACTTCACCTCGAAGTTCGATATGGAGAAGGACTCTCGCGCCATGTTCTACACGGCCTACGGACAGGGCATCGACGACTACTTAGTGTTCGACCCTGCTGAGGGCGAAGGCGGTTACAAGTCGATGAAATATACCAATGTCAACCATGACGGCTCTGCCGCTAAGGCCAACGGTTTCGTCGATACCGATTTCCCGGTATTCCGTACTGCCGATGCCTATCTGATGCTGGCTGAGTGCGCAAAGCGCGGCGGTGCTGCCGAAGCTGACGGTTTGGCCGCTTTGAACGATGTGCGCAAGCGTGCCGGTTTGGACGCAGTCGCTTCATACGATCTGGATGACGTCCTCGACGAGCGTGCCCGCGAGCTGTATTGGGAGTGTGTTCGCCGCCAAGACCTTATCCGCTTCGGCCGATTCACTACCAATGATTATCTGTGGGAGTGGAAAGGCGGCGTCAGAGAGGGTACGGCTGTCGATGCCCGCATGAACCTTATGCCTCTGCCTCCTGCCGACATCAACGCCAACGGCAACCTGTCGCAGAACGAGGGTTATTAATGTTATATAGTGTATAACACGTAAAACTATTGCAAAATGAGAAAATTATTTAATATAGCGATTCTGGCTCTTGCAGGTGCGACTTTCGCGTCGTGCGAACAGGAGCATATCGACGCTCAGTATCTCCCCGAGAATGTCACGGCTCCCGTTCTGGGCAATATCGCGGGCGGAGTGCTTACCGATGGCGGAGCCAACGTTACGATCGACTTCACGGAGGCCGACTACGGTATGCCGACGGCTGTTTCGTATACGCTCTTCATCGATCTCGAAGGCAGCAACTTCGCTAACCAGCAGAAGGTGGCCGCCAATATCGCCGCAGGCAAAATCACTGTTTCGGCAAAGGATATGAATTCGGCCATTCTCAACGCCGGCGGTGAGAAGGAGGTTGAGGTCAATGTCGATTTCAAACTCGTGTCGTTCATGTGCACCGACAAGGGTGCGGCCAACGCTTCGACCAAGGCCGAGTCTAACGTGGTAAAGGCTGCGTTCACGACCTATAACACCGATATGCGTCCTGTCGACAAGTTCGCTCACGTATGGGTTATCGGCGACTACTGCGGTTGGAGCCACGAGGCTTCGCAGTTCCTCTACGATTATAAGGATTCGGGAACCAAGTTCAGCGGCGTTATCGATTTCGCCGATAAGGCTGCCAACGGCTTCAAACTGACCGGTATCGGCGGTTGGGACGACTCTTGCAACTGGGGTCTCGACGGTGGCGCTGCGGCACCTGCGGCCGAGGCTGACGAGATTACTCTCATCTCTTCGGGCGGCAGCAGCGACATCAAGATCTACTCGAAGCGCTTCTACTGCTTCTCGTTCGACAAGTCGTCGTTGAAACTCTCGAAGCTTTGGAGTGCCGATAAGATCGGTATCATCGGTCTGAACGGCGATTGGAGCACCGATATCGAGATGCAGTACAATGCTGCGCACACCCGATTCTGGGCTGATATCGATGCCCCCGCTGCAACCGAGATGAAGTTCCGTGCCGACGGCGGTTGGGATCTCAACTGGGGTGTCGACTGTGCCAAGGGCGGTGGCAACATTCCTGTTGCAGCCGGTAAGTACCGTGTATATCTCAACCTCGGTGAGGAGACCTACGAGTTCGTTGAGAATATGTACGGAAAGGACGAGCCGATGTAATGCGACCTGTCGCCGATCGATCTTCTGCATCGATAGGCATCAAGGCTCCGAAGTTCGGAGCGATATTTGGCCGGAGGGTTTTGACCGATCCTCCGGCTCCTAAAAGAAGACCGTTGCACCCAATGCCAAGTGCGGCGGTTTTCGATGAAAGAACAAACATTAAAACCTAAAATTGCAAGATAATGCCTATGAAACGTCTCTTCTCATGTGCCTTGATTCTGCTCTCGATGGCCATATTCGCTGTCGGCTGCGGAGGCGATGATACGTCGGACAAGCCCGCATCGGTGACGCTGTCGGCTGCACCATCATCGTTGGAGTTCGCTGCCGAGAGCTACTCTCAGAATATATCGGTTAGCTCGAATGCTGCCAAATGGATCGTTACGGTGGCCGACGCATGGTGTCAGACCAATGTGACGACCGGATCGGGCGATCGCGACATCACCGTTACCGTGGCGGCCAATCCGGGCGACACGGCGCGCAGCACCACACTGACGATTCGCGCCGACGGCGCCGCCGATGTGACGGTTGCGATCAATCAGTCGGCCGAGAGCGCCGGCGGCATCGAAATAGAACCCCAGCCCGATGAGTGGGACGGCGTGAAGCGTGCCGATGTCACCTATCAACTGCTCGTATACTCGTTCGCCGACTCCGACGGCGACGGCACAGGCGATTTCCGCGGCATCATATCGAAGCTCGACTATCTCGACGAGCTTGGCGTATCGGCCGTATGGCTCTCTCCGGTGCACCCCGCGGCATCGTATCACGGTTACGACGTCAAGGACTACGAGGCATTGAATCCGCAATACGGCACCGAGGCCGATTTCAAGGCGCTGATCGATGCGGCTCATGAACACGGCATCAAGATCTATATGGACTACGTCATCAACCACACCAGCAAGGATCATCCGTGGTTCCGCGATGCTGTCTCGAACGAGACCAGCCCCTATCGCGAATACTATGTGCTCTCCAACGATCCCAAGGCCGATATCGCCGCCGGAAAAATACCTATGATCGCCACCGAGGGGGCGGCCGGATACGATGCCGGCCAGTGGTTCCCTGCTGTTGTGCAAACCTCGACCGACCCGCAGAAAGTGAAATTCACGCTCGAATGGTCGTCGTCGCCCACGCTCACCGTCGAGAAGGTCGACGTTGTGGAGAACACCGGCACGGCCGACAGCGGCAAGTACCTCTATTTCGGCGATCCGGCCGATTGCGTGGAGTTCTACTCTCAGGGCGGCAACACCTATACGCTGTCGTTGGAGATGTACTCGCCGTGGGGATGTCTGATACGCACCTCGAAGACCTCGTGGAATGCCGGTACGAAGTACGGAGCCAAGAGCGGCGCCAATACCCTGTCGTGGGGCGAGCCGTTGACGCTGATGTCGAACTCGGGAGGCGATCCGGCCGACATACTTATGCCGGACATGCAGTCGATAATGTATCACTCGCACTTCTGGACAAACTGGTTTGCCGATCTCGATTACGGAGCCGCAGCCGAGTGCGAGAACTCTCCGGCATTCAAGGCTATATGCCGTTCGGCCGAGAAGTGGATCGACATGGGTATCGACGGCCTGCGTTTAGACGGCGCAAAACATGTCTATCACAACGCTTCGTCGAATGAGAACCCCGTTTTCTGGAACAAGTTCTACACGACGCTCAACGAGTATTTCCACCGCACCCATACCGACGACATCTACATGGTGGGCGAGGTATTCTCCGACTATAAGGAGGTGGCTCCCTACTATTACGGACTGCCTGCACTGTTCGAGTTCTCCTACTGGTATCGTTTGGAGTGGGCTTTGAACAACTCTACGGGCTGCTATTTCGCCAATGACATATTGTCTTATCGCGATCTCTACGCCTCGGTGCGCCCCGATTATATCGAGGCTACCAAACTCACCAACCACGACGAAACCCGAGCCATGTCGGTATTGGGCGACTCGGCTAATAAGGCCAAATTGGCGGGCGCCGTGCTGCTCACCTCGTGCGGTTCACCTTACATCTACTATGGCGAGGAGTTAGGTTTCGTCGGCCGCAAGGATAACGGCGACGAGTATGTGCGCGCCCCGATGAAGTGGGGCGACAACACGACCACGACGCTTATCGACAAGATATATACGGGTATGAACAATGTCAAGGATGTGCCGACGCAGAGCGCCGACGCAGAGTCGATACTCAACGTCTATCGCACATTCTCGCAGTTGCGCAACACCTATCCTGCTATGGCCACGGGCGAGATGAAGCGGCACCCCGTCTACAACGCCGACAACACGCAGTACAAACAGATCGCGGCGTGGTACCGCGAGCAGGACGGGGAGCGTATGCTCGTCATCCACAACTTCGCAGCTGCCGCGACGACCGTATCGGTCGACGATGCGATCGACCGTGCCGTGGCCGTGCTCAACTCGGTATCGGCCAACTACGGTTCGACGACCACTACGGTGCGTATGGGCGGCCATTCGTCGGTGGTATTCCTGTTGAAATAATCTGCAAATCGATATTGCAACTATGAAACGTCATATTGTCATCATCTTATCGGGCATGCTGCTCGCTGCGGCATGCTCGGGCGGCGATGAACCTGCGCCGCAGCCGACACCCGAGCCTCCCACGCCCGACGAGCCGGTTCCCGCCGATACCCCTTTCTATAAGGGTACGACGATGTCGTTCGCAAACTATATGCAGGATGTGGGTTTGGTCTATCGCGAAGACGGCGTGCCGACCGATCCTTACGAGTCGGTCAAGCGTCACGGAGCCAACGTCGTGCGCCTGCAGCTCGACATGGTGCCTTTCGACGACTACGAGGGGCATCGCATCGATTGGCAGAGCTATGATAGGGTAGTGGCCGATGCCAAGTGCGCCAAGGCTCAGGGACTCGATATAATACTTACGCTGAAACCCGACTGCGACAGCTTCACGGCGACCTCTACAACGCATAACCTGCTGCCCGAGGCATGGCGCGGCAAGAGCGATGCGGAGGTCGGCAACGCTCTCTACGACTGGGTTTTCGAATCGTTGTGCAAGTTGGCGGACGAGGGTATTCTGCCTGTGATTGTCGCTGTGGGCAATGAGGTCAATATCAACTTCCTTGCGCCCGAGGGCAGATACGATGCCGCGCGTACAGCCGCTCTGCTGCAACGCGGACATCAGGCCGTGCGCGACTATGCGGCGAAGTACAATCCTTCGGTGCTGAGCGCCGTGCATGTGGCCGACCCATCGAAGAGCGATTCGTTTATCTCGACGCTTAAAAATGCGGGTGCGACCGACTACGACATCGTAGCCATGTCGTATTATCCGGGTTCGGACATCGGTCACAAAATGGGCGCGTACAATTCGTTCAAGTCGCTGGCGTCGTACTTCAAGACGGCCTACGGCAAACGCATTATGGTGTTGGAGACGGCATATTCGTTTACCGACGGCTCGAAAAACGGCACCTATATGGGTGACTGGTGCAGCAATGCCTATAACTATCCCGATTGGAACGATGCCGCCAATGCTGCGAATTACACCCCCGCCAAACAGCGTGCATGGCTGCGCGCGCTGGCCGAGGATATCAAGTCGGGCGGCGGTGTAGGTTTGGTTACATGGGGCACGGAGTCGCTTCCCGACGAGGCGACGGGGCAGGCTGAGGGTCACGGCAAGGGACTCTATACCTATCCCGCAGCGTGGGGCTACGGCTCGACATGGGAGAACAACTCCTACTGGGATTTTACCGACGGCAACAACCTGCACGAGGGTATCGACTGGCAGCTCGACGTGGAGGAGTAGCCGGCGGCAGCTACGTGCGGTGAAGGCCGCATTAAACAGAAAATAATTGCTGAAACTAAATAAACCTTTGATTTTTATTATGAAGAAGTTCGCTTTATTCGCAGTCGTGGCCGCAATGCTGTTCGGCTGCGGTCGTCAGGCTGAAAATGCCGCGCAGGAACAGGTTTTCGACAAGTACAATTCGGTGGTTTACGAGCTTAACGTGCGTCAGGCTACGCCCGAGGGTACGTTTGCCGCTGCCGAGGAGTATCTGCCCGTGTTGAAGGATATGGGCGTGGACATCGTATGGCTGATGCCGATACATCCGATCGGAGTCGACGGCCGCAAGGGCACGCTCGGCTCTTATTACTCGATCTCGGATTACGAAGCTGTAAATCCCGAGTTCGGTGATCTGGACTCGTTCGATCATTTTGTGGCACGCGCCCACGAACTCGGTTTGAAAGTGATTATCGACTGGGTTGCCAACCACACTTCGCGCGATGCCAAGTGGTGGCGCGAGGGACATACCGACTGGTATGTGCTCGATGCTGAGACCGGTCTGCCGATCGTACAGTACGACTGGACTGATATCGCCAAACTCAACTACGACAATGCCGACATGCGCGAGGCTATGGCCTCGGCCATGCTGTTCTGGATCGAGCGCGGTATCGACGGTTTCCGTTGCGATGTGGCCTACGAGGTGCCTATCGACTTCTGGCAGCAGGTGTTCGTCCGCATCAAGGAGATCAACCCCGATGTATATCTGTTGGCCGAGGGTGAGAAGCCGTTCCTGCACGACAGGGCTTTCGATGCCTCGTATGGTTGGGAGCTGCACCACCTGATGAACGACATGGCAAACGGCAAGAAGAGTGTCGCCGATCTGAAAGCCTATATCTCGGCCGATGCCGAAGCCTATCCCGCTCCGGCAATGCGCCTTATGTTCACCTCGAACCATGACGAAAATTCGTGGAACGGCACCGAGTTCGAGCGTATGCACGATGCTGCCGCAACATTTGCCGCACTGACGTTCGTACTGCCGCAGGGACAGCCGCTCATCTACACCGGTCAGGAGATCGGCATGGATCACCGCTTGGAGTTCTTCGAGAAGGATGCGGTCGACGGGCTGCTCGACACCGGCCGCGGCGCGCAGTGGCGCAAGCTCTACACCGATCTGTGCCGCATGCGTCACGAGCATAAGGCTTTGGCCGCTGGCAGCAAGGTGGCGCCGGTCGTATATCTCGAAGGTGTGCCCGAATCGGTGTTGGCATTTACCCGCACAACGGAGGACGACACCGTATTCTGCCTGTTCAACTTCTCTGCCGACGTGCAGACGGTGACATTTACCGAGTCGGTGTCAGGCGATTATACGACCTGTGACGGCCGCTCGCAGAGCGTGTCGGCCGGCGAGACTCGCGAATTGCAGCCGTGGGAGTGGATCATCATGACCCGATAGCGGAGGTCGATTAGCGACGCCGACGGGTTGCGGCTTGCAATTAAAAGTTTATCTTTGCATCGGTTTTTATAAAGCGAGAAGTTATGATACACCCTCAATGGAGCTATTCGGCTGTGTTGTATGAAATGAACGTCCGTCAGTTGACGGCGGAGGGAACCCTGCGTGCGGCCATGGGTCGCTTGGAGTTCCTGCGTGAGTTGGGAGTGGATGTCGTATGGCTCATGCCTGTCTTTCCGATCGGTAAAGAGGGGCGCAAAGGATCGCTCGGATCGTTCTATTCGGTGGCCGACTATATGGCCGTCAATCCCGAATTGGGCGATATGGCCGATTTCGATGCCTTTGTGGCGCGCGCTCACAAATTAGGGATGAAGGTCATTATCGACTGGGTGGCCAACCACACGGCGCGCGACGCACGGTGGATCGACGAGAAGCCTGCCGACTGGTATGAACGCGACGAAAAGGGCTTGCCGCGTGTACCGTGGGACTGGACTGATACGGCCAAACTCAACTTCGGCAACCGCGAGGTGTGGCGGGCGCAGATCGACGCCATGCGTTTCTGGGTCGAGCGTCACGCTGTCGACGGGTTCCGCTGCGATATGGCCATGCTCGTCCCGATAGAGTTCTGGCAGCAGGTATCGGCGGAGCTGCATGCAGTGCGCTCCGACCTGTTCCTGTTGGCCGAGGCCGAGGAGGACAACCTCTTCGACAGGGCTTTCGATGCAAGCTACCAGTGGGGCATACACCACCTGATGTGCGATGTGGCCAAGGGCACGCGCCGCGTGTGGGATTTGCGCAATGCCATTTACGCCGACATTGCCCGCTATCCCGCCGAGGCCATGCGCATGAGTTTCACATCGAACCACGACGAAAACTCGTGGAGCGGCTCGGAGTTCGAGCGATTCGGCGATGCGTTGGAGGTGATGACGGCCTTCACATTCCTGATGCCCAAGACCATCCCGCTGATATACACGGGGCAGGAGGTGGGCTACGACCACTCGTTCGCGTTCTTCGAACACGATCCCATTACCGACTACCGTCCCACGCATCAGACCGAAGTCTACCGTCGTTTGATAAAACTCAAACATACCGAGGCGGCATTAGCCGCAGGCGAACGCGGCGGCGACATGGTCGAGATCGACAACAATGCCAAAGACTGCATGATGACGTTCGTGCGTGAGAGGGGGCGCAGCCGCGTGGTGGCCATACTCAACCTTTCGCCGTGGACGATCCATGCCGATTTCTCGACGGGCGGTTATGCCGGCGAGTATCGCGATGCGATGACGTGCGAGAACATCGTGCTGCCCGAGCACTTCGAGCGCGACATATTGCCATGGCACTACCAAATATTGATAAAACAATGATGCGGAAATGACTCCGTCCTATCCGGCGGCCGCCGTGCCGCCGCCGGATAGGTGCGGGTCTGCGATAACATTTAACTGAAAACCAAATCTAACCTTGATATGAAACGTATAATGACTTTGATTGCCGCCGCTGCGCTTCTGCTGCCCGCGTCGGCTTTTGCGCGCAAGGTTGCATCGCCCGTGCGGCGTGTTGAACCTCTGTCGTGGTGGGTAGGCATGCAGACGCCGTTGCAGCTTATGATACAGGGCGACGACATCGCCTCTTACGATGTGACCATACTGCCCGCCGGGCAGGGCGTGTCGGTGACAGCCGTACATAAGGCCGACAATGCCGATTACCTCTTCGTCGACGTGGCTATCGCCGACGATGCCGCGGCAGGCGACTACATCATCAGACTCACCTCGGGCAAACGCCATTTCGACACGCCCTATCGCATCGATTCGCGCAGAGAAGACTCGGCAGCCCGCAAGGGCTTCACTACGGCCGACATGGTCTATCTGATCATGCCCGACCGCTTCGCCAACGGCGACGAGTCGAACGACTCTACCGATGATACCGCCGAAAAGGCCGACCGCGCCAATTGGGGCGCCCGTCACGGCGGCGACCTGCAAGGCATAATCGATCACCTCGACTATATCGCCGATCTGGGTGCCACGGCCGTGTGGTGTACGCCTCTGTTGGAGGATAACGAGCCTCGCGGCTCTTATCACGGCTACGCTTGCAGCGACTACTATCATATCGATTCGCGTTTCGGTACCAATGAGCTGTTCCGCCGCTATGTCGACGAGTGTCATGCCCGCGACCTGAAGGTGATAATGGACGTCGTGCCCAACCACAGCGCCACGTCGCACTGGTGGTACGGCAACGAGCCTTTCGAGGATTGGATTCACCGCTTCCCCGAGTACACCCAGTCCAACTGGACGTTCTCGACAAACATGGATCCCAATGCCTCGCGCGCGGATCTCTATCAAATGGAGAGCGGCTGGTTCGACTCCTCTATGGCCGACATGAACCTCGACAATCCCTATCTGCTGCAATACTTCAAGCAGTGGGGCGTATGGTGGATCGAGGCTATGAACCTCGACGGATTCCGCGTCGATACCTATCCCTACAACGAAAAGGAGCCGATGAGCGAGTGGTGTGCTGCCATACGTCGCGAATATCCCGATTTCAACATCGTCGGCGAAGTGTGGACATCGTCGATACCGCAACTCGCCTACTGGCAGGGCGACAATGAAAACAAGGACGGCTTCAACTCGCATCTGCCCTCTATAATGGACTTCCCGCTGCGCGATGCCGTTTGCGCCGCTTTGCAGGAGCATGGCGACAACCCCGAGTGGGGCAAGGGCATGACCCGCATCTACGATATTGTATCGCACGACTTCGTCTATCACGATCTCGGCCGCATGATGATCATGATGGCCAACCACGATACCGAGCGTGTAGGCGATGTTGTCGGTGGCGACGTGGCACGAATGAAAATATCTATGGCGCTGCTGGCCACCCTGCGCGGTATGCCGCAGATGTTCTCGGGCGACGAGATGATGTTCCGCTCGCTCGACCCGGCCAAGGGACACCCCGCACTTCGTGTCGACTTCCCCGGCGGCTGGCAGGGCGATACGCTCAATCTGTTCGACGCCTCTCAGCGCACAGGCGATGCCAAGGAGATGTTCGACTATACACACCGTCTGTTCAACTGGCGTAAGGGCAAACCGGTGATACACAACGGCCGCACACTGCATTTCATCGACCGTGACAACACCTACGCCTACTTCCGCTATGACGACACCGACACCGTATTCGTCTTCATCAACAACACCGATCATGCCGTCACTGTTCCGTGGTCTCGTTACTCCGAGATCGCTTCTCGGCTCTCTTCTGTCGGCCGCGATGTCATCACTGGCGAGAGCGTCGACATGACATCGTGCACCGTAGAGGCTTCATCGGCGTTGATAGTGGAGTTCTGATTTTTCGTGATTTTTCGTGAAAAAGGCGTCATTTCCTTCGCCTCGTTCAAATCCGCAAATGGGCAGTACGCCAAGTACAGCCCATCTGCGGATTTTTCACGTGCGGCTTGTAACTAACGCCTTTTGACGAAAAATTAGGTCGTGGTGCTTGGGAGACTATTTCCTCCGTTTTGTCATTCTGAGGAGCGTTTGAAAAACGCGACGTGAGAATCTCAACGCATGGGAGCATTTTCGTTTGAGATTGCCACGCCTCGTTGCACTCGGCTCGCAATGACAGAGTACAACGCCCCGACATGTCATTCTGAGGAGTGTTCGAAGAACACGACGTGAGAATCTCTTTTGTGGAAGGCGGAAAGGGGGCGATGTCGTGGGCAAAGGAAAAATCGCACTCCCTTTCGGAGTGCGATTTCATGAAAAAGATTGAAGCGGCAGGGGCGGCAGCCGTTGTTGTCAGGCCGCTTTCGGGGTGCGGTCGGCGATGCGGAGGACTACTTCGCCCCGGCGAAGCTCGACGACGACCTTGTCGCCCGCGGTCAAGCGCCCCTCGACGATCATTGCCGACAGCGGCGCCTCGATCTTATCGAGCAACGTGCGTCGCAATGCTCTGACGCCGTAGCGCGACTCGAATCCCAATTCGGCCAAACGGCTCTTGGCGCGCGGCGTGATGTCGATCGCGTAGCCCATGCTCTCGATGCGGCGGAGTATGCTGCCGAGTTCGAGATCGATGATGCGCTCGACATCGGGCAGTTCCAACTGGCGGAACACGACGATATCGTCGATGCGGTTGAGAAACTCGGGCGCGAAGCACTCCTCCAAGGCTTTGCGATACTCTGTCTCGGGGGCGTTTTGCGCGTTGAGGCTCTTCGACGAGGTCTCGTAACCCACCTGCACGCTGCGCGATACGGCGGCACGCGAGCCGACGTTTGAGGTCATGATGATCACCGTATTGCGGAAATCGATCTTGCGGCCGCTGCCGTCGGTGAGGTGTCCCTCGTCGAATATCTGCAACATGGTGTTGAACACGTCGGGGTGAGCCTTCTCGATCTCGTCGAACAGCACCACGGCGTAGGGCTGGCGGCGCACAGCCTCCGACAGCTGTCCGCCCTCGCCGTAGCCGACATACCCCGGAGGCGAGCCGATCAGGCGCGACACGTTGTGCTTCTCGCCGTACTCCGACATGTCGATGCGTATCAATCCGCGGCGATCGTCGAACAGCCACTTGGCAATCTCCTTGGCCAACAAAGTCTTGCCCACGCCTGTGGGGCCGACGAACAGAAACACGCCGATGGGGCGGTTCTCGTCTTTCAGCCCGGCGCGCGACCGCTGTATGGCCTGCGACAGGTGTGTTACGGCGTCGTTCTGGCCTATGACGCGCGAGGTGAGATAATCTTTGAGTCCTCTGAGCCGAGCCATTTCGCCCGTCTCGATGCGCTCGGCAGGGATGCCCGTCATAGAGTGTATGACGCGCTCGATGTGCTCGATGCCCACCTCCGTCGGATTGCACTCCAACGAACGCCGCCACTCGGCGCGCTGCTGTCCGATCTTGGTCTTCAACGCTATCTCTTGCAGGCGCGCCGCGGCCGCCTTCTCGTAGATCAGAGCCTCGACGGCCTGCCGGCGTTCGTTGCGCGCGGCCGTCAGCGCCGTCTCCAACTCGCGTATCTGCTGCGGCTCGCGCGCTGCCGACAGGTGCACCCTCGATCCCGCCTCGTCCATAACGTCGATGGCCTTGTCGGGGAAATGACGGTCGGTGATATACCGCTCCGACAGCGTGACGCACGCCCGCAGCGCCTCGTCGGTATAGCGCACCTTGTGGTGCCGCTCGTAGTAGGGCGCCACGCGGCGCAATATTTCGAGCGTCTGTGCCGCGGTCGTAGGCTCGATCATGACCTTCTGGAAACGCCGCTCCAAAGCCGAGTCGCTCTCGATGTTCTCGCGGAACTCGTCGAGCGTCGTGGCGCCGATGGTCTGCAAGTCGCCGCGTGCAAGCGCCGGTTTGAGTATGTTGGCCGTGTCGAGCGACCCTTGTGTCGAGCCTGCGCCGACAATGGTGTGTATCTCGTCGATGAATATTATCGTGTTGTGCGACTTCGAGAGCGACTCGATGAGCTGCTGCATGCGCTCCTCGAACTCGCCGCGGAACTTCGTGCCGGCCACGAGCGACGATATCTCCAACGAATACAGCTCTTTGTTGGATATGGTGTAGGGCACGTCGCCTGCGGCCATGCGCAGTGCGAGACCCTCGACTATCGCACTTTTGCCCACACCGGCCTCACCGATAAGCATCGGGTTGTTTTTCTTGCGGCGCGAAAGTATCTGTATCACGCGCTCGATCTCCTGTTCACGGCCTATGACGGGATCGATCTTGCCCTCGCGCGCTAAACGTGTGAGATTCACGCCGAACTTATCGAGTGAGGCGTTCGGTGAGGACTGGGTCTCCTCTTGGTTCAGGTCGATGACTTGCATGTCGATGCGTATCGGGGCTGGATCCATGCCCGAGGCCATCTGCTCGATCTGCTCGTCGAGCATCTCGGCCGTAAGCCCGTATATGGCCAGCACGCGCGCCGTGGCCGTCTCGGTGTCGGCTGCAATATGGCGCAGGGCGTGTGCTGTCGAGACGTTGCGCCCCTTTGTCGACGACTTCATCTCCTCGCACAGCGACTTGTAATACTCCTCGGGCGGGAGCTGTTCGGCCACGGGCGACGACTCCAACTCGTGCTCGATACGCAGCGGTATCTGGTAAAGCTCCCAATCTTTCAACTTCGACGAGAGCAGTTGATAGGCCAAAGCTCCGTCTTCGCGCAGGATCTCCAAGGCGAGCCGGTCTTTGTAAGAGGTCGTCGTTCCCGATTTCAAAACATCGAACGTTACACGTGCGACGATTGCTTCAAGCGTTTTTGAAATTTTGGTCTGCATCATATCTCAGTTTTTTTAAAAATGTCCGCTATTTATTAAAATTTTTCAGGAATATAACGCCCCTCGCAAATATATTATTATGTTAAATATTCAAACTCTTGATGATCAGAAGGCTATTTTTCCATGTGTCATTCCGAGGAATGATCTTTGAATACGACGTGGGAATCTCATTCCCGCCGATTTGTCATTCTGAGAAGCGGTTGAAAGCCGCGACGAGAAGAATCTGCCGAGTATAATCTGATACAAGCTTGTCTACTTGTCTTGCAGTGCCGCTCTCTCCTGTTTCGACAGGGAAGATACGACAATCTCATACGACCGTCTTACAAGGTCTTTAATCGTCTTGTCGGGGACATCTTTGTCGAAGCAGACACTGATCCAGTGCTTTTTATTCATGTGGTATCCCGGCCTTATTGCTTCGTATCTGTCTTGCAACTCCTCGATACGTTCGGGATCGCACTTTATATTGCAGAAATCGAATACGTCTATATTGACGAAACAGAACCATTTATCCGCCACATAAAAGACAAGTAAATTTCTGTCATATTCAGATGTCGCCTTATCGAACGGCATTTTATCGTGTACACCCTCGAATGAAAGGCAGTAGTCTCTAAAATCCTCAATGTTCATCGTAATGGTATTTTGAATCGACCGGCATAGCTCCAAACAGTGTGCTATTGCAAGTGTAAAGATACGAATAAGCGAGTGCAAAAGCAAATTTTGTTTGCATTTTGCCGGGCGGGAGGATGTTCGGCGCAGCCGATGACACGAAAAATGTCGTTCGCTGCAAAAAATGCGACGGCAAACAGTCATGCGGCATCACATTAATTTGCATAATCGGAAATATTGTTATACTTTCGCCCTTGATTTAGGGGTGCTTCTCGCGCCGGGCGCGATAGGCTGAGATTATACCCATAGAACCGGATACGGGTAATGCCGAAACCGGGACACTGGCATATCTTACATACGACCCCTTTTCAAACTTTAAACATAAATTTATAAGTATGAAAAGGAACCTTTACCTTACTGCGGCACTCGCGATCATGACGCAGCCGCTATGGGCGCAACAGCCCGACCGCGAGGTCGATTCGACCCGTGTCTATCAACTGCAACAGATCGAAGTGACCGCCACGCGAGCCTCGAAGTCGACTCCGATGGCGCATACCGACATTTCGCAGGAGCAGATCGCCCGCAACAACTACGGTCTCGATGTCCCGTTCGTGTTGCAGATGACACCGTCGTTCGTCGCCACATCGGAGACCGGCATCGGCATCGGCGCAACATCTATGCGTATGCGCGGCACCGACGCTACGCGAATCAACGTCACGGCCAACGGTGTGCCTATCAACAATCCCGATTCGCATGCCGTCTACTGGTACGACACGCCCGACTTCATCTCGGCTGTCGGCACGGTGCAGGTGCAGCGCGGAGCCGGCACCTCGACCCACGGAACGGGCGCTTTCGGCGGCGCACTCAACATGACTACATCGCCGCTCACGACACGTTTCGGCGGCGACGTATCGATGTCTTACGGATCGTTCAACACCAACAAACAGGCCATACATATCGGCTCGGGGCTTATGGGAGGCCACTGGATAGTCGATGCCCGTTTGACGCACATCGGCTCCGACGGATATGTCGATCGCAGTATGACCGATCTTAAATCGTATATGTTTCAGGCCGGTTACTATTCGGAGCGCACCTCGGTAAAACTGCTGTCGTTCGGCGGCAAGGCCAAGACATATCTGACATATACGGGCGTTACCAAAGAGGATATGGAGTTGTACGGCCGTCGCTACCACACCGAGGGGCAATACGTCACTTCGGACGGTGAGCATGTTCTCGCCGACGGCACGCACGTAGGCTACTACGACGATCACACCGACAACTACCTGCAAATCAACAATCAGCTTATCGTCAATCATCAATTCAACGACAATTGGAGCCTCAACTTCACCGGCTTCTACACCTACGGCTACGGATACTACAAGCAATATAAGGATAACGCCAAGCTGCTCGAAGTAGGCTTCGCGCCGGAGTACGCGTTCGATGCAGGCGGCAGCAAGATCAGAAAAGACCTTATCCGCGAGAAGTTGATGCGCAACCACTTCGGCGGATTCAACGCATCGGCCAACTACACCTCGCAGAACCTCGATATAGTCTTCGGCGGCTCTTACAGCTATTACGGCTGTCCCCACTGGGGCGAACTCGACTGGGTGCAGGACTCTCCGGCAGGCTTCACGCCCGGTATGCGCTGGTATGACAACGATGTCGACAAGCATGATGCCAACGCCTTTGTCAAGGCGGCATGGCGCGTGGCAGAAGGGTTGACATTGGTCGGCGATCTGCAATACCGCTACGTTCGCTACAAGGCTTGGGGTGTAAACGACAACTACGACGATGCTATCGACGGCATGCAGGTGATAGATGTCGACGAGACATACAATTTCTTCAACCCGAAGGTGGGTATCAGCTACACTCCCAACAAGCATCACCACCTCTACGCATCGTTCGCCATAGCCCAGAAGGAGCCTACGCGCAGCGACTTCACCGACCGTATCCGTCAGACATACCCCTCGTCGGAGAAACTCTACGATTACGAGGTCGGCTATGAGTACCGCCACCCGATAGTGAGTGCCGGAGTGAACTTCTACTATATGCATTACAAGGATCAGTTAGTGAAGACCGGACGCATCAACGACAGCTACGACCCGTTGAACATCAACGTTCCCAAGAGCTACCGCAGAGGCATAGAGTTGACGCTCGCGGTCAATCCGCTCAAATGGTTCGGCTTCGGCGGCAACCTGACACTCAGTCAGAATAAGATCAAGGATTATGTAAATATGGTTGTAGACTACGATTCGTGGGATGCGGAGGCCAACTTCTACGGCTATCACACCGAGGAGATGGGCGACACGCAAATATCATACTCGCCCAACACCATAGCCAACGTCTTCATCAACTTCAACTATCGCGGATTTGCAGCATCGATAATGACGCAATACGTCGGCGAGCAATACTTCACCAACTACCGCAACGACAATATGAAGCTCGACGCCTATTGCTTTACCAATCTCAACCTGTCGTATACGATGCAGACCCGTTCGAGCCGCGAGGTGCGGTTCGGCGTGACGATATACAACCTTTTCAACGCCGAGTACTGCAACAACGGCTACGGCTATTCGGAGTATTCGGGCGGTGTGCAGACCGACACGGCCTATTACTTCCCGCAGGCAACTATCAACGCTCTGGCCAACGTGACAGTCAACTTCTAAGGCTATGGATTGGGGACTCGTATTGCAGATTGTCGGCACGACGCTCGGACTCATCTATCTCTGGCTCGAATACCGGGCGAATATTTGGGTGTGGATAGTGGGCATGATAATGCCTGTGGTGCATGGCGCGCTCTATCTGAGCCGGGGCATATATGCCGATGCCGCTATGCAGCTCTACTACGTGGCGGCCGGCATATACGGCTGGATCATGTGGCGCAAGCGGCCGAAGCATACCGAAGCCGGCCGCATACGCCGCACTCCGGCACGCGCCGCCGTGTGGCTCGCCGCTGCGTATGCGCTGCTGCATACGGCCATATATCTGTTCCTTGCATACTGCACCGACAGCCGCGTGCCGTTCTGGGACAGTATGTCGACGGCATTGTGCATCGTGGCGATGTTCATGCTCTCACGCAAATATATCGAGCAGTGGCTCGTATGGCTCGTGGTGGACATGATAAGCGCAGGACTCTACATGTATAAGGAGATCCCCATAACGGCAGGATTGTATCTGCTCTACTGCATACTCGCCGTGGCAGGCTACATGCGCTGGCGCAAGGAGCTTGAAAAGTAAACCGGCGAGGTAACACGTTAAAAAAATAGGTTGCGAAGCATTTCGCAACCTATTTTATTTAATGTCTGTCGAAGTCTACATCTTCACGCAGCGCAGCGCAGCGGCATTGGCGCGTTGCAGAGCGCGCTGCGCCTCGTAACCGTTGTATGTGCGCGTCACGGTATTCAGATCGAAGAACATGGCCTGCGACTTGTCGCCCGAGGCGCCGTTGGTCCAATAGTAACCCGTCCACGGCAACGGACGCTCCTCGTTGGCGTTGACATTGTCGAGAACGCCGTTGAGATAGTTGCGGCGGCCGGCGGCCGAGAAGAAATAGGTGCTGCCCGCGGCTGTATCCTCCAAGTGCCAGCCGTACATGGGCTTGGCTTTCGTCCAGTCGAGATCGTCGTCGGCCGGCGATATGGTGAGTGCGGCAAATAGCTCGCCGTCGGGTACGCGCCAGCCGTCGGGACATGGGTCGTTGTCGGTCTTTGCGCCGCCCGCGCCCCACAGCGCATCGTCGTGCTGCGAATGGAGCCAGTCGTAGGCGTTATCCTTGGCACCCTTGATGAACGACATAGGGTGAGCTGTTGCATACTCCGCAGTGCCGGTCGAGGCGTCGTTGTCCTCGTATGCGAAGTAGAGTCGGCGCCCAAGCGCATTATAGACGCGAGCGTCGTCATTGCCCTTGAAATCATATTCGGCAGGGCCGACGAACGGGTCTTTGCGCCCCCACTGGTAATAAAGTCCGTAGGAAGCCAGTATTTTCGAGGCGTCGGAATCGCCGTTGCTGTTGACATTGGCGCCGAGGTTGCGGTTCATCACGCTCTTGCCGGCTATGGTTACGGCATCGGCGGCGGGATCGCTCGTCGTCACCCATATATGCCAGCTCCATATTATCTCGCCTTGGGCGTTGCGCGCCGCGATGACGGCATTGCCCGGAACCACGGCATCGATCTCTTTCTCATCGTCGTCGGTAGCCTTTTCGAGATAGAACGACGCTATGCCGTCTTTGAATGTCAGGTACTTGATAAGTCCGCTCGACGTCTCCCACAACAGCTCCACGCTCTCTGTGTCGAGTTTGGCTCCGCTTGTGCCGCGCTTGCAGGCATCGAACAGGTAACGCGTTTCGGGCTTGGTGGCAATGAAGCTGTTCGACGGCGCAGAGGTGAAGTCGACATCGGGATTCTGCAAAATGGCGACATGTATGGTCACCGACTGCGTCGCTCCCGTGGGGGTATAGCCTATAAGCGTGACACTGCCCTCGGTCGCCTCCTCGTTGTCGAACGACGAGGGCGCCGTTACGGTTATCACGCCGGCATGCATATCTATATCGTCGACCGTCCAGCCATCGGGATACGACGACACGCGTATCGAAGTGATGTTTTGAGTATTGAACGTAGTGGAACCCGTCTGTCCGGGCATGGTGAGCAGGATGCTGCCCGACGGGACGACGAACTCCTTGGTCTCGCTCTTTTCGCACGAGACGAGCGTCAGCAGGATGCAAACGGCCGCAAAACCGCTCAGAAGATTTTTCATATATCGAATATTAACCTTTTTCATCTTGATACAAGATTTGGGCAAAGATACCACAAATGAGTTAAAAAACCTACTCCCGGCACTATTATTTCTGTGTTAGGAACAATTCTTGTCGGAGAGATAACGGTTTCAAACATCAATTATTGTATGACGACTCTAAAAATCATGACCGGCTCGAAACCTGCCGATGCGGGTTTTCACATCGCCGTGGTCGACGACGGACCCTATCTCGTATATGGTCGTCCGCCTTTGGCACAGCAATTCATAATGAATAACGACAAGGGCGAGAGCTGGTATTTTCAGGAGGGCAGACACTTCTCCACCGAAGCCGAACCTACGGCGTTGTGCCGCTGCGGCGAGTCGCAGCGCAAACCCTATTGTGACGGTTCGCATCGCCAAGCGCAGTGGGACTCGTCGACACGCGGCAGCGACGAGCGTCTGTTAGATAACGCGGAGGTCACCCGCGGCGACAGCATCGACATCAGCGACAATCGCAAATATTGCGTCTTCGCCCGCTTCTGCGAGGCCGAGGGAGGCGTCTATGACTTGGCCGGGCAGGCCGACGACCCCGAGGCGCACCGCTTGGCCATACGCGAGGCCTCGATGTGCCCGTCGGCACGACTGACGGCTTGGGATGCCGCCACCGAACGCCCCTACGAATACAAATACGAACCGAGTCTCGGCCTGATCGAGGACATCGCCATAGGCGCGAGCGGAGGTTTGTGGGTGCGCGGCGGCATCGCCGTGAAACGCACCGACGGACGTACATTCGAGATTCGCAACCGGGTGGTGCTGTGCCGCTGCGGGCAATCGGCCGTCAAACCCTATTGCGACGGGACGCACGCTGCAATCAAGTGGCGCGACGAGTTGGAGGGCGTGCCCGAGGGCGAGACCGTACCGGAAGAGGTATATTGACCAAAATCGGGTGGCGGGATCTCTCCGCCACCCGATTTCCGACAGGCTTGCGCCGGTCACAGCAGCCCGGACTCGTAATAGCGCACGATCTGTTCGAGCATTGCATCTTCGCCCGCAGGATCGTAGTGCAGCTTCAAGTTGTTGCCGAAGATTTTGGCCACCATCTGCCAGAACCCGGCGGTAAAACCGCTGCGGAACTCCTGTATGATGCGGAATGCTGTATGATCGGTCTGGCGGTCGAGCAGTTTGAGCAGTATGCGCCCCTCGTAACGGGTCATCTTGAACAGCACGGGCGACAACTCCTCTTTAAGCGACTCCTCTATCTGCCGCGTATACTGCCGCCGATCCTTTCTGCGCTCCAATTCCGCCAGTGTGTCGTTGAGATTCTCCATGCGCCGCGCAGCCTCCACAGCTAACGGATACACCTTTTTGACGGCGCGTATCATCTTCTTATAGCGCCGCAAATCGGCCTTGCGGTTGAATATGTATACCGGCAGCGAGGTGATGTGCAGTATCGAGTCGCCGCCTCCGATCTGCTCCCACTCCACACGTCTCGCACCGCGCACACGCGCACGCTGCGCCGCGACATCGGCCGTGGCGAGTATCGCCGCACACAATATGATACAAACGGCTTTCATAACATCCCGACAGCAAAGATACGCAATTATCGGACACCGATTGCGCAGTTCGGATTTTATTCGTATATTCGTCAAGAAAAAATTATATCGTTATGTTGAAAGCAGGATCTTATTTTCAGACACGAATGGTCGTAACGCAGAGCAATACGGCCGAATACATCGGATCGGGCGACATGCCCGTGTTAGCCACGCCGGCCATGGTCGCGCTTATGGAGAACGCCGCCATGCTTGCCGCGGCGCCCGATCTGCCCGAAGGGTCGACCACTGTGGGTGCGAGCATCTCGACTTCGCATCTCAAACCGTCGGCCTTAGGAGCCACCGTAACGGCGCGTGCAGAACTTACCGCGGTCGACGGCCGCCGCCTTACGTTCCGCGTCGAGGCATACGACGGCGAAGAGAAGATCGGCGAGGGCGAACACGTGCGCTACATTGTCGACCGCGAGAAGTTTCTCGCACGCCTCGGCAAACAATAAACGGAGGTGCCGGGAGAGGGATTTTCTATCTAAAATTTTGCCGTTTCAAAACTTTACACTATCTTTGCCGTGCTTTCGAGCAAATGATTGAGCTATGGTGTAATGGTAACACAGCAGATTTTGGTTCTGTCGTTCTGAGTTCGAATCTCGGTAGCTCAACCAAACGGATCAAAGCCCGGCTTCGAGTCGGGTTTTGCTCTTTTAAAGGATTAAAAACTCTAATCTTATGCCCTTCCCCATAGAGAACAAACTCGTAGTGGCCGTCTCGTCCTCGGCGCTGTTCGACTTGTCGGAATCCGACAAGATCTACAACGAACACGGTTTGGCGGAGTATCGCCGCTATCAGGAGGCCAACATCGACAATCCGCTCGGAAAGGGCGTGGCGTTTCCGTTCGTCAAACGTCTGCTAAGTTTCAACGAGATATTCTCAGATGAACAGCCGGTAGAAGTGGTGCTGCTGTCGCGCAACTCGCCCGAAACAGGCTTGCGGGTATTCCGCACCATAGCCCACTACGGACTCGACATTACCCGGGCATCGTTCTTCTCGGGCGAATCGCCATACAAATATCTGCCGGCATTCAACGCCTCGCTGTTCCTGTCGGCATCGGAGCGCGACGTGCGCAACGCCTGCGATGCGGGTTATGCCGCCGGGCGCGTGCTCGACAGCAAGATCCTCGACGACGAATCCGACGGCGAACTGCGCATCGCTTTCGACTTCGACGGCGTGATAGCCGACGACGAGAGCGAGAAGATCTACAAGGAACAGGGCTTGTCGGCATTTCACCGCCACGAGTCGGCGACCGACAAACCTCTCGATCCCGGGCCTTTGGCCGACCTGTTGAAGAAGATATCCAATCTGCAACGCCTCGAAACCTCACGTATCGACGTCGATCCATCGCATCGCCGCCGCTTGAAGATATCGATCGTCACGGCGCGCAATGCACCTGCCCACGAACGGGTGGTCAACACCCTGAAAAGCTGGGGAGTGACGGTCACCGAGGCCTTTTTCCTCGGCGGCATATCGAAAGACAGAGTGTTGGAAATAATGCGTCCGCACATATTCTTCGACGACCAAATGTCGCATCTCAACCACCTGCACAACATCCCTGCCGTACACATTCCTATGGGCATCGCCAACGAATAGCGGCAGCAGCCTCTATATCGCGCCCTCGGATTCCAGTATGCGGCGTTTCAACGCCTGACCCCAGTAGTATTGACCTATGGTGCCGTCGCTGCGCACTATGCGATGACAGGGGACGAGTATCGATACCGGATTGTCGCCGACGGCCGAAGCAACAGCCCGGACGGCAGCGGGGTGGCCTGCGCGGCGCGCCAGTTCGGAGTAGCTGATCGTGCAGCCGCGCCCGACCTCAATCAATGCCCGCCACACGTCGATCTGGAAATGCGTGCCTATAAGGTGCAGAGTCAAGTCGGGCGAGCAGATGTCCCGGCGTCTGTCGGTCGCTACAAGACGGATGTGCGGATAAATAGCCTCGATGTGCGCGACGGCGGCCGTACGGTCGGGCAGCGCAAAGCCCAAATAGCAGAGTCCTCTGTCGGAAAAAACCTCGATCATCTCGCCGTAGGGTGAATCGACGAACGCATATTCGGCATCGAAAGCCTCGCGGCGGGAGTATGAAACGGCTATATTCATAACAATATCGTTACGGTGCGAGTCGACCTGTTTTACTGCAAATATAACTATTTCAACAGGCCGGTGCAACCGGCAGAACAAAAAAAAATCCGGTCTCTCGAGACCGGATCATATCGGCGGCAATATCTATTGTTCGCCGTATATCGATTCTAACAGAGCTGCCAGACGCAAACCGCCTTTGAGGAATTGCTGCTCGATGACGGGTGTGTATTTGTTGACATAATCGAACGAGATCTCAACGCCCGCCGGAGAGTCGAAATATACCTGACGGCACAGCACGACGGTCTCCTCGATCCAGTCTTCGGGCGTGCCGGCCACGATTGCCTCGATCTGCTCGTGTGTGGCGCGGTCGATCTGATACTGCCACTCAGAGTAGCTCCAATTGTGCGCCGACTCCACAAGCCGTGTATCCCACACGCTGTGCAGTTTGGCATTCGAATGGA
Organism: uncultured Alistipes sp.; assembly: GCA_964516585.1. Lineage (GTDB taxonomy): Bacteria > Bacteroidota > Bacteroidia > Bacteroidales > Rikenellaceae > Alistipes. The sequence continues at coordinate 50,331 of CAZEXJ010000137.1, forward strand.
AATATTTCACCTGAATAGTGTTGCCGCCAAGATCGCACTTGTGGCCTGCGTGCATCGGGCAGTGCATATCGCCGACGAGATGTATCAGCATCATAAGATCGGTCTTCTCCTGTTCGGGCGACAGACCGCCGTTTTTCAGACGGGCGACTATATCGTTAATGGCAGCGACGACATCGCCATTCGGCTCCTTTTTGGAATCTGCGTATGTATGCTCATTCTCGTCGACATTGACATAGTGCCACGTCTTGGTGTGGGCATACTCGGGGGTATGACTGGCGTTGTCGAGCCAGTTGGCATAATATACGAGCGAATGGCCGTCGAGCAGAGCGGTAACTTTCGACGCCACCTCGGGCGAGAGATGATTCTCGGCGATATAGGCTACGGTGTCGTGCCCCTTTTGTCCCCAGCCGAAGACATTGCTTACGGCAGTCAGGCACAATAACGATATGACAAGTCTCTTCATTATCGGATTCAAATTTAATTACTGGTTCATCGTTGCGAGGAACTCCTCGTTGCTGTCGGTCAGATTCATCTGCTTTTGCAGGAACTCCATAGCCTCCATCGTGGTCATGTCCGACAGATATTTGCGCAGTATCCACGTGCGGCTCATCACATTCGACGAGATCAGCAGATCCTCGCGGCGCGTACCCGATGCTATGACATCGACAGCAGGGTAGATGCGCTTGTTGGAGAGCTTGCGGTCGAGCTGCAACTCCATATTGCCCGTACCCTTGAACTCCTCGAATATAACCTCGTCCATCTTCGATCCCGTATCGATCAACGCCGTGGCGATGATCGTAAGCGAACCCTTCTCCTCGGTGTTTCGCGCCGCACCGAAGAAACGCTTGGGCTTGTGCAGGGCGTTAGCGTCGACACCGCCCGACAGCACCTTGCCCGATGCCGGCTGGACAGAGTTGTAGGCCCGTGCCAAACGCGTGATCGAATCGAGGAAGATGACCACATCGTGGCCGCACTCCACCATACGCTTGGCCTTTTCCAATACCATCTCGGCCACCTTAACGTGACGCGACGCCTGCTCGTCGAAAGTCGAGGCAACGACCTCGGCCTTGACGTTGCGCGCCATCTCGGTCACCTCCTCGGGGCGTTCGTCTATCAACAGGACGATCATATAGACCTCGGGGTGGTTGTCGGCAATGGCATTGGCTATCGACTGCAACAGCATCGTCTTACCGGTCTTGGGCTGGGCGACGATCAAACCGCGCTGACCCTTGCCGATGGGCGAAAAGAGGTCGACGATGCGGTTCGATAGGTTGTTGTGGCCCGAACCCGTCAGGTTGAACTTCTCGGAGGGGAACAGCGGCGTCATGAACTCGAACTGCACGCGGTCGCGGATAAATTCGGGCTGCAAGCCGTTGATCAGGTTCACACGCACCAAAGGGAAGTATTTTTCGCCCTCGCGCGGGGGGCGGATCGCTCCCTGCACCGTATCGCCGGGTTTCAGAGCGAACATCTTGATCTGGTTGGGCGACACGTAGATGTCGTCGGGCGAATTGAGGTAGTTGTAGTCGGCCGAGCGGAGGAAACCGTAACCCTCGGGCATCACCTCCAACACGCCTTCGCCCTGAATCTCACCCAAAAAATCCTCCTGCGTGACGACCTCTTCCCCGTCGGTTTCGGGGCGGTGCGTACGCTGGTGATGGGCGTGCTTTGCCGTCACCTCCCTGGGCTCATGCTCCGCCTCGGGATTTTCATCCGCAGCGGGCCGGGCAGCGGGATACGGTTCGCCACCCTCACGTTCGGCGGCTGCCTCGGCGGCAGCTTCGGCGGCACGCATCTCGGCCTCTTTCAGTGCGCGGGGTTTGCGGCCGCGGCGTTTGGGTGTCTGAACACCGGACTGTCCGTCGGGGGTTGGGGTCTCGGAGGCGGATGCCTCGGCCGCAGCCTCCTGCACAGCCGGTTCACCGGCCACGGGCATTTCCGAACGCCCATCCTGTTGTTTTTCCGTCGTTCCCGTTTTGGCCGGCTCGGCATCCTCCGCCTGGGTGTCGGCGGCGTTTTGCGCCTCCTTGAGGGCCTTGTGGTGATCGGCGGCATTCTCCACCGTCACGATACGCGGACGGCGACCCCGACGTTTGACTGCGGGAGCGGCCTGGGCCGATTCAGCCGGCTCGGACGGTTCGGCCGACGGTGTCGCCGGTGCTTCCGCGGGATCGACATGACGGACAATGCGATCGATCAGTTCCTGTTTTTTGCCTCCGGTATCATCCAGTCCGACGGCTTTGGCTATTTCACGCAGTTCGGGCAGATTCTTGCCTTCAAGCGCTCTCAAATCCTCTTTATTCATTGATGTTTTTCCTGATTGCTTTACCGAGAGGAATCCCGGTGTTTAGGATAGCGCAAAGATAATGCAATATTTTGTTTTTGCAAAGCCTACCGGCAAAAAAGAACAAAAAAGAGCGATAAAAAGGAATTTCGGAAAGTTTTTCGGACAAATCCGGTCATGGCGGCGGGTCGAAAAAAAAGTTGCGCGGCCCTTTCGGTCGCGCAACT
>CAZEXJ010000138.1:0-1816 GCA_964516585.1 uncultured Alistipes sp.
ATACTTCGAGAACTCGTCGATCACATAGCCCAAAGCCGTCGTGTTCGACGCGATGTTGCCGCCGTGGCCGTAGTTGGGCTCCAAGTCGAAGTCGAAACCGTTCCACTCGTACTTGTCGATCGTGTCGACGATGGATTTGACATACTTGCGCACGGCCGGCTCGAAAGTCGCCTCGTCGTCGGGATTGTAGCCCCAGAAGGCGTTCACGGCGGCATCCTCGGATTCAAAACCGTTCTGCTCCCAGTTGTGGCGCACCTCCGAAGGGGTGGTTTGGTCGCCGATCGACTGGATGATGAAGCAGATCATTACACGCAGCCCCTTCTTCTCGTAAGCCTCCTTTTTGTCGGCCATCTTCTCGGGGGTCAGGCTGTGCCAGTTGCCCCACATCGAGACGAAGTCGACGCTGTCGGGCAGACCCCGCAACATATTGACCGTCGAGGCGCCCTTGCCGACCCAGTTGCCGAACCAGCCGAAGGCTACGGGATGTTTCGATTTCTTGTATGCGCGCAGGTTGGCGTAATACTCCTCGCCGTGGATGCTCTGCTCGGGCGAACCGGTGTAGTCTAACGGCTCGCTCTCCGTCCACTCGCTGCACGCAACAACCGTGGCGGCCGTCAGAAGCATTGCGATATTTCGAAATATGTTTTTCATTTCTTATAGCGTATTAAGTGTTAATTCTTTTTAGCCCACCAAAGGTCGGTGTTGTCGGAATCCTGACCGTTCGACAACATCTTGACAGCCGCCTGCACGTTGGCGCTGTTGGTCGAATATTCGTCCTCCGAGAAACGCAGACGACGCTGCCCGCGCTCGGGGGTGATGCCCTGCGCCGAACGGTTGGCCTGCGCGGGGAAGAGGTAGGGATAACCCGTACGGCGGAAATCGCTCCAGCCCTCCAAACCGAGCGGATAGTTGGCGATCCACTTTTGGGTGATGATGCGCTCGAGCTTCTTCTCGGCCGTGGCGTCCTCGTCCCAGGCAATGGTCGTCGTGTTTTGGTTGGCGATGCTCATCGAACTGTTCTCGGGGTCGGTGTAGTTGCCCGGCAGCGACACCGCGTCGGCCAAATAGGCGTCGGCACCGCTGACACCCCAATCGTCGAACGACGTGCGGACACCCTGCTCGTAAAGTTCCTTGACCGTTCCGCCCATGTTCCAGCCCTTCAGAGCCCCCTCGGCACGCAGGAACCAGGCCTCCGAAGCGTAGAAAATACCCATCGGCGTGGTCAGCTCGACCTTGACGCGCGAATACCGCGAATACTTGCTCGGCGAGGCGTTGGGATCGCCCGAACGGACACCGATGTAACCGCCGCCGTCCAACTCGGCCTCACGGAAGTAAGCCTCGCGGCGCGGGTCGTTGTAACCGTTCATGTAGGCGGTGATGCAGGCGTTGGCGCGCACTTCGCCCCAGCTGTCGACCACGGCATAGCCGTTCTTGTACCGGTTGTTCAGTTTGTCGTAGGCCGAATCCGATGCGGCGGTCATCACGCCAATCGAATGGTTGACGGCCTCCTCGGCCTTAGTCTTGGCGTAGTCGGCATCCACCGAGCTGATACGCATGGCCATACGCAGTTTGAGCGAGTTGGCGAACTTTACCCACTGCTTCGTGTCGCCGCCATAGACGTAATCCACTGCGGCCAAAGGTTTGGCCGTCGAAGTGGCGGCTGCGGTAGTCAGGTAGTCGATCACCTCGTCCAAATCCTCCATCATGGCGTGCCAGGCCGTCTGCTCGTCGTCGTAAGCCACGGCATACTGGCCGTTCGACATCTGCGAGTAGGGCAGCGGGCCCTGGAAACTCAACACGTAGTGCATCGTGGCGA
>CAZEXJ010000139.1:0-1831 GCA_964516585.1 uncultured Alistipes sp.
CGCTCATCGGAGGTTTCGCTCTTACGGGTTGCGACTACAACGCCGATAACTTCGAGGGCTTGGACGAAAAAATCGAGCTGACCGACGTTCAGACGTTGGAATACACGCTCACCGACAGCGATTATGCCACTTTGAAATCGAAGGCCTCGAACATATCGTCGGCCAACGCCGATGCACTGAAAGCCGTAGGTACCGACAAGGCTTTCTCGGCAGAGAATCCCGCGTCGAAACTGATACCCTACTACCTCGCCTACACCGGCGGCCGATTCTACACGCTCTCTGACGGCTCGTCGATCAAGGTGACCTACAACAACCGTATCGACGCTCCCGAGATCATCACCGCCATGTCGGCCGCTACCGGCTACACGTTGTCGGACGACGACTACAAAGCCGCATGGGGCAGCGACAATGACTTTATTCCGGCTCTGACTCCCGCCACGATCAACAAGCTCTCGAAGATTATACCCTCGGAGGGCATCGAAGCGGGCAGCTATGTGGCCGTAACCTACCGCTACGCCGCAAGCGAGCCTCAGTTCGATGCTCCCGAACCTCCCGCATTCAAGAAGGTGACTTCGTTTGCAGGTGCAGGCGAGTATATGATCGTAGCCATAGGCGACGGCAACTACGCCATGACTCCGCTGGCAGCCGACAAGAAATACGGCTATCCCGGCAAGACCGAGGTTACAATCACCGACGGCGCAATTGCTGCGGCTGCGGCAGAGGGTCTGATCTGGACGGTCGAGGCTACCGGCAATGCCAACGAATACACTATCAAAGGCGCCGACGAGAGATATTACTACCAGAGCGGCAATTACAACTCGTTCAACGTAAGCGATACGGCCGGCAGCGAGGGTTATGCCTTCACCTTTACGGCAAACAGCGACGGTACGTTCACCGTAAAGAACGTCGCCGTCAACAAATGGCTCCAATACGACACAAATTATAACTCGTTCGGCAGCTACGGCGAAGAGAAGGGCATACACCCGACACTGTTCGCACAGGAGAAGAGCGAGACGGCCTCTGTCAAGGCTGTTATCCCCGCAAGCGAGAAGCGCTACGCTATCTTTAAGTGGGACGGCAGCTCGTTCTCGGCAGCCGATGCGGTCATATTGCAGCACGCCGATTATGTGGCCATGGGTCAGTCGTACGACAATTTCTCTACGAAAAACGCCGATCTTACGACATACTTGAAGCTCAACTTCCCCTATGCAAAGGTCGACGAGGTCAAGAATATAGTCTACGCATACTACAACTCGTCAGAGAAGACCACTACATGGGTTGCCGTACAGTACACATTCGACGGTGCATCGTGGATCAAGAACGACAACACCGAGCAGGTTACCGATCAGTTCGTCCGTCAGAACGGCGCATGGGTCTACAATCCCTCGGTTGTCATCACCCTCAATCCGGGCAAGGGTCAGGCATTGTCTGCCCAGTATTTCCAAGCCATGACCGACTGGGTATGGGAGAATGTCGACCTGAAACTCGGAGCCGATAAGAAGGGCACCCACTTCGTTACCTCTTACGGCAACAACGAGTATTACACCGGTGCTTCGGCTTACCAAGGCAACATCGACCTGCGTCCGGGTTCGGCACGCAGCCAGTACGGCAGCGAGTCGTATCAGGGCAGCGAGTTGGTCGAGGCCGGCATAGCTTTCCCGGGCGACGGTTACAACGATCTCGATGATGAGCAGGTCGTAGATCTTATGACCAAGCGCGTGCAGTATGTGTTGGGCAAGGTGCTTGCACAGCTCCACCCCGATGCCAAACCTGTCGACGGCATCGACGTGACATATACGGTCAACTTCGGTGTATACGAGGGCTTCAACAT
>CAZEXJ010000140.1:0-3213 GCA_964516585.1 uncultured Alistipes sp.
GGCGGCACTCGCATTGGCCAGCGACAGCACCCGCATCGTCTTCCCGGTCCTGGGCTGCGCCACGATCAATGCGCGCTGTCCCTTGCCGATAGGCGAGACCAGGTCGACGATACGGTTCGACAGCGAATTGTGGCCTTTGCCCGTAAGGTTGAACTTCTCGCTGGGGAACAGCGGCGTCATATACTCGAACTGCACGCGGTCGCGGATATACTCGGGCTTCAGGCCGTTGATCTCGCCAATGTGTACCAACGGGAAGTACTTCTCACCCTCCTTGGGCGGACGTATCGTACCGCTCACCGTATCGCCCGGCTTCAAGCCGAACAGTTTGATCTGCGACGGCGATACATACACGTCGTCGGGCGAGTTGAGATAGTTGTAGTCGGCCGAGCGCAGGAATCCGTAACCGTCGGGCATGATCTCCAACACGCCCTCGCCGTCGATCTCGGCGGCAAAGTCGTCTTTCGTCACCACATCCGACGGCAGACCGTCGGCGTACAGCATATTGCCGTCGATCTCCTCCGTCACAGGCTCTGCGGCGATATTCTGCCCGACAGGGATGTCGTCGGCGACAGATTTGTCCGCGATCTGCTCAACGGGGACGGCAGCGGCAACGGCAACGGCGGCAGCATTCTTGGGTTTGCGTCCGCGTCGTTTGGGCATAGGTTTGTCCGATGCCTCTCCGACAGCAGGCGCAGCCGGGGCGGCAGTGGCGGCAGCGGCAGCAGGCTCCTCGACTGAATTGCGCGTATCGGCAGGCCGGTGCACCGGTGCGCCGACCTTGATGCCGCCCATACGCGGACGGCGGCCGCGTTTTGCCGGCTGCGGTGCCGCAATTTCTGGCTCGTCGGCCGGAGCGTTGTTGGCGACTGCTACGATCTTATCCAACAACTCCCTCTTTTTCAAAGAAGTCCAGTCTATGCCAAGAGCTTTGCCAATTGTACGCAGTTCGGCAAGCGTCTTACTCTCTAATGCAGCTAAATCTTGCATATATTTTCAATTATTATGTATTCGTGATTATATGAACGGAATCATTATCCAACCGAAAGCTGTGCAAATATAATACATTTTTTATTATTACCAATATTTTTCATAACAATTATGCACTATCCTGTCGCAACAGATAGCGTTTTATTATAAAAAATCGTACATTTGTCTATTATTATTAGATACGGCAACTATGGATTTGGTTTTAAGATACCGCATGCTGAGCGACGAGAGCGACCACTTCGTGCGCGACTTCGAGGTGCGCCCCGAGATGACGCTCGCCGAGTTTCACCGGTTCGTCATCGAATCGCTCGGATACGACGATTGCATGGCTTCGATATTCAAATCGGATGCCAACTGGGACAAACATCAGGAGTACACACAGATGGATATGGGCATCGACGGCGAGTCGGCGCCGATAGCAATGGACAGGGTGCATCTGCTCGAAGTGACGAGCGAGCTGCACGATCGTATGATCTACCTGTTCGACATGTTCAACGATCGGGCGTTCTACATCGAACTCGTCGAAGTGAAGCGCGCCGACGAGCAGATGACCTATCCGCGAGTAGCGTTCGAACATGCCACTGCTCCCGACCAGTACGATCCCGAAGTCACGGTCGACGACGGTTCGATATTCGAGGAGATGATGGGTGAATTCGGCGACTTCGACGGCGACGATGACTATGACGACGAATATTGACCGTCCGACGCTAATCGTCGTTGTCGGACCCACAGGCTCGGGCAAAACCGATCTCAGCATACGGTTGGCGCAGCACTATGCCGCACCTATCCTGTCGACCGACTCGCGACAGATGTATATAGGTATGCCCATCGGGACAGCCCAGCCCTCGCCCGAACAGCTGCGCGCTGTCGAGCATCACTTCATCGCCGACCGCTCGCCCGAGTGCGAGTTCAATTGCGGTCAATATGAAGTCGAGGCCTTGGAGCGGCTCGACCGGCTATTCGAAAGCCACCGGTATGTGGTAGCCGTAGGAGGCTCCGGGCTATACATAAAGGCTCTGTGCGAGGGTATCGACGATCTGCCGCAAGCCGACGACGATCTTCGGAAGACACTGAGACAGCGACTCGCCGAGGAGGGCTTGCCGTCGCTCGTCGAACAGCTGCGCCGGCTCGATCCCGAGTGCTGCGCCTCGATCGATATACATAATCATGCCCGCGTCATGCGCGCTTTGGAGGTGTGTCTGCTAAGCGGCCGCCCATATTCCGGGCAGCGGATAGGACAACGGCGCCAAAGGCCTTTCCGTATAATTAAGGTAGGTACGCAGGTCGATCGGCATATACTCTACGAGCGCATCGACCGCAGGGTAGATGGCATGATCGCCGAAGGGTTGGAACAGGAGGTCAGATCGATGCTCCCGTTCCGCCGCTGCAACGCGTTGCAGACCGTCGGATACAAAGAGTTGTTCGCCTGCATCGACGGCGACTGCTCGCGCGACGAAGCCATAGAGCTTATCAAGCGCAACACGCGCCGATATGCCAAACGTCAGATGACTTGGTTCCGGCGCGACAGCGAGATAGCATGGTTCGCACCGTCGGATGTAGAGTCCATAATAGAATATATCGACCAAAAGGTTTTGCAGAATTAAATAAAAATGCTACTTTTGCAGAGTCGTTTAGCGACGCATGTGCTCGAATGGTGGAATAGGTAGACACGCCGGACTTAAAATCCTGTGACCAGCAATGGTCGTGCCGGTTCGACCCCGGCTTCGAGTACCAAGAGTGTCGGCTCGCCGACAAATCCGCAATCGGTTCTGACCGGTTGCGGATTCACAATTCTGACCCCATCCCTGAATCCCCTCCCTCGGGAGGGGACTTGGGTCGCTTCGCTCCGGGTGGGGCGTTGAACGCTTGGCGAGAATCCCGAGGAGTGCGCTTTGCACACTTACCCTGTCATTCCGAGCCGAGCGCAGCGAGGCGTGGGAATCTCTCTCAGCGCACGACAACGGAAACAATCGTCCACAACCAGATTCTCACGTCGGCCGCAAGCGGCCTCCTCAGAATGACAAATCGGAGGAAATAGTCTTCCCCAACCAGATTCTCACGTCGCGTTCGCAGAACGCTCCTCAGAATGACATGTCGGTGGAAATAGTCTTCCCCAACCAGATTCTCACCTCGCGTTCGCAGAACGCTCCTCAGAATGACATGTCGGAGGAAATAGTCTTCCCAAACCAGAGATTCTCACGTCGCGTTCGCAGAACGCTCCTCAGA
>CAZEXJ010000141.1:0-2812 GCA_964516585.1 uncultured Alistipes sp.
CAACGGTCACAAGTCGCACGACTATCCGAAGTCGGGTTATTTGGTGAACCGCTTCTACGACCACACGATCAACTCGTTCACCGGTCAGTGGGGCAACATCACCTTCCCGACGTTCCGTCTGGGCGAGATCTATCTGAACTATATCGAGGCTGTTTTGGAGTGCGAGCGCAATGGCGTGACCGGCGAGGGCGTGGACCACGCGCTGGCTATGCAGCTCTGGGATGATCTGCGCGACCGTTCGGGCATGGCTCCCATCGAGGAGGTCTACCCGGGTTCGTCGACCAGCGAGCTGATCGATCTGGTACGCAAGGAGCGTCGTGTAGAGTTGGCCTTCGAGGGTCACCGCTACTATGACACCCGTACGTGGATGATCGCCAAGCAGACCGACGCTGGCCCGATGTACGGTATGGATACCTCCGTGCCTTCGAAGGGCACCGAGACTCCCGAGGAGTTCTGGAAGCGTACGGTCTTCGAGACCCGCGTCTTCAGAGACAACCACTACTTGTTCCCCTTCCTGCAGCGCGAGTTGGACCGTAACAAGCATCTCGTACAGAATTACGGTTGGTAACAGTTAAAATTTGCTATCAAAGATGAAAACGATCAATAAATTTCTCCTTCTGCTCGGAAGCCTTGCCATGACGGCAGGGATGACGGGTTGCGAGGATACGCGCGGAGAGCACCTTGAGGATTTCGCCTCGATGATCTACTTCCGCAATGGCGGCAACCAAACCATCTCGCTCTACCGCGTTGGTGAAAATACCGTCTACAAAGTTCCCGTTTGCAAGGGTGGCAGTGACCTTTCGTATACGGCCGAGGCTACGGTTGCGGCTGTGGATCAGGCGCAGTTGGACATCTACAACTTGAACAACGGCACCAACTACACCCAGATCCCCTCCTCACTCTTCAAGTTCTTGACCGACACGAAGTTGCACTTCACGTCCGAAGAGACCTACAAGGTGGTGGAGGTGGAGTTGGCCACCGACGACATCAGCTTACTGCAGGAGTCCGATCCGGAGCACGAGTATGTCCTGGCGCTTCAGGTCTATTCCGCCGACCGTCAGGTCAGCCCCAACATCAACCTCATGATCCTCAAGCCCGAGATCGCGATCCCCGTCCTTTCGTTCACTGAGGCCGGTTTGCACGCAAACAACTTCAACCCCGACAGTCCTCAAACAGCGGAAGTTACGGGCGTGATTGTCTTGGGTATGGACAACAATTGGGACTTCACGTGCACGTTGGGCATTCACGACCAGGCTTGGCTCGATGCCTACAACGCCAAGAACGGCACGGAGTACGAATTGATGGCTGCCGAGAGCTATAAGGTCGAGCCGACGCTGACGTTCACCCCCAACTCCAACAAGGTCGGCTTCAATGTTGAGGTCTACACGGAGAATATGGGTCTGTTAACGGACTACGTCGTTCCTCTCTATCTGGCAGATTGCGAAAAGACGCTGCCGGCAACTCCCGACCAAAAATTGTTCAAACTGGACGATGATGTCTTCCTTGTGCACGCGATGTACACGCCTACATTGAATAAGATCGCGCTGACCGAGTCGATGCTTGCGACCGACTACACGCACGACGGTGACGGTATAGGTCTTCCGGGTCTTGTCGACGGTAAGAACGACACGTGGTGGCACAGCTTGTGGGCGAATCAGATCCCCGGCGATCCGATCTACGGTGTCTACATCGACATTACGTTGGACGCCCCGCTGACAGCCGTCCAATTCCGCTACCAGACACGTCACACCACCGACAACGGTTCACCTACGCGCATCTGCATCGGCGCTTCGAACGATGGTGAGAACTGGAAGTTGATTCAGGACCACCAGCTGAGACCCGCGCCGGCAAATACTTGGGTCGATCTGCCGGTTGCCAATGCCAAGGCGAAATACAAGTACTTCCGCTTCGGTGTCGCCTCAAGTAAAAGTGGCAACTGCACTACTGCGAAACCGAGTTTCACCAATCTGGGCGAACTTGAACTCTATGGTATCTAAAAAATGATTCCCGACTTTCTGCGAGGGGGCGACCGCGACGGCTCGATGCAAGAGCTCCAAAGAGTTTCCCGACGGGCTTGCCGGCGACCCCGCGCAGAGGTTCTCGAAACAATTAACGAACAAAGAAAAATGAAAACGAAGATTAGTTTATGGGGACTGCTGGCCGGATTGCTTCTTTTCGGCGCGGCCTGTTCCACGGACGATACCGAGTCGATCCCCGATGGCGCTTTCCAGATCGACAAGGATGCTTTGAGTTACGACTTCGAGCAGGGACAGCAGATCGTCTTCATCCCCGTCCAGACGAATATCCCCGAGAGCGAGTGGGAACTCTCCTCGTCGGATGATTCGTGGTGCAAAATCTCCAAGAGTTACGACCACCGCCGCGGTTTGATGCTCGCCGTTACGGAGAGCGAAGAGCCGGAGGTTCGTAAAGCTACTGTCAAAGCCGGCGCTGGCTCGCAGATGCACACCATCGAGGTGCGTCAGTTGGGCGCTGGGCCGGCCATTCTGGTGTCGAACAGGACGCTGGATGCCGCTGGCGGCGATTTCACGATTGCCGTTACGGCCAATATCGACTATACGGTGGATGAACCTGTGATCGCCGCTGAGGACGAAGCGGGCTGGGTGACCGAAAAACAGGTTGAAACTCCGCTTACTCGTGCCTACGCCAAGAGCGAATACAGCTACTACGCACAGTCCAATTTGCTCCCCTTCGTGCGCACGGCAACGATCGCTGTCAATGCCGTTGACGCCGCTTACTCCGAGGCTTCGGTCGAGGTCTCCGTCTCGCAGAATCCCAGTGAGGCCGACAAGAA
>CAZEXJ010000142.1:0-9611 GCA_964516585.1 uncultured Alistipes sp.
AGCACCTCGTTGATGTAACCCACCTCCTCGGGCACCACCTGATTGAACAATATGCGACCGATAGTAGTCTTCTTCAACATCTTCACGCGGTTGCCGTTCTCGTCGAGATCGTATACCATGCACTTGACCTCGGCATGCAGATCGGCACGCTTCTCGTTGTAGGCGATGATAGCCTCCTCCGGGCCGTAGAACACATGGCCTGTGCCCTTCACTCCCGGACGCGGCTTGGTTATATAGTAGAGACCCAAGACCATATCCTGCGACGGCACGGTGATAGGTGCGCCGTTGGCCGGATTGAGGACGTTGTGCGAACCGAGCATAAGCAGCTGCGCCTCCAAAATGGCGGCATTGCCCAACGGCAGGTGCACGGCCATCTGGTCACCGTCGAAGTCGGCGTTGAACGCCGTACATGCCAACGGGTGGAGCTGCATTGCCTTGCCCTCGATCAATTTGGGCTGGAATGCCTGAATACCAAGACGGTGCAGGGTCGGAGCACGGTTCATCAATACGGGGTGACCCTTGATGACGTTCTCCAATATGCCCCAGATGACGGGATCCTTTCTGTCGATGATCTTCTTGGCCGACTTCACAGTCTTCACTATTCCGCGCTCGATGAGCTTGCGGATAACGAACGGCTTGTACAGCTCGGCCGCCATATCCTTCGGGATACCCATTTCGTGCATCTTCAACTCGGGACCCACGACGATTACCGAACGCGCCGAATAGTCGACACGCTTACCTAAAAGGTTCTGGCGGAAGCGTCCCTGCTTGCCTTTCAGCGAATCCGACAGCGACTTCAACGGACGGTTCGACTCGTTCTTGACGGCATTGCTCTTGCGCGAGTTGTCGAACAGCGAGTCGACAGCCTCCTGCAACATACGTTTCTCGTTGCGCAGGATCACCTCAGGAGCCTTGATCTCGATCAATCGCTTCAAACGGTTGTTGCGGATGATGACTCGGCGATAGAGATCGTTCAAATCGGAGGTGGCGAAACGGCCGCCGTCGAGCGGCACTAACGGGCGCAACTCGGGCGGGATGACCGGAATATCAGTCAGCACCATCCACTCGGGCTTGTTCCGGCCGTTCGAGGCGCGGAACGACTCTATGACGTTCAGGCACTTCAAAGCCTCGCTCTTGCGCTGCTGCGACGACTCTTTCGAGGCCTTGTCGCGCAGGGCATACGACATCGCATCGAGATCGACCTGCTTCAACAGCGTGAGGATAGCCTCGCCGCCCATCATAGCCACGAACTTGTCGGGATCGCTGTCGTCGAGAGCCTGATTGCCCTTGGGCAGCGCTGCCAGCACATCGAGATACTCCTTTTCGGCCAGCGTCTGCAAACGCTCGATACCCTGTTGAGCAGCGGCACCGGCATTTATTACCACATAGCGTTCATAATAGATAATGGCGTCGAGCTTCTTCGACGGTATACCCAACAGATAGCCGATCTTCGAAGGCAGCGAACGGAAATACCATATGTGCACCACCGGCACTACCAACGAGATGTGACCCATGCGCTCGCGACGCACCTTCTTCTCGGTCACCTCCACGCCGCATCGGTCGCAGACGATACCCTTATAACGTATGCGCTTATATTTGCCGCAGTGGCACTCATAATCCTTGACCGGACCGAATATGCGCTCGCAGAACAATCCGTCGCGCTCGGGTTTGTAGGTACGGTAGTTTATGGTTTCGGGTTTGAGCACCTCGCCGCTCGACTGGGCGCGTATCTCTTCGGGAGAGGCCAAACCGATCGAAATGCGGCTGTAAGCGCTTGCTTGTTTATTATCTCTTATAATTGACATAGCTTGTCTTCGTTTTTGAAATCCAGATTATTACCTACATGGTCGACTATTCGAGCTTAACCGACAGCGCCAGACCGCGCAGCTCGTGCAGCAATACGTTCATGGCCTCGGGCACGCCCGGCTTGGGAAGGTTGTCGCCCTTGACGATAGCCTCGTAAGCCTTGGCACGTCCCGTCACGTCGTCCGACTTGATAGTCAGTATCTCCTGCAAGATGTTGGCGGCGCCGAAGCCCTCCAAAGCCCATACCTCCATCTCACCGAAACGCTGGCCGCCGAACTGAGCCTTACCGCCCAACGGCTGCTGCGTAATCAGAGAGTAGGGGCCTATCGAACGGGCATGCATCTTGTCGTCGATCATGTGACCCAGTTTCAACATATAGATGACACCGACGGTTGCAGGCTGGTCGAAACGCTCGCCCGTTCCACCGTCGTAGAGATATGTACGGCCGCTGCGCGGAACACCCGCCTTGGCCGTGTATTCATTGATCTGGTCGAGCGAGGCTCCGTCGAAGATCGGCGTTGCGAACTTCAAGCCCAACTCACGGCCTGCCCAGCCCAGAACGGTCTCGTAGATCTGACCGAGGTTCATTCGCGAAGGCACGCCCAACGGGTTCAGACAGATGTCGACAATCGTACCGTCTTCGAGGAACGGCATGTCCTCGTCGCGCACGATCTTGGCCACGATACCCTTGTTACCGTGACGACCCGCCATCTTGTCGCCCACCTTCAGCTTGCGCTTCTTGGCGATGTAGACCTTGGCCATCTGTATGACGCCCGAAGTGGGTATCTCGTCACCATTGGTGAGGTTGTATTTCTCGCGGTTGACGTTTGCGGCAACCTTCTTGCACTCTATGGTGTAGTTGTTGACCGTCTTGCCTATCAGCATGTCGATATGCTCGTCGCCCGTCCACTTGCACCTGCCCAGATTCATGTAGCCGTTGGCCACGCCCGTCTTGCTGTCGAAGCTCGTCGAGGCGATATCTTCGAGCATCTTGCGCGAGAACTTGGCGCCGGCGCCGTACAGCTCCACATTGTAGTAGTCGTAGATGCCTGTGGTGGTCTTGCCTTCGAGCAGCTTCCACAACTTGTCGACCAAAATCTTCGTAAGCCCGGCAATCTGCTCGGCATACTCCGCATCGAGTCTCTCCATTTGAGTCTTCTCGGCGTTGCGGTTGCGCTTGCCCTCCTTCTGTGCATGGCTGTACAGCTTGGTGTCGATGACCACGCCGTGCAGCGACGGTTGAGCCTTCAGCGAAGCATCCTTCACGTCACCGGCCTTGTCGCCGAAGATAGCACGCAGGAGCTTCTCCTCGGGCGAAGGATCGCTCTCGCCCTTCGGGGTGATCTTGCCTATAAGTATATCGCCCGGGTGAACGTTGGCGCCAATGCGGATGATGCCGTTGGCATCGAGATCCTTGGTGGCCTCCTCACTGACGTTCGGAATATCCGAAGTAAGCTCCTCGACACCGCGCTTGGTGTCGCGAACCTCCATTATATACTCGTCGACGTGTACCGACGTGAAGATGTCCTCGCGCTGGATACGCTCCGATATCACAATGGCATCCTCGAAGTTGTAGCCCTTCCACGGCATGAACGCCACTTTGAGGTTGCGGCCTAAGGCCAGCTCGCCGTTTTGCGTCGAGTAGCCCTCCGTGAGGATCTGTCCCTTGGTGACGCGGTCGCCGGTCAGCACGACAGGCTTCAACGTAACGGTCGTATTCTGGTTCGTGCGGCGGTAGCGGGGCAGAGTGTAAGTCGTAACCTCGGGGGCGAACGAACTTATGATCTCGTCCTCGGAACGCTCGTAGCGCACATCTATCTTGGTCGCATCGGCGAATACCACCACGCCGTCGCCCTCGGCGACGATCTGTATGCGGCTGTCGGTAATCATATCCTTCTCGATACCCGTACCGACGATAGGAGCCTCGCACGTTACAAGAGGCACGGCCTGACGCATCATGTTCGATCCCATAAGCGCACGGTTGGCATCGTCGTGCTCCAAGAACGGGATCAAGCTGGCGGCGATAGAGGCTATCTGGTTGGGAGCCACGTCCATGAGCGACACATCGGTATCGCGCACAACGGGGAAGTCGGCGCCCTGACGCGCCTTGATACGATCGGGGTTCAGGAAGTGACCCGCATCGTCGATCGGCTCGTTCGACTGAGCGACGACCTGACCCTCCTCCTCCTCGGCCGAGTAGTAGCGTATGTGAGAGTTGTCCAAATCGACCTGTCCGTTCTCCACCTTGCGGTAGGGAGTCTCGATGAAGCCCATGTCCGAGATTTTCGCATATACGCAGAGCGACGATATAAGACCGATGTTCGGTCCCTCGGGCGACTCGATCGGGCAAAGACGGCCATAGTGGGTGTAGTGTACGTCTCGCACCTCGAAACCGGCACGGTCACGCGACAGACCGCCGGGACCCAATGCCGACAGACGGCGCTTGTGCGTGATCTCGGCCAGAGGGTTGATCTGGTCCATGAACTGCGACAGCTGGCTCGTACCGAAGAACGAGTTCACCACACTCGCCAATGTCTTGGCGTTTATCAAGTCTTCGGGTGTGAAGACTTCGTTGTCGCGAACGTTCATACGCTCGCGGATAGTACGCGCTATACGCACCAAACCTACGGAGAACTGGTTGGCCAACTGCTCGCCGACGGTGCGCACACGGCGGTTCGAAAGGTGGTCGATATCGTCGACATCGGCCTTCGAATTGATGAGCTGGATCAGATACTTGATGATCTCGATGATATCCTCGCGCGTAAGCGTGCGGATAGCCGGATCGATGTTCAGATCCAATTTCTTGTTGATGCGGAAACGACCCACGTCGCCTAAATCGTAACGCTTGTCCGAGAAGAACAGCTTCTCGATCACGTCGCGGGCTGTAGCCTCGTCGGGCGGCTCCGACGCGCGCAGCTGCCTGTAAATATAAACGACGGCCTCCTTCTCGGAGTTGCACGGGTCTTTCTGCAAAGTGTTGTATATGATAGAGAAGTCGATGCCCGACGGATTCTCGTTGTGCAAAAGAATCGTCTTGGCGCCCGACTCGATGATCTGGTCGATATGCTCCTCCGCCAGTTCGACCTCGCGATCGACGATGACGTTGTTGCGCTCGATCGAAACGACCTCGCCCGTGTCCTCGTCCACGAAATCCTCGACCCATGTCGACAGCACACGCGCCGCCAATTTGCGGCCTACCGCCTTTTTGAGGTTGGCCTTGGTGACTTTAATCTCGTCGGCCAGATTGAAGATCTCCAATATCTGCTGGTCGGTCTCATAACCTATGGCTCGGAGCAGAGTCGTCACGGGCAGCTTCTTTTTACGGTCGATGTAGGCATACATGACGTTGTTGATGTCCGTTGCGAACTCTATCCACGAACCCTTGAACGGGATAATACGCGCCGAATAGAGCTTCGTGCCGTTGGTGTGCATGCTCTGGCCGAAGAATACGCCCGGCGAGCGATGCAGCTGCGATACCACAACGCGCTCGGCACCGTTGAAGATGAACGTACCGCGCTCGGTCATATAGGGTATAAGGCCGAAATATACGTCTTGAACGACTTCGTCGAAATCTTCGTGTTCGGTATCGGTGCAGTAGAGTTTCAGTTTTGCTTTAAGGGGAACGCTATATGTCAGACCGCGCTCCAAGCACTCTTCAATGGTGTAGCGAGGTTGGTCGATATAGTAGTCGATAAATTCCAGAACGAAGTTGTTTCTGGTATCTGTGATCGGGAAATTCTCGTTGAACACTCTGTAAAGCCCCTCGTTTTTACGATTTTCGGCCGTGGTGTCGAGCTGGAAGAAATCCCGGAATGATTTAAGCTGAATTTCGAGCAGGTCAGGATAGGGGACTCTGTTCTTTACTGTCGAAAAGCTTATGCGTTGTTGTTGTGTTTTTGTGGACATTCTTAATCCAAAATTTAGTTGAAGCAAAATACTCGCAAGACTCGCAGTCTCTGAAAACGGGTATTACTCTATCCCGCTAATGCCCTCGGCGTAAACACATTACGCTTGGAGAGCATCCTATATTCCAACATTCGGGCACAGCTCAACACGGCACTCCCGAATATTAGACCACAAAAGGCATAGAGCTTACTCACCGTAAGCCCTATACCTGAGTTGTCTGAAACTTAACAGTCGCAGGACTACTTAAGCTCAACTTCTGCACCAGCCTCTTCGAGCTGACCCTTGATCGACTCGGCCTCTTCCTTAGAGATACCCTCCTTAACAGCCTTGGGGGCAGCGTCGACCAATGCCTTGGCATCGCCCAGCGAAAGACCGGCAACCTCCTTAACGACCTTGATCACTTGGAGCTTTGCCTGACCGGCGGTCTTCAGGATCACGTCGAAAGTAGATTTCTCGGCAGCAGCAGCCTCACCTGCACCAGCAGCGGGAGCTGCAACTGCAACAGCTGCAGCAGCAGGCTCGATACCATACTCCTCCTTGAGGATAGTAGCCAATTCGTTAACTTCCTTAACTGTCAAATTTACCAATTCTTCAGCTAATTTCTTTACATCTGCCATAGTTGTGTAATTTTATTAAATTTTTTGTTTTGTTTGCTTTTAATTATTTCTCTCTTCGAGACTCTTGACAAGTCCCGCAATCTTCTGACCTGCATTCGACTGCAGAGCAGAAATGACATTCTTCGCAGGCGATTGGAGCAGAGCGACGATATCGCCGATAAGCTCTTCACGGCTCTTGATATTGCAAAGCGTGTCAAGTTGATTGTCGCCAATATAGAGGCAACCCTCGACAACGGCTGCTTTCAGAACAGGTTTGTCGGCCGTCTTGCGGAACTCCTTGATGAGCTGCGCAGGAGCCTTGCCCGTCTGAGTGAACATGATCGAAGTCGAGCCTTTGAGTACATGCACCAATTCAGCATCAGCCTTATCCACATTTTCAAGAGCCTTGTTCAAGAGGGTATTCTTTACGACTACCAACTTGATGTCGCTCTCGAAACATTTGCGACGCAACGCAGCAGTCTGCTCTGCGTTAAGCGCCTCGATATCGGCGAGATAGAAATGAGGGTATTGGTTGAGCTGTTCGGTAAGACCGTCAATCACGGCCAACTTTTCTTGCTTAGTCATCTTTTATTCTCCCTTATTTCGTTTCTACTGATTTGGCATCTACCTGCAAACCGGGACTCATCGTCGTCGAGAGATAGATACTCTTTACATATGCACCCTTGGCTGCCGAAGGTTTGAGTTTAATGATCATTCCCAATACCTCCTTGGCATTGTCCGAGATCTGCTCGGGAGAGAATGATATCTTACCGACAGATGTGTGGATGATACCGTACTTGTCGACCTTGAAGTCGATTTTACCGGCCTTTACCTCGGTCACAGCCTTGGCTATGTCCATCGTAACGGTACCGGTCTTGGGGTTAGGCATCAAGCCGCGAGGGCCGAGGATACGACCCAGCGCACCCACCTTGCCCATGACGTTGGGAGTAGTGATGATCACATCAACGTCGGTCCAGCCGCCCTTGATCTTCTCTACATACTCGTCCAAGCCTACGAAATCGGCGCCGGCAGCTTTGGCCTCAGCCTCCTTCTCGGGAGTACACAGCACCAATACGCGCACGGTTTTGCCCGTACCGTGGGGAAGCGTCACAACGCCGCGCACCATCTGATTCGCCTTACGCGGATCGACGCCCAAACGTACGTCGATATCCACAGAGGCATCGAATTTCGTAAAGGTAATTTCCTTTAGAAGAGCGGCGGCCTCAGAAAGCTTGTAAACCTTGTTAGGCTCGACTTTCGCGTAGGCAATCTTTTGATTTTTTGTCAACTTACTCATTCTTGTAATTCTCGTTACATGTTAGGAAATTCACCAACTACGTTGATACCCATACTGCGCGCAGTACCAGCGATCATACGCATAGCAGCTTCAACTGTAAAGCAGTTCATATCGGGCATTTTGCCCTCAGCGATCTCCTTGATCTGATCCCATGTTACCGAGCCGACCTTGGAACGGTTGGGCTGTGCCGAACCGCTTTTGATCTTGGCTGCTTCCTTGAGCTGTATGGCTACCGGTGGCTGTTTAACAACAAAGTCGAACGACTTATCACTGTAAACAGTGATGATGACCGGAAGAACCTTTCCCGCCTTGTCCTGTGTACGCGCATTGAACTGCTTGCAGAAGTCCATAATGTTGACTCCCTTGGAACCCAATGCCGGACCTACCGGAGGTGAAGGATTGGCAGCACCACCTTTGATCTGCAATTTAATAAATGCAGCAACCTCTTTTGCCATAATTTTCCTTGGTTAATTATTCTTTTTCTACTTGTGTGAAGCTCAACTCCATAGGAGTCTTGCGGCCGAATATCTTCACAGACACGGTGAGTTTGCGATGCTCGTCGTCGACACTCTCAATGGTACCTTGGAAGCTTGAGAATGGACCGTCCGTAACCTTGACGGTCTCGCCGACGAAGAACGGAACCTCGTTCTCCTCGTCCATCTGGCTCAACTCATCGACACGCCCGAGAATACGGCTTACCTCCTGTGGACGAAGAGGCGTCGGATTCATCTTGCGGCTGTCTTCCTTGGTGTCGCCCAAGAAGCCGAGCACATTTGGTATATTGCGAATGATAATCGGTATCTGACCTACGAATGCGGCCTCGATCAGGACATAGCCCGGATACGAAACCCTATCCTTAGATACTTTCTTTCCATTACGGATCGTATAGACCTTTTCGGTCGGGATAAGTACTTGCGAGATATAATCCTCCAAATGGCTATGACGAACCTCGGTCTCGATATACTCCTTAACCTTCTTCTCCTTGCCACCTATGGCCCGAACTACATACCATTCTTTCTTAATCTCACTCATCACTCAACACTGTTTCAACACTAACCCAACAGATTATAGATGCCTTTCATGATACCCTCGAAAGTGATATCCATAGCCAGTACAATCAAAGCAAAGATCACCGAAGCGACCATAACCACGATCGTCGAGTTCTGCAACTGCGCGAAAGTCGGCCATGTCACTTTGTTGACCAGCTCGTTGTATGAATTTTTAATGTACTTAAACATAATCCTTCTGTTCTAATTCAAGCAGGAGCAGAGAGATTCGAACTCCCATCAACGGTTTTGGAGACCGCTATTCTACCCTTGAACTATGCTCCTATAAAGAGGCGGGCTTTCGAACCCGCCTCGGGATTTATCGAAATTACTCGACGACCTTCAATACTTGGCCTGCACCTACCGTACGGCCACCCTCGCGGATTGCGAAACGGAGACCCTCGTTCAGTGCGACGGGATAGATCAGCGTAACGGTGATTGTTACGTGGTCGCCCGGCATAACCATATCTACGCCCTCGGGAAGTGCAACCTCACCGGTTACGTCCATTGTACGCAGATAGAACTGAGGACGATACTTGTTGTGGAACGGAGTGTGACGGCCGCCCTCCTCCTTCTTCAGGATATAGACCTCAGCCGAGAACTTCGTGTGGGGAGTGATCGAACCCGGCTTGGCAACTACCATACCGCGCTTAACCTCCTTCTTGTCGATACCACGCATCAGCAGACCTACGTTATCGCCGGCCTCACCCTCGTCGAGCAGCTTGCGGAACATCTCCACGCCCGTGCAGGTCGAAGTCAGAGTCTTCTCTTCGAGACCTACGATCTCAACGGGATCACCAACCTTGATGACACCGGTCTCGATACGGCCGGTAAGCACCGTACCACGACCCGTGATCGAGAATACGTCCTCGACAGGCATCAGGAAAGGCTTCTCGTTGTCACGAGGAGGAATCTGAATGTAGTTGTCGACAGAGTCCATCAGCTCCATGACCTTCTCCT
>CAZEXJ010000143.1:0-2081 GCA_964516585.1 uncultured Alistipes sp.
TGACTTGCAGGCGGAGGACATGAGTGATTCGCAAGCCGAGAACAAGAGTGACTCGAAAGCCGAGAACAGGGGTGAATCGAAAGCCGAGAACAGGGGTGAATCGCCGGCCGAGGGCAGGAGTGATTCGAAAACCGAGGACAAGAGTGACTCGCAAGACGAGAACAAGTGTGACTCGCAGGCCGAGAACAGGGGTGTTCCGCCGGCCGAAAACAAGAGTGAATCGCCGACCGAGGACAGGAGTGACTCGCAGGTTGAGAACGATTCCGCCGCGGAGCGATAGGGCGAGGCGCTGCGACTTGTCATTCTGAGGAGCGTTCGAAGAACGCGACGTGAGAATCTGGTTGGGGACGACTATTACCACCGATATGTCATTCTGAGGAGTCCGCCTGCGGATCGTCGAAATGATATTCGGCGGCACCTGCTTCAGTTGCATAACTGCCTATATCCATATACCTCTAAACAAATCAGCGGGCACGTCATTGTGGCGTGCCCGCATTGTCGGCATATAATTATATCAGTACGACTCATAAACATTTGCTGCGACTTATAATCCTCCCGGCGACCGCTACAATGCGAGGTTGGCAGCACGGTAAATAATTCACGACTCAGAACATCACGCCGAGTTTGATCTGTACAGCATTCATATTGAACCCTATCCCCGATTCCGATATGCGTTGTACATTATATCCCAGCTGTACCTTATACCGCTTTACTTTGACACCTGCGGCAATCGTATATGTCACACCTGACAGTCCGCTGAGATCTCCCGAAGCTCCAATACCTGCACCTATGTCGATCGACAGATACGGCTTTACAATCTCCGATACTGGCAGATAACCTTTAAGATTGAGATAGATCGGCACCATTACATCGGGGAACTCATGATAAATGTCTACTCCGATGCCTATACCCGTAGAGAAATATTGTCCAATTTGTACACCTTGAACGGTGTGTATGTCGACCCTGCCCGTGGCAAATGTGCCCACGCCTAACGAGTAGCCCAAATCGACCTCTCCGTGATACTTGACCGGGATCTTGGCATTGGCTGCGCCGATCATCATCACGGCCGCGACCATAAACATTGCGATTTTCTTCATAACATTTAATTTTTAGTTGAACATAGTGTATCCGCTTTTTGTCAATTATTTATGGCAGCCGTTTGATTCGCAAAGAAGAAACGTGGGTATAGCTTACTCACGGAAGGTACGACCAAGCACCCATACGAACATAAGCACAACCCACGCGCAAGCGTGAGCATTCAGTGTGCCTATTGCATGTTCGTAGTAGATTTGGTCGTTTTACCGTGAACGCAATAGCCTAAATGCCATTCATATTATGTTGCCTGCAATATGCAACATATTACAAAGATGGTTATTTAAGATTTAAAATACAAAAAAATATCGCCTTTATAATCTTCGAAAAATAATGCTCTACTCCACATACAGGCCGTAGAGTTCGATTACGCTCGATAGGTATTTGGAGTGGTTGTAGGAGCTGTACGACCGCCAGCCGTCAGCGGAGATGCCGAGGTAGCGCGTGTTGCAGACGGCGCGCATGGCGCCGCCCTCGATCGAGAATAGCCAGCTACGGGTGGCATTGCTGCCGACATATATGCCGTTGTTGGCTTGGGATGCATAGAGATATGTGTTGCCGTCTGCGTATTTGCGTATGATGATCTCGCCCGTGCCGGTGGCGGAAAAGTCCCACTTCATCGAATCGTCGACAGCGCCGCAGAGACTGTTGCCGTCGATCGCAAGGCCGGCATCGGCAAGCGGCAAAGCCAGCGGGTGACCTTCGAAGGTCAGAGAGCTGTTGGGACAATAGAACCCGTCGCAGACGATGATGTGCGTCCTGTCGGAGATCATCTCCGGCGTCGATATGCGATGCCATACGGGGTATTCCGAGAGGCGTGTGCCGCTCATGTCGACCGTGAAGGAGAGAATACGGTTCTGCTCCAACACGAAATCGCGGCCGCCCATATCGATCATCTTCTCGTATCGCCCACGGTCGGTCTTGACGCATACGCACAACTGTCCGTCGCGCAACGATGCCGGAATGGCGGCAAACCAAGCGGAGAATGT
>CAZEXJ010000144.1:0-1965 GCA_964516585.1 uncultured Alistipes sp.
GACAGTTACGAGTGGTTCGGCGGTACGGTCGATTGCAGCCACCTCGTCGCCTATCATGGCTGGGACGACGACTTCGACACCGACAACGGCTTCTCGGGCAAGGTGCAGTTCTGCCTCAGCGTCCGCAATCCCCGTTTAGCCGACCAGTCGGTTTCGAACGGCTTCGAGAGCGACAACAATGCCGACGGTTCGTCCGAAGCGCCCGTTACTTCGTGCGTTTTCTCCAATGTTACGTTCATCGGCCCGATCGGTCAGGACGCCGCATTCGCCAATACGACCGCCTATATCGACGGCGGCGCCTGGAATCCCAACAACGGATCGAAACTCGGTCAGTTCCAGTCGGCCATGCAGGTTCGCCGCAATTCGAACCTCTCGTGCTTCAACTCCGTGGCGATGGGTTATCCGGTGGGATTGATCATCGAGAACGACAAAGGTTCCGATACGCAGGGTGCCGCCGCGAACGGCGATCTGAAAATCTCCAACATCGTCTTCGCCGCCATGACGCAGCTCGCCAGCGACGCCAACAAGAAATTCGGCCAAAACCTCGGTGCGTTCTCTGCGGCCTATTTCAACAAGACGGAACTCGGCAACCGTTATTATGACGCCATCGCCGATTTGAAACTTCGCCAGCCCAATTCGTTGCAGAACGGGTTCGATCCGCGTCCTGCGGCAGGCAGCCCGCTGCTCGGAGCGGCCGCATTCAGCGATGCGAAAGTGGCATCGGGATTCGACCGGGTAACTTATGTCGGGGCATTCTCCGAGAACGATTCGTGGCTGGCGGGTTGGACGGAGTTCGATCCTCAAAATGCCCGTTATTGATATCCGAGGGTATTATTAAGCGGAGCCGTTCCGTATAAGACGGTGCTCGAACGAACGAGGCCTTATGTATCACCGATATATAAGGCCTCGTTCGCATCTGTTCGGCCGGTCTGACCAGCGCATTCCCCCCTCGTGCGCCGCTCTCTTCAGGACCCGTTTCTAACCAACCGGGCATTGCGCTCTTCTGCGTTGAGGCTCGGTTTCCGGAGTGGCGACGTGGTTACATATCCTGCAACCGGCGTTTCGTCGTGCAGATTTTAACATCTTTTGAAACATCCGTTATATATTTTCCTTTTATACGCTGTTTAACTTTGTTATGCGAAAAGCCCCACCGGAGGCAGCTGTTCCATCGAACGAAAGAAAACCTTAAATACTTTTTCATATGACCAAACATCTGCTAACTTCACTCGTATTGGCACTGTTGACGGCGGTCTCCGTATCTGCACAAACGATCTCCGTGCATGGTACGGTGCTGTCGAAAGCCGACAATCAGCCCCTGATCGGCGTCGCTGTAATTTCCGATGCCGATGGCACCGGTGTCGCTACCGACATCGACGGTAAATTCATCCTCGATGTTCCGGCCAACACCACCGTCTCTTTCTCTTATATAGGGTACAAGCCCCTGACGATCGATGCCACGTCCGAAGAACTGACCCTCTATTTAGAAGAGGAGGCCTCGCAACTCGATGAGGTGGTGGTGGTCGGTTACTCCGTACAGCGCAAAGCCGACCTTACGGGTTCGGTATCGGTCGTGAACACCAAAGACCTCACGACCTCGGCCTCGACCGACCCGATGCGCGCCCTGCAGGGCAAGGTCGCCGGTATGACCATTACCACCGACGGTTCGCCCGTCGGAACGGGAACCGTGCGTATCCGCGGTATGGGTTCCTTCAACGCTTCGCAGGACCCGCTCTATGTGATCGACGGCGTCCCCACGACAACGTCGCTGAATACCCTCAACATGAACGACATTGAGAGTATGCAGGTGTTGAAGGATGCGGCCTCCGCCTCCATCTACGGTTCGCGGGCTGCTAACGGCGTGATTATCATCACGACCAAACAGGGCAAAAAGGGCGAGGGCGGCGTTCATGTCGATTTCTCGGCCAGCTGGACGGCGCAGTTCTACAACAAGCAGTCGAAAATGTC
>CAZEXJ010000145.1:0-4442 GCA_964516585.1 uncultured Alistipes sp.
CGAAGCGACGAAAACCGCGCCGAATACCTGCGACTGAAACAATTATGCGCCCTGAAGGAGGTACACCGCCACTCCGGACGTCTGGTGGTTGAGGGGGCACTGCGGCGATTCCACACCGAGATTGCACAACGCCGGCGCGTAGACCGTCTCCGTCGGTGGGCATACGCCGCATCGTCCGTTGCCGCACTGCTGGCCGTCGGGTTATTTATTATAGGTGTCGAACTCTACTCCGAGCGGTTCGAATGGCATACGGTGACCAATACGGCCACCGACGAAGTGGTGCGTTTTACGCTCAACGACGGGACAAAGGTCTTTCTCCGACACGGGGCGGAGCTCTCCTTTAGGGAGAATTTCCTGAGGCAGCGGAACGTCCGGCTTCGGGGCGAAGCCTTCTTCGACGTGGTATCCGACTCAATCCGCCCGTTCGTCGTGCAAACTCCGGATCTTCACATTCGGGTGCTGGGAACATCCTTCGACGTCATTACGGGAGATACGACCGTGACGATTCTCGAACGGGGGCGCATCGCCCTTGAAACAACCTCCGGACGGGAGCTTGCTACGATGCTTCCGGGCCAGCGCGCTGTGGTGGACGGTGCTTCCGGCCGACTGCTCTCTTTGGAGCAGGTGCAGACCGGAAAATACACCTCCTGGCGATTCAACCACAAGGTCTACGACAGGATCTCCTTTGCAGAAATTGTACAGCTTATCGAGGAGCGGCACGGCGTATCGATCGTCTACGATCCCGCAGCCTTCGAAAATACCGCCTACCGTCTGGTAATCAATGACGACGAGACACTTGAGCAGATGCTCGAAATCCTCAACCTCATTTCACCCGTCGAATATACGATCCAGGGGGAACGGATCATCCTGAAAAAACGAAAACCGATCGGCTATTATCCATAACCAAATTATCGTTTATGAAAAAAAGCTCTACACCAGACCCATTTCCGGCAGCAACCCGCTCCGGTCCATTTCAATCCATTTTTCACACTCCAAACTCAAATGCGATGAGTATTTATTCGAATGTCGTCCATGCAAATGGACGAAGGGGGAGGTTTTTGTCTCTGTCGAAGCTGCATCTACGCACTTTGGCGGCACTGCTCCTGCTGCTCGCGGTATCCGTCCGCCAGCTTCCCGCCCAAGACAGGCAGATTACCCTTCACCCTGACAAGCAGGAACTTGGAAACCTGCTACCCGAGATCTCCCGTCAAACGGGAATCGAGTTCTCCTACGACCTCGGGCTACTGAAGATTCGCACCCGAGCCACCGGAAAAATTTCCGGTACGCTCAATCAGGTGCTGGACCGGATCTTCACCGGAACAGGCGTCAGCTACACACAATTGAGCGCGAACCGCATCGTGCTGACCATGACTGCCGCGGAGGCGAAAGAGCCGCAACCAGTCAAACCGGAACGCTATCGTCTGACCGGTGTGGTGCGGGATCAGGACGGCAATCCGCTGGTCGGCGTCACGGTCGTCGACAACACCAATAAAGGTACGGCAACCGCTGCCGACGGTTCGTACGCTATGGAGGTCAAGCCCGAAGCACAAATTACGTTCAGCTATCTGGGATATAAGCAGGTTGTGGAGCAGCTCGCGGGGCGCACCATCCTCAACGTAACGCTCCAGGAGGAGGCTACGGCGCTTGAGGAGCTGGTTGTCGTGGGCTACCGCACCGTCAAGAAGCTCTCGCTGACCGGCTCGGTCGCCACGGTGGATGTCAAAAGCAAGGAGCACCAGCCCATCACCAACTCGACGCAGATGCTCTACAACACGCCCGGCATCTGGGTCAACCAGGGCGGCGCACAGCCCGGTTATGACAAGGCTTCGATTTCGATCCGCGGTGTCAACTCGTTGAACTCGACCGGCGGAGCACCGCTCGTGCTGTTGGACGGCGTGGAGTATGACTTCGGGGAGATCGACCCCTCGACGATCGAGTCGATCTCGGTGTTGAAGGATGTTTCGGCGGCCATCTACGGTCTGAAAGCTGCCAACGGTGTTATTTTGGTCACCTCGAAGAAGGGATCGAAGGGCCGCCCGCGGGTGGAGTACAGCGGCAAATACGGCGTGCAGCGCGCCACCTATCTGCCGGACGTAGTGACCGATCCGATTCTCTACATGCGCCTGCGCAACCTCGCCGAGATTAACTCCGGCGTAAGCCCGGGGGCAGTCTCCTATTCCAACAGTCAGATTCTCGAATACATGGAGGGCATGAAGGTAGACCCGACGGTCTATCCCGCCTCGGACTGGTTCGACATCTGCCTCGATGACGGCTACGTCCAGCAGCACAGCATACGCCTCTCGGGCGGCACGGACGCCATCACCTACTCGATGGGATTCGGATACACCGACCAGAAGGGCGTCTTCATCGCCAACGACAACGCCCAGCGCTACTCCTTCGACCTGAAACTCAACGCCCGGGTCAGCGACGCCCTGAACGTCAGCGGTACTTTCCAGGGCAACCTCCGCACATTCAACGAGGTGGGATACACCTCGGGGACTGCGCTGAACACGATTATGCGCGGTCTGCCGATCTTCTCGGACTACCACCGCAACGGGATCTACGGTTCGACATGGCTCTTTACTCCGGGCCGCAACAACATCGAAAATCCCCGCATGGAGGTCGAGCAAGGCTTCATTTACCGCAACTACCAGGAGCTGCTGGCGACCCTGAGCATCGATCTGCGTCTGGCGCCGCACCTGAAATACTACGCCACGGCCGGTTTCCGCAAAATCGACCATTACAGCAAGAACTTCATACCCCAGATGTACACCGTCAATCCGAAGACGGGTGACGTGAAGAACTTCAACGGCAGTGCTCCGCGCGTCAAGGACTGGGATTCTGTTGCGGGACAGTACACGGTCTCGCACCGTCTGGTCTGGGAGAACGACTACGGACGCCACAACGTTCACGTGATGGTCGGTCAGGACTGGCAGCACAACGACAGCCGCAACTTCCAGGCCTACAACCACGGTTTCAACGACAATACGCTGACCGAGTTCGAGGCGCTGACCAATCAGACCAACGCCCAGGCCACGGGCAGCTCGTGGAAAAAACGCATGATCTCCTTCTACGGACGTGCCGCCTACACCTACGACGATCGCTACATGCTTGAAGCCACGCTGCGCTACGACGGTTCGAGCAACCTCTCGCGCGACAACCGCTGGTTCCTGTTCCCGTCGGTGATGGTGGCCTGGAACCTGAGTCACGAGCCCTTCTTCCAGGTCGAGCAGATCGACCTGCTGAAACTGCGCCTCTCCTACGGCGTCATGGGCAGCGAATCGGTGAGTCCTTACAGCTACCAGATGACCTATAACGCCCTGAGCCAGAACTATACGTTCGGCGGAACTCCTGCGGCAGGATATGCCGTCGGGCGGCTCACCGACCGTATGCTGGGCTGGGAGAAGACCCGTTCGTACAATGCGGGCCTCGAACTGGCGGCCTTCAAAAACCGGCTGATCTTCGAAGCTGACTTCTTCCACA
Organism: uncultured Alistipes sp.; assembly: GCA_964516585.1. Classification (GTDB taxonomy): domain Bacteria; phylum Bacteroidota; class Bacteroidia; order Bacteroidales; family Rikenellaceae; genus Alistipes. The sequence goes on from CAZEXJ010000145.1 coordinate 3,484, forward strand.
AGAAGACCTTCGACATCATCATGACCCGTTCGATCCCCTCGCACGTCGGTGGCCTGTCCGGCCCGAAGAGCAACGTGGGAACGGTGGTCAACAAGGGCTTCGAGCTCTCGGGCAGTTGGCGCGACCGCATCAAGGACTTCTCCTACGGGGTGAACGTCTCGGTGGGCTTCGTGCGCAACAAGGTAGTATCGCTCGACGGCGGGCAGATTCTGGCCAATAACAACACGCTGATTACCAAGGAGGGGTATCCGATCCGTTCGTTCTACCTCTATGAAGCCGACGGCTACTACCTCACGCAGGAGGAGATCGACAACGCTCAGGTGGTCTACGGCGACCGCACGAAACTGCGCCCCGGCTACCTGAAATACAAGAACAACTTCGAGGACGATGTGATCGACGACAAGGACAAAATCATCGTCGGCAACACGATCCCCGAGTGGAACTATTCGTTCGGGCTGCGCGTGGGCTGGAAAGGTATTTCGCTCGAAGCACAGTTCCAGGGCGTCGGCGACGTCTACACCTATCCGACGGCCAACCTCGCCGTACCGTTCAACAACGGCGCGGGCGTCACCCGGGAGTGGGCCACCGAATCCTGGACCGAGAGCAACCCCAATGCGAAGCTCCCGCTGCTGACCACCTATACCGATGCCCCCGAGAACTTCATTGCGTCGACCAAGTGGATGCGCAACGCCTCCTACCTGCGCATGAAGAACATCCAGTTGACGTATGATTTCCCCAAACGGCTGCTCCGCCCGCTGCGCATCGAGGGATTGCAGGTCTACATCAGCGGCCAGAACCTCTGGACGATCTCCGATTTCGACCTCTGGGATCCCGAGATCACCACGACCCGCACGAACCTCTACGAATATCCCAATTTGAAGACCGTATCGATGGGTCTGAATCTGAGTTTCTAACCCCAATCCTGTATATGATATGAAAAAGACTCTATATTTCGGAAT
>CAZEXJ010000146.1:0-12551 GCA_964516585.1 uncultured Alistipes sp.
CATATTGATTATCAATATATTAAGCATTTATTAAAATTTTTAAATCCACTTTTCGGCGAAGCGTTTTCGCCGATCGAACAAACCCTCGCAGCGCGTATCCACTTTTTCAGTCCTGCAATCGATTTATCATAGCTTATTATCAATAATTTAACATACAAAAAGTTTATATTCGCACAAAAGCGTGTTACAAATCTATTGCTCGATACCTTTTAATTAATTAATTTTGGAGTACCAAAATCGTAAAATATTAATAACAGGAGTTCGGCAGAATAAAACATTACAAAACGACCGCTTAAACGAGCACGGAAAATCGACACAAATTTTTTACCTAAACATTAATCATTTAACAAAAGCCTATGAAAAACTTGACATTCAAAATCGTTATGATCCTCGCGATTATGGCGATGGCGGGCAGTGCTTACGCACAAACCCGACAAGTGACAGGTACCGTCAAGGACGCGGCAGGCGTTCCGATCATCGGAGCCGCTGTTTCGGTTGAGGGTACCTCGATCGGCGTTTCGAGCAACATCGACGGTTCATTCGCCATCAATGTCCCGCAGGAGAACGCAACGCTCGTAGTCTCGTTCCTCGGTTATCAGACGCAGCGCGTCACCGTAGGGGGAGGGAAGACTGTTTACGACGTTGTACTTGCCGAGGATACCCAGAACATCGACGAGATCGTCGTAGTGGGTTACGGAACACAGAAGAAGAGCGTCGTCTCGGCATCTATTTCGAGTATCACGGCCGAGAACCTTAAATCGCAGTCGAACACACGTATCGACAACCTGTTGCAAGGTATGACCTCGGGTGTCACCGTAACGCAGAGTTCGGGTGCTCCCGATGCAAGCTCGCAGGTGCGTATCCGCGGTGTGGGTTCGATCCACGGTTCCGACCCGTTGTACATCGTCGACGGACTTGCCATTTCGGGCGGTATCGACTACCTCAACCCCAACGACATCGAGCGTATCGAGGTGTTGAAGGATGCCGCATCGGGTGCCGTTTACGGTGCACGTGGTGCCAATGGCGTCATCCTCGTCACGACAAAGCGCGGCGAGAAGGGTGCGGCACGCATCAACTACGACTTCTCTTACGGCTGGCAGAATCCGTGGCGCAAGCCTCAGGTGCTTAACGCCACCGAGTATGCAATCATGATGAACGAGGGCTACCTCAATCAGGGCAGCCGTCCCATCTACGACAATCCCTACGAGTTCGGCGAGGGTACCGACTGGGTAAGCGCAATCTTCAACGACAACGCTCCCGTCATGAAGCACGACCTCACGATCAGCGGCGCCAACGACAATGTCAACTACTCACTGTCGGCCGGCTACCTCACACGCGAGGGTACTATCGGCGGTAACTTCGACCGTTCGAAATATCAGCGTATAACGGTTCGCGCCAACGTCGGTGTGACGATATTCGACAAGTCGAAAGAGCGCGACTGGCTCAACAAACTGACCGTGCAGACTTCGGCCTCTTACGCGCGTATATTGTCAATGGGCGTATCGACCAACTCGGAGTACGGTTCTCCGCTGGGTTCGGCAATCGGCATGTCGCCGCTGCTGCCCATCTTCGCAGATGCCGAGACCGAGGAGTCGTACAAGACCCTCTATCCCGAAGGCTTTGCACACATCGTTCGCGACAAGAACGGTCGTCCCTACACCATAGCCGACGGTGCTGTCTACAACGAGCAGACCAACCCGCTGGCATCGTTGGAGCTGCCCGGTGAGAAGTATCACACCGACAAGTTCGTTGCCAACTTCGTGGGCGAGTTGCAGATCGTCGACGGCCTGAAATTCCGTTCGTCGGTAGGTATCGACCTCGCATTCTGGGGCAGCTACGGTCACTCGCAGCAGTATTTCCTCTCGTCGAAGAACTTCTCTTACGACACCGTTACCGAGAATATCACATACGACAAAGATGGCAACGAGACTATCATCGAGAAGCCCAACTATGCCACTTCGGCATGGCAGTCGATGAACCGCTCGCTGCTGTGGCAGGTCGAGAACGTCCTCTCTTACGAGAAGACCTTCGGCCGACACACTATCAGCGCGATGATCGGTCAGTCGGCTCTGTCGCAATCGTCGATGAACGTAGGCGGATCGGGCAAGGGTCTGATGTACCCCTACGACAGCTGGAAGATCTCGGTAAACAACACTCTGGGTCAGCAGTCGGAAGGCGACCGCAACGGCTGGGGCAGCTGGAACTCGATACCCTATCGTCTGGCATCATACTTCGCCCGTGTATCTTACAACTTCGACGAGCGCTACATGATCGAGGCTACCATACGCCGCGACGGTTCGAGCCGCTTCGGCGACAACAACAAATGGGGTAACTTCCCGTCGGTCAGCGCAGCATGGAACATCAAGAACGAGTCGTTCATGCAGAATCTCGACTGGCTGTCGGTAATGAAGCTGCGTGCATCGTGGGGTATCAACGGTAACGACGCCATCGGTAACTTCACATACGCCGTATACATGAACTCGGGCAACAACTACGTACTCGGTTCGGGCGCCAACGGCAGCGAATCGGTCATGATAGGTACCAAGCCTTCAGGTTTGGCCAATCCCGATGTAAAATGGGAGGAGTCGCGTCAGGTGGACGTAGGTCTCGATCTGGCGTTCCTCAACAACCGCATCACCTTCACCATCGACTACTATGACAAGAAGACCAAGGGTATGCTTCTGTCGATGCCCGTTCCGGGATATGCCGGCGACTCGGCTCCTACCGGCAACCTCGGCGACATGAAGAACTACGGTATCGAGATGGAGTTGGGTTATCGCGACTCGGCACGTGACTTCAAGTGGCACGTATCGGCAAACGCCACCTACAACAAGAATGAACTGACGTATTTGGGTGACGACGCCACCTCGCTTTACGGTTCGAGCCACAAGATCGGACAGTTGACGCGCGGCGTGGTAGGCCTGCCGTTCCCCTACTTCTACGGCTACCAGAGCGACGGCATCTTCCAGAACATGGACGAGGTCAACGCACACGTTAACGCCAACGGCGAGCTGTTGCAGCCCAATGCACAGCCCGGTGACGTGCGCTTCGTCGATACCGACAACAGCGGTGTTATCAACGACGACGACCGCACGATGATCGGCAAGGGTATTCCCGACTGGACGTTCGGACTCAACCTCGGCTTCGAGTGGAAGGGCATCGACCTCAACATCCTGTTGCAGGGTCAGGCCGGCAACTGCAAAGTGTTCAACGTAACACGCCGTACCGACCTCTACTACATCAACCTCCCCAAGACGATTCTCAACCGCTGGACGGGCGAGGGTTCGACCAACAGTCATCCCCGCTTCACGTTCGATTCGGCCAACGAGAACTACCGCGTATCGGATCTGTGGCTCGAAGACGGTTCGTTCCTGCGAGCACGCAACATACAGCTTGGTTACACTCTGCCTCAGCAGTGGACGAAGAAAGTCGGCATTTCGCGCCTGAGAGTATATGTACAGGCCGAGAACCTCTTCACACTGACCAACTACACGGGTTGCGATCCCGAGGTTACGGGCAGCAACTCAGGCTACGGCACCGAGGTGGGTGTAGACCGTGGTGTATATCCGCAATCACGTACATACTCAGTTGGTGTAAACCTCACTTTCTAATCTTAAAACCGAATGATGATTATGAAAAAAACAATTATAGCACTCAGCTCGATTGCAGTCATGCTGTTTTCGTCATGCGGTAAGGATTTCGTTACCGTAAGACACAACTCTTCGGAGCCGCTCGACGAATATTTTATCAATGAGGATCGCATGTATGAGGGCTTGATGGCCGCTTACGATCCGCTCCAATGGTTCGACTATTTCTATCAGTACGACAACCTCAACCTCGTATCGGACATCATGGCCGACGACATCTACTGCGGCGGTTCGAACGAGGGTGACCAGCCTGTTCTGGTCAAAACCCACTACTACACGGCAACCTCTACCGATTGCTGCAACACGATATGGACAATTGCCTACTCAGGTATCAACCGCGCATGCGTGGTTTTGGAACATGTCGACGGCGTGCCGGGCATGAGCGACGAGAAAAAAGCTCGTTTCAAGGCCGAGGCAACCATATTGAAGGCCTACTACTACACTATTCTGTGGAAGTTCTGGGGTAACATACCCTACTACGATCAGAACCTCGAATCGCCCTATTTCACCGCACAGCTCGGTCATGACGAAGTATACGAGAATATCGTAACGCGCATACAAGAGGCTATCGACCTCAACGCCCTGCCGATGAAGGTGGCTGCCGGCGAAGAGGGACGCGTATCTCTGGCCATGGCCTACATGCTCTACGCCGAGGTGGTAATGTATCAGAACGATGACACCCGCTATGCAACCGCTTTGGATTACATGGAGGAGATCATCAACTCTGCACAGTACAGTTTAGTCAACGATTTCGCAAGCATCTGGCTTGAAGGCGGCGAGTGGGGCACCGAGTCGATATGGGAGATCAACTACATATCGGAGGGCGGTGTACGCTCATGGGACGCTCCCATTGCAACGGGCGGTACGGTTTACCCCGTATTGATCGGTATAGCCGGCTGCTCTACGACCTTCTCTGACGGCTGGGGCTTCGGTACCGTGGCAAAATCGGCCTACGACATGTATGAAGAGGGCGATATCCGTCGCGACGGCGGTATTCTCAACTGGGACAAGTTCGCCGACGAGACCGGTGCTACGCGCTCTCCGCGCTGGCAGGATACGGGCTACTTCCTGTTGAAGTACATCGCCCGCGTCAACGGCAACCACGGCTATTTGGGCGATCCCAACATGAACCACGGCAACAACGTGCGTGTATATCGCTACGCCGAGACTCTGCTCAACGCAGCCGAGCTTTCTCTGTTGTGCGGAGAGGATGGTTCGTCTTACCTTGCACAGGTACGTGACCGCGCCCACTGCACCGCTACCGACACTTCGCGCGAAGGCATCATCGAGGAGCGTCACAAGGAGTTCGTCGGCGAGGGCAAGCGTTACTGGGATCTGGTGCGCAGCGGACAGGCTGCTACTGTTCTTCGCGCCGCCAACCACGAGTATCGTCAAGTCGACTGGACTGAGTCGAAGAAATACTGGCCTATACCTCAGTCGGAGGTCGACAAGGATCCTAACATAGTACAAAACAACTACTAACAGAGTGTATTATATATCTAAACAAAGATGGATATGAAAAGATTTTGGAAAAATATAGCTTTCGCGCTGGCGTTGCCTCTGTTGGCGATCGGTTGTACGACGGACTATCCCGAACCCGATATCAACGGGCTGCCGCAGGCGTCGGATCTTCTTCCCCGAATCGAGATCGATCAGGAGACTAACCTCGTGACATTCTCGATCGACAACAGCGGAGTAGTCCCGATGTGGATCTTCGGCGAGGAAAAGATCGACGGCAAGACTTCTAAGAAGTATGCCTATACTCAAAACGGTGTCACGCTGCGTATTCGTGACAAGGGTACTCATCAGGTAGAGTTAAAAGCCTACAACACCAACGGTATATCGGTCGGTTCGAAGATGGTGGAGTTCACTATGGACAACCAGTATCACGAAGAGTTCGACGCTGAGCCGTACATCAAAGCCATCTCTAACGGCAGCTCGCAGAACTGGCAGTGGAACTCGACCGTCGACGGACACTTCGGCTGCGGTCAGACGGGAGCCAATCCCACCGAGTGGTATGCAGCCAAGGCCGGTGAGAAGCCGCAGCTCTACGACGATATGCTGACTTTCACCTCGGACAAGACCTACACGTTCGATCCGGGTGCCGACGGCATGGTTTACGTCAACAAGGATTCGGGTTACAAGCCTGAGAACTACCTCAACGACGATCAGGACTACTTGGCTCCGATCGAGGCATTTACCACCACTTACTCAATCGAGCAGGTATGGAACGACGCCGGTATCGAGGAGATCTACCTCGTACTGCCCGAGAATACCAACCTCTCGTATATTCCCAACCCCACGGCATATGCAGAGCCTCGTTTCCGATTCATGGAGACTGCCACTTCTTCGATCAAGAAGACCCTGAAGCTGGTTATGGACACTCCGACAGAGAACGGCGGCGGCGGTATCGCTTGGTACTACGAGTTCATTCCGATGGGCAAGGTCGTTACCGAGGAGGAGATGCTCGCAGGCAGCACGGCCGAGGGTAAGGTATGGATCATGGATGCAGCAGCACCCGGTCACCTCGGCTGCGGAGAGTCGGCCGAGAATCCCGGCGGCTGGTGGTCGGCTGGTGCATACGAGAAGGCCGAGTCGGGTATGTACGACAACGAACTTACGTTCTTCCCCGACGGCAAGTATGTATTCAATCCCGGCGCAGACGGTATGATCTACGTGAACTGGGGTTGTACGCTCGTCGGTCCCAACACCGGTGCAGAGCCTGACAACTCTGTGGCATGGGAGACGCAGGAGGGTACATACACCTTCGCCAACGGTTCGATCACGCTGCCCGAGGGCTTCACAGTCGGTTATATCCCCTCTGATGCGGCATACACCAATCCTACGTTCATCGTGACGGAGCTTACCGAGACCAAACTCACGTTGGTATCGAGCCTCGACGGCATCGCATGGCAGTATAAGTTCACCGCCCGCGACGCTCAGCCCGCGGCCGTAACATTCGACGGCATAGAGTTCGTCAACGGCATGGTGGAGACTGCACTGGCACAGAATGCCGACATCCCCGTAACAGGTATCAACCTCAACGAGATATGGGTCGACCCCGACTTCTTCACGTTGGTTAACGACTCGACTCTCAAATTCAACGCCGTAAGCGGCGAATATCGCGTCATCTGGGACGGCAAGTGGTTCAAGGTAATACCCTTGAAGAACGGCGAGGCCGCAACCTACGAAAACAACGGCGATCTGTGGATCATCGGTGACGGCGGCGGCAAACCTTCGCTTGACAGTCAGATCGGTTGGGTTACGGAGGCTGCACTGCCCTGCGCACGCATCGACGCCAAGACCTATCGCATCACTCTGGCCATGAAGGCCGAGGGCGGTTCGATCAAGGTATTCGGTCAGGCTGGCTGGGGTACGGAGTGGACAAAGAACAAATACGGTGTCGTCGAGGACAACGGTTTGTTCAACATACCCGCCGACGACGGTAATATCCACACTCTCAATGCAACGCCCGGATTCTATACGTTCACGTTCGTCGACAACGACGGCATACTCGACATGTCGGTCAAGAAGGCCAAGTTGGGCGATACGACGATCTACGATCCCGCAGCTGCGGAGAACATGTGGCTCTCGACGACCATTCGCGAGATAACGTACTACTATGCTCCTAACTGGAATCAGATAGCCAATCCCGAAATGGTGGAGAACGGCAACGACTACACCGTTACGCTGCCCGAGGCTACGACCGATCAGTGGCAGGCGCAAATGGCTTTCCACACCAGCATGAAGTCGAGCGCAGACAAGAACTACGACTTCTACGTGGAGCTGACCTCTACGGAGGATCACCCCGGCGTAACAGTCAAGCTCACCAAGGAGGGCGACGACGGCACGTTCTACTTCGCCGATCGTCATCCGCTGACGGCCGATGAAACCTTCATCTACAAAGTTCCCAACATGCCCGGTATCGACATCGATCAGATCAACCTGTTCTTCGATTTCGGCGGCTGCGCAGCAGGAACAGAGATCAACATCAAGAACATAATCTTCCAAGAACACAGAGAAGAGGAGTAAAAATCTTTCAAAACGGGGACAAGGCTCTTTCGAGGAGCCTTGCCCCTTTTTTTAACAAACATCGCTAAAATGAAACGTATGTTATTTTGTCTGATTGCAACTGCAGCGATGCTCGGCAGCGCATGTTCGGGCGACTCAGAGGGAGATTCTCCCAAACCGGCCGCCGGCATAACGCTGGATATCGAGAGCATATCGGTATCGAACGATGCGGCGACGAAACTCGTGAACGTAGAGTCCACGGGCGACTGGGGAGTCACATCGGAAGACACATCGTGGTGTACGGTATCTCCCGGAGGCGGCGTTGCAGGCACGACCACCATCAAAGTAACGATCGCAGAGAACAAGACCGGCGATAAGCGTTCGACCAATCTCGTATTCCGCACGGGCAACAATGCCAAGACCATTCTGCCCGTAACGCAGAACTACAAGGTGGAGGAGGTCGAGATCGCCGATGCAGCGTTCAAGGCCTATCTCCTGTCGGCATACGATGTCGACGGCGACGGCGTACTGAGCAGCAAGGAGGCCGCGGCCGTAACGCGCATCGAGGCCTCGGGCAAGGGCATAAAGTCGATGGCCGAGCTGAACACGCTCTTCACGGCCGTGACCTATCTCGACTGCTCGGACAACGAACTGACCGTACTCGAAATATCGGAGCTTACCCGTCTGACCTATCTCGACTGCTCGGGCAACCGTCTGACCACGCTCGATATTCAGAATCAACAGTCGCTCACGACGTTCGATGCCACCGACAACCCCGATTTGAAGACCATATACGTCTGGACGGGCTTCTCGCCCAAGACCGGCTTCTCGAAACCCGACTCGGCAGAGTATGTCGAGCCTGAGATCCCGACTCCGGCGGGCTACCGTTTGGTGTGGGCTGACGAGTTCAACGAGGCGGGCGAATCGATGCCCTCTTCCGCCAAGTGGTGGTATGAAACCGGCGACAGCGGCTGGGGCAACAACGAGTTGCAGGACTACGTATCGGGCAAATACGGCAACGAGATACTCGCCCAAATCTCCAACGGCACGTTGAAAATCACGGCCAAGAAGATCGACGGCAAGGTGCGCTCGATACGCATGAACACCGTCGAGGGCTGGACTTACGGCTACTTCGAGGCGCGTTTGAAGCTGCCCAAGGGCAAGGGTACGTGGCCGGCTTTCTGGATGATGCCCAAGAACTTCAAGACGTGGCCGGGCGACGGCGAGATCGACATCATGGAGGAGGTAGGTTACAACCCCAACCGCGTATCGTCGAGCATTCACTGCAACGCCTACAACCACTCGATAGGCACACAGAAGACCAACGAAATACTGATCGCCACGGCTCAGACGGAGTTCCATACCTACGCCGTGGAGTGGACAGCGGATTTCATGAAATTCTACTTCGACGGCAAACTTCACTTCACCTTCACCAACGACAAGAAGGGCGATTACAACACGTGGCCGTTCTTCAACCCGTTCTACCTCAAGCTCAATCTTGCTTGGGGCGGCAACTGGGGAGGTGCCCAAGGTGTCGACGAGTCGGCTCTGCCGTGCGTCTACGAGGTGGACTACGTTCGCGTATTCAAGAAGCTCGAATAGTACCAATTACCAATTAATATTTAGCTATCCGAATGAAAACATTCAAATTACTGGCGCTCGGTTCGCTGATAGCGCTCGGTCTGGCAGGTTGCACTGAGAAAGACGAACTCGATCGCAAGGTCGATGAACTGCTCTCCAAGATGACCCTGCGCGAGAAGATCGGACAGATGCACCAAGTATCCGGCGCAGGCAGCTGGGTCGAAGAGGCCGCAGCCAAAGGCGAAGTAGGCTCGATACTCAACTGTGTCGACCCTGCTGAGATCAATGCCGTGCAGCGTGCCGCCGTCGAGCAGAGCCGTCTGGGCATCCCGATCATCGTCGGCCGCGACGTGATCCACGGATTCCGCACGATATTCCCTATTCCGATAGGTTTGGCCGCAACGTTCGATCCGCAGCTCGTCGAACAGGGCGCCCGTGTAGCCGCCATAGAGGCCACGGCGTCGGGCGTACACTGGACATTCTCGCCTATGCTCGACATAGCGCGCGACCCGCGTTGGGGACGTGTTGCCGAGGGTTCGGGCGAGGATCCCTATCTCGACACGCAGATGGGTGTGGCCATGGTCAAGGGTTATCAGGGTGAAGACTTCGCCGATCCGACATCTATGGCCGCCTGCATCAAGCACTTCGTGGGCTACGGAGCCGCCGAGGGAGGTCGCGACTACAACTCGACAATGATCTCGGAGCGTTCGCTCAGAAACACCTACTTCCCGGCATTCAAGGCTTGCGTCGATGCCGGCGCGCTGACGCTGATGACCTCGTTCAACGAGATCGACGGCATACCTTCGACCGGCAACGATTTCCTGCTCAAAGACGTACTGCGCAAGGAGTGGGGCTTCGACGGCATGGTCGTAACCGACTGGAACTCTTCGGGCGAGATGATAGCTCACGGCTTCGCCAAAGACCTCAAACACGCAACCGAGCTGTCGGTCAATGCGGGTGTCGACATGGATATGATGTCGTTCGGCTACATATCTTACATCGAGGAGCTTGTCAAGGAGGGCAAGATCAAGGAGGAGACTATCGACAATGCCGTGCGCAACATCCTCAAACTCAAATTCCGTTTAGGTCTGTTCGACAACCCCTACGTCGATGTCGATGCCCCCGCACGCGTCAACTATGCTCCCGAGCACCTCGCAGCAGCCAAGCAGAGCGCATTGGAGTCGGCCATACTGTTGAAAAACGACAACGACGTATTGCCTCTCGACAAGGCTCGCACCATTTTAGTAACGGGTCCCATGGCCGATGCGCCCTACGATCAGTTGGGTACGTGGTCGTTCGACTGCGAACCCGAGCACACCGTCACGCCGTTGCAGGCTCTGCGCGAGCAGTACGACGTGATCTACGAGCCGGGACTCGCATACAGCCGCGACAAGGATACCAAAGACTTCGCCAAGGTGCGTGCTGCGGCACAGAGAGCCGATGCAGCGGTGGTATTCGTCGGCGAGGAGGCCATACTCTCGGGTGAGGCTCACTCGTTGTCGGTGCTTAACCTGCAAGGCGCGCAAAGCGAACTTATAGCCGAAGTACGCAAGAGCGGCAAGCCCGTCGTAGTGGTGGTAATCGCAGGCCGTCCGCTCACCATAGAGCGCGATTTGGCCAACTGCGACGCCATGCTCTACTCGTTCCACCCCGGAACAATGGGCGGCGAGGCTCTGGCCGACCTGATAAAGGGTAAGGCCGCGCCGTCGGGCAAAACCCCGATGACGTTCCTGCGCGACGCCGGACAGGCTCCGTTCTACTACAACCACAACAACTCGGGACGTCCGTGCAACGGTACCGAGACCCTGCTCGACGATATACCTCTGCACGCCGGACAAACGTCGCTCGGCTGCACGTCGTACTATCTCGATACGGGTTACGGACCGCTGTTCCCCTTCGGCTACGGACTATCGTACACCACCTTCGAGTATGGCAACATCACTCTCGAAAACAGTACGCTCGGCAAGGGCGATACACTCGTTGTTGAGTTCGACCTGAGCAATACGGGCAAGCGCGACGGCGTGGAGGTAGTACAGCTCTACACGCGCGATCTTGTCGGCTCGGTGGTACGACCCGTCAAGGAGTTGCGCCGCTTCGAGCGCGTGTCGCTCGCCGCAGGCGAGACCAAACATATCCGCATGGAGCTGCCCGTTGCAGAGCTTGCATTCTGGAACCGCGACCTCAAATACGAGGTCGAGCCGGGCGATTTCCAACTGTGGGTTGCTGGCGATTCGGCCTCGGGCGAGGCCTATCCGTTCAGCGTGGAGTAGCCTTCTCAACTCTATAACTATCTGATCGGCGCGGAGTATCGATGCGATACTCCGCGTTTTTTTGCCGCCTGCAATCATTCATCCCGCCAGCAGCACCTCACAATTACGTGGCACAACACCAAACTCTACCCTACCCTACTCTGTCACTCCGAGGGAGAAGCGCAGCTTCGACCGTGGGAGTCTCTGTGTTGTCTGTCACTCCGAGGAAGGGCGCAGCCCGACTGTGGGAGTCTCGTTCCCCTCTCCTGTCATTCTGAGGAGCGTTCTGTGAACGCGACGTGAGAATCTCGTCCGCAAAAGAGATTGCCACGCCTCGTTACTCTCGGCTCGCAATGACAGAGTACAACGCCCCACTATGTCATAACTCCTCGGAATGCCTTATCCATGGAAATAGCAGCCCAAGCATCACCACCAAATGTTTCATTAGAAGAGGCCTAATCTGCAAAGCGCAGTATGAAATTGGGAGCAAGAAATGCCGTTTTGTCGCGGTACTTGCACCTCGCCGAGCTATGGCTTTGCCCATATTTTCTCTGCAAATTTTGCCCGATAAACAGATATCGCCCCGGCTTCATGTGTTTTTTTGATCTATAAGCTCAATTTTTTGATCTGTTTTCTTCATCTATTCCCGAAATTTGGGTATATTTGTATAACAAAATAATTTATTGAATTATGGGCGATAACGCGCGTGCGAAATATGAAGCTCCGGAGATTGAGGTGCTTTGCGTGCAGGCCGAGTGCATAGGTCTAAGCGACAGCGGCGAGGAGGCGAACAGCATCGATCCCGTATCGGAAAACCACTTCGAGGAGACATTATGAAACGCATTGCCATAGTCTCGGCCGGCTTGTTGTCTGTCGTGATGACGGCATGTTCCGACCCCAAGGCCGACAACCCGGCTGAGACACATCTGCAATTCACAGTCGAGGCCTCGGCCGCCGATACGCGAACTCAGTGGGGCGAATCGGGAGCCGCGGGCTACAACATGGAGTGGTGCGCCGACGACCGCATAGCTGTCGTACTCTCGTCGGCCGACAATATGGCCGA
>CAZEXJ010000147.1:0-2800 GCA_964516585.1 uncultured Alistipes sp.
GCATATCCGCGGCGACATCAACTATGCATGGCCTTCGGCCGAGATCGCCGTCATGGGTGCCAGCGGTGCCGTCGAGGTGTTGCATGCAAAGACTCTCGCCACATTCGAAAACGCAGAGGAGAAGGCCAAGTTCGTTGCCGAGAAGGAGCAGGAGTACCGCGACAAGTTCTCGAACCCCTACAACGCAGCCCGCTACGGCTATATCGACGACGTTATCGAACCGCGCAATACTCGTTTCCGCGTGATCCGCGCATTGGAGCAGTTGCAGAACAAGCGTATGGCAAATCCCGCCAAGCGTCATAATAACATACCGTTGTAGTTGTAATCGACAGTATCGACATGATGATATTGGCAGTTAATTGGGTTAATGCGTGTCTCGTCGCGCTGATCAGTTTTTCGTTGGTCTTTACGGTGCTGGTGCTTTTGATCGGCGTCATAAAGATCTTCGGAATAGTGGCCGCACAAAAGACTGCGGGTCAGAATACCGCATCGGGTCAGACCGCGGCCGTTGCAGCCGACGGACCGAATGAAGAGGAGGTGGCAGCCATTACCATGGCGCTCCACCTCTTCTATAACCGTCACGATGAAGAGAGTGACGTGTTGACATTCCGCCACGATCAGAGCATAACGCCATGGACGATCAAGGCAATTTCCAAACCTCTCAAATAAAGAGCACCTGACAACGCTAAAAACAACAAAAACTCTATATGCAAATACTTAAATTCAAAATAAACGGTAAGAGCTACGAGGCCGTAGTATCGGAGAAGGAGCACAATGTCGCCTCTATCGAGCTTAACGGCAAGGCATATACCGTAGAAGTGGAGAAAGAGGAGGCGGTGGCATCACCCAAAATCGCTGCACCCAAGCGTAGGAAGTCGACTTCTGCCGACACGTTTGTCGAGCCGGCAGCAGAGCCGTCGGGCAATCCCGGTTCGATCAAGGCGCCGCTGCCGGGCAACGTCGCCAAGATCAACATCAAGGAGGGTGCCAAGGTCAATGCAGGCGAGGTGCTGCTCGTATTGGAGGCCATGAAGATGGAGAACGAGATTCTCGCCCCCGCCGCAGGTACCGTCAAGAAACTGTACGTTCAGGAGGGCAAAGCCGTTCAGCAGGGAGAGGCGCTTGTCGATTTGGAGTAGAAAACGGATAATGAAGAAAACGATGAAAAGCGTCAAGTTATTATTTTCGTTGCTCACCGCAATCGCATTCGTCTCGCTTACCTCGCCCATATCGGCTTCGGAGTCTGCAACGGAGGGTCTCGATTCGAAGACGGCCGTTGTCGACAACACGAAGCACAACGAGGAGTTCGACGCTACATTCGACGTGGGAAACACCCTGTCGAAGTTCGTCGACGAGACCGGCTTCGTGCCCAATATCGACGAAGATCAACAGAAAGAGGGCTTCGAGGGCTTCATCCAGCAGTACGGGTTCATCATCATGATACTCATATCGTTAGTACTGCTCTATCTGGCTATCGTCAAGAAGTTCGAACCGCTGTTGCTGCTGCCCATTGCATTCGGTATGCTGCTCACCAACCTGCCGGGCGCCAACATGTTCCACGAGGCGTTGTTCGCCGACGGGCATGTCCATTGGGACGCATTTGCCGACCCTAACAATCCGGCCGGACTTATCGACTACCTATATCTCGGCGTCAAATTAGGCATATACCCCTGTATAATATTTATCGGTGTGGGCGCCATGACCGACTTCGGTCCGCTTATCGCCAACCCCAAGAGTCTGCTTTTGGGTGCGGCGGCACAGTTCGGTATCTTCGCCACGTTCCTCGGCGCGCTTGCCCTCGGATTCAACTACTGGGAGGCAGGTTCGATCGGTATCATCGGCGGTGCCGACGGTCCCACCTCGATCTATCTGACATCGAAGTTAGCTCCGTCACTGTTGGCGCCGATCGCCGTTGCAGCATACTCTTACATGGCTTTGGTGCCGGTTATCCAGCCGCCTATCATGAAGGCGCTGACCACCGAAAAGGAGCGCAAGATCGAGATGAAACAGCTGCGCAACGTGTCGAAGACCGAGAAGATCCTCTTCCCGATCATCATCACGATCATCATTTCGCTGCTGCTGCCCTCGGCCACGCCGCTCATCGGCTGTCTGATGTTGGGCAACCTGCTCAAAGAGTGCGGAGTTACGGAGCGTCTGAGCAAGACCGTACAGAACGAATTGATGAACATCGTAACCATATTCCTCGGTATCTCCGTAGGCGCCACGGCCACAGCCGTGACCTTCCTCAGTGCCGAGACCATAAAGATTATGGTTATGGGTGTCTTGGCATTCTCGCTCGGCTCGGCATCGGGTGTCATCCTCGCCAAGGTCATCAACCTGTTCAGCAAGGAGAAGATCAACCCGCTTATCGGCTCGGCAGGCGTATCGGCCGTACCAATGGCCGCACGCGTTTCGCAGACTGTCGGACAGAAGTACAACCCCGGCAACTTCCTGCTTATGCACGCCATGGGACCCAACGTGGCCGGCGTGATCGGTTCGGCCGTTGCCGCAGGTATCCTGCTGTCGTTCTTCCCGGTAGCATAACCGCGATTCTGCATAAGCAATCCATAAGGGCAAAGCTTGAAGCTTTGCCCTTAATGTTTTTAGCAATCATTATTAAGGAAGCTATGCGACGTGAGAGAAAACAAACGTCGACCAAAAAGCTACGGCTTGCGCCGCCACGTCACTCTGTCACTCCGAGGAGCGTGCTTGCACGCGACGTGGGAGTCTCTGCACACGACATGACAATGGAAATAGTCGTCCCCAACCAGATTCTCACGTCGCGCTTCGCGCTCCTCAG
>CAZEXJ010000148.1:0-6282 GCA_964516585.1 uncultured Alistipes sp.
GCGCGATGTGCAGAGCCGATTGGGCGAACACGATGTGGCAGTAGAGTTCATGCGGTTGGCTGTCGGATATGATGAAACGGTCGATCCGATATATGTCGCCGTAGTGCTGCGTCGCGGTTGGAAATCGCCCAAGATCGTCGAACTATGCAAGGAATCGGTGCTGAAACAATATGTCCATATTGACTACCTGCGTAACAGACAACTTTACAACAAGTTTGAAATAACGCGCTTATGGCCGTTGATATGGCAACCGTTGCAGGAGTATGTGGCCGAAGGCGAAACCGTATATTTCTCGGTCGACGGCTTGCTTAATGTCCTGAATATCGAAGCAGTGAGACCTTCGGGCGACGATCGTCGCATGGCCGACGAACGTTATGTGCTGAATCGGCTCTCATCGACTCGCGAGTTATGCTGCAGTCGAGGCGACCGGGCTGTCGAACATGCCGTCATATACGGAGGTTTGAATTACGATATGGAAGTCGAGGCTATGGCTGAACAGACCAAAGCCTACGCCGATCTCGATTTGGCAGCCTCGCGCAGTGTATCGCGCGGATCGATTGCCGACGGTGCGTTGCCTGCCGGCGATATATATGCGCAGACATACGACGAAGCACTGTCCATTGCCAATATGTTGCGCTTGACAGGTGTCATGCCTGAGGTATTTACGGGAGACCGAGGTATAGAAGAATCATTCAAGGCATTGTCGGGCGAGAGGTTCGAGTTGCTGCATCTGGGCACGCATGGATTCTATATGACCGGGGCAACCGAGTATCAGGTGGGTGACGAACGGCTGTCGCCTATGATGCGTGCAGGCCTGATGCTGTCGCGCAAAAAGAGCATTTCTGCCGATGATCGTGAAGACGGTCTGTTGTTGGCTCGTGAGATAGCCGACATGGATCTGTCGTCGGTCGATCTTGTAGTGCTGTCGGCATGTCAGACGGCGCAGGGCGACATCACGGGCGACGGCGTATTTGGCTTGCAACGAGGCTTCAAACAGGCTGGCGTCGGCAGTATAGTCATGTCGCTATGGCCGGTAGACAGCGAGATGACGCAATATATGATGACAACGTTTTATCGCAACCTGACCGGCGGAATGGATCGACGCAATGCTTTCCGTACGGCGCGAGCGGCGGCAAAGGCAAAATATCCCGAGCGCGATTGGGCTGCATTCATAATGTTAGATTAACCTTTTTTGTTTAACTTAAATAAATTTATCATGAAAAAAATCTTTTTGACATTAGCGTTTATCGCCGCTGCGCAACTTTCATTCGCACAGGGGAAGAGCAATGAAGCACAACAACCCGTAAGCGAACAGATGGCGCAATTGCAATTAGCTGCCGATCTGGCCAAGTATGGCTATGATACCTATTCGGCATCGGCTCTTATCGAGGCCGCCCGTATTTTGGCGGCTGTTCCGACGCACAAGCTTACGCCTGAGTCGTTCACTCATGGTGAAGGCGAGGCCGGAAATAAGGACAGCGAAGTGGAATTTTCGGTAGAGCAGCTGTTGAAAGATGCTCGCGAGTACGCCGACGGTAATGCCTCTTTATTGGCTTTGGCCGATGAAGTAAAAGTTGATAACGGTACCAGTCGCGGACGTGTGGGTGGAGCATCTAAAACTGTTGAACGTGTATTGGCATACTCAACCGATACGTATTGCATAAAGTTCTATGCAGGAGAAACCGCAGAGGTTTTCGTATCTGGAGATGGTGATACCGATCTCGACGTATATGTATATGATGCCAACGGTAATTTGATAACACAAGATGATGACTATACTGATGATTGCTATGTGGCATTTATTCCATACTACACAACGGCGTTCACAATAAAGATCGTCAATCGCGGCGATGTATACAATCAATACACCATGTGGACGAATTAATTCGCCTTGGTTAAATGCAATCGAGGGTACTCCGACATGGGGGTACCCTCGATTTTTCTATCGGCAGCGCACGCTGCGCTACTTCTTCACCTGAGCTTTGATCTTGATTTTGGCCATGGCCTTGATCAGGGTCTCGTCGTCGGTTTTGGCGGGATCGTAGGTGATAGTGACGGTTTTCGTCGGGACGTCGACCTTGACCTCCTTGACACCTTTTTCGAAAGGAATAGTGTTGTCGATCTTCTTTGCGCAGTGCGGGCAGTCGATGTCGGTAAGGAATGCTGTGGTAGCTACTTTCTTCTCCACCTTCTTCTGTTGTGCCGAGGCTATGCCAACGGTCATGAGCGCCACGAGGCACAATGCAATGATTTTTTTCATAATGTATAGTGTTTTAAGTCGTTGTTAATATATGTTAAGTCTCAGTCCGATATAAAATTTCCGCCCCATAAGAGGTCCCCAAACCATCGACGAGTTGAAGCCCGGAGAATAGGGGGCATTGGTGCCGATGATAGGATCCATCTGCATGTAGTTGCCTATATTTTCGCAGCCGGCATAGAGAGTGAGGTTGCTGGCGCGGTAACTGATCTGGGCGTAGAACATCGGATAGGAGGGCGAGAGCCGCTCGTCGGCGAGGTTGCCGTCGAGCGAGGGCAGCCGCATAGGACCGTTATACTGCGCCGTGGCGTCGAACGTCCAGCGTCGAACAGCGTACTGCACATTGAGAAGCCCCTTGTAGCGCGAGGTCAGCGGGCGCTCCACGCCGATCTTCTCGCCGCCGCGATCGAGCGTTATGTGTGAGTTGGTATAGCGGAACGTGGCGAAGATGTCGAGTCCGCGAACCGGCGTCCAGTTGAAATCGATCTGGTAGTTGTCGGTGTACGACCTGTCCTTCGAGTTGTATATAAGTATCTCATTAGAGGCATTCTCCTGATCGAAGACCATTGTATTGAAGAACTGCGAACGGAAATAGTCGAAACTGATCGTAGCCTGATCGTCATCCGCAAGACGGAACGTCTGCGACAGGCTGCCGCCGAAGGTTATGGCCGCCTCCATGTCGTTGCCGCCGTCGAGCAGATCGTCGGCAAGGCGTATCGTGCGCGATGTCGTCATGACCCAGATGTTGTCGGTAATGAGGTTGACGCGACGGTAGCCCATACCGGCCGATGCGCGCAAGGTCGTGCGCGGCGTTATGCTCCAACGCAAGTGCGAGCGCGGCGTAAGCAGCACTCTGTCGTCGAGATTTTTGATGTAGTAGTTGCCGCTTACGGTCGAGTAGTCGGCGCGCATGCCCACCACGAGCGAGAACTTGTCTTTGATCGAGTAGGTGTACTCGGCATATATGCCCGGCTCCGAGAGCGTGCTGCTGCCTGTGAGCGACCATGCCGTGCCGATCGTGCCGTTGTCGACGGTGCGCGTCATGTAGTCGTTGTCGAGCATGCGCACATGTGCCGACGCACCGACGTTGATCGACGACCGCTTCGAGAAGTAGTGCGCATACATAAGGTTGAACGATAACGAATTTTCGCTCACATCGGCATCGTTTATGCCGAAATACGAGTCGGTCGAGTAGTTGTCGTAATCGAAGATCATCGCCAGATTGTTCTGCACGGCATCGGCTTCGTCGCCGCCGAATGTCTGCGCCTCGCCGATAGGTATGCCCACTTTGAGGTAGGCGTTGATGTCGCGATTGTGTATCTTCGATCCGTAAATCGGCTCGGCTGTTGTGACGCTCTGCCATATATCGTCGCGCATCGACGAGCGGTAGCCCATCTGGCCGCCCACGCGCTCCTCGTTGACCACTTTCCAGCCCCAGCGTATCTGCGTGCCGCCAGCGGTCTGGTAGAGCCACTTGTTGGCCACATTGATCTGGTTGGCCTTGGGCATGTCGATGAAGCCGTCGTGGTTGTGGTCATAGCGTCGCGTATCCATCGACCCGTGTGCCAGAATTACCGTCGACAGGCGTTTGTCGGCCGTCAGCGGGATTGCCGTCGAGAGGTTGATCTCGGGGCGCAGCTCGCTGTCGAAATAGAGATTGAGGAACAGCCTCTCGTCGTCGGTAGGCTTGCGGTGTTCGAGGTTGATCTGTCCGGTTATGGCCTCGTGTCCGGCCGTTACCGATGCCACGCCCTTCGACACCTGTATGGAGTTGAGCCACATGCCCGGCGTATAGCTAAGGCCATACGATGCGCCCGAACCCTGCATCACGGGACGGTTCTCGTCGAGGATCTGGGTGTAGGTGCCCGCTAAACCCAACATCTTGATCTGCCGTGCACCCGATATGGCGTCGCTGTAACCGACGGTCACCGATGCCGAGTTCTCGAACGACTCGGCTAAGTTGCAGCATGCCATTTTGCAGAGTCCGGCGAACGAGATCTGCTCGTTGCGTGTTATGCCGCTCTGCTTGGCGTAGTTGCCTCGCTGGCGCGTCTCGATCGTTACGGCATCGATCGAGATCTCGTCGCCCGGTGCCATCTCGACGGTTATGTCGTTCATGTCGGCCGCAATGTCGATATGCTGTGTGGCGTAGCCCAAAAATTCGACTGTGAGTGTCGATGTCTGATCGGTGCGCGGCAGCGTGAAACTTCCGTCGGCTCCGCTTGTTGCGCCGATAGTGGTATCCTGCCAGAAGATCGATGCTCCGGGCAGGGCGCCGCCCGTATCGGCCGATACGATGCGGCCTTTCAAGCTCTGTGCCCAAGACATTGCGGGACAGAGTAATACAAATAGAATAAATATGGATTTTTTCATATTGTCCGCTTTAAGTTTAAGATATACCTATTGGGGGCTGCGGTCGAACCGAGCCTCGAATAATACTTAAACCCAAGCGGGAGGGGCGCGCAGAGCCGACGCCCGGCAATGAGCCTTGCACAGGGGCGGCGTATCGACAAGCGTGCATCTGCCTGTGTCGTCGACGGCGGGACAAACGATATCATCGGCAGCGCCGGATACGATAATCGGAATGACGGTAAACGACAACAGCTGCGTTTGCCGCAAATCTTCGATGCGATCGGCGACGCCTGCATATTGCACGTGGTGATGACCGTCGCACGGCATTTCGAACGAATATCCCTCGCATACGCACTCTTCGCTATGATGCTCGCTATGATGTATGTGATGACAATGATGACGACACAGAAGAGCCGCGGCCGACGAGCCTGCGCTCGCCGTCATATAGATTAAAAGCATCAACAATGCCAATATCTTTCCGCGTCTTTTCATTCTCGGTGCCTTTTAAGTATTACGACTCTATCAGACCGCACGCCGAGAGCTTGTCCACCCAGCGGCGGGCATCCGCACGAGCCGTTTCACGATCCACGTCGTAACGCTCGATCAGCAGATCGGTCACCCGGTCCAGATCGAACTCTTGGCTGCCAATGGCGTTCCACAAATACAGCGACGACTCGTTGAGCGATATTATACGGGTCATGTCGCCGCCCGCACGTCCATGCATGATCACCACGTGCTCGCCGGCCATTTCGCGTACTTTGTATTCCTTTTTAATCTTCATAAGACTCCATTGTCAACGAGCAAAGATATATATTTTTTTCATTCCGTCAAAAAAAAACGTCATCTGCCTCCGATTTTTCCACTGTTATGTCATTCCGGGCTGCGACAGTGCTGTTATCTGCCATTCTGAGGAGCGTTCTGTGAACGTGACGTGAGAATATGGTTCTCTCCGACATGTCATTCTGAGGAGCATCGCAGTTGCGACGTGAGAATCTCATTTGGGGGCAATTATCTCCGCCGTTCCGTGTTGAGTGAGATTCCCACGCCTCGCTGCGCTCGGCTCGGAATGACATGGTGGAAGTGTCATTCTGAGGAGCAACGCAGTTGCGACGTGAGAATCTCATTTGGGGGCGACTATTTCCATTGTTTTGTGTGGATAGAGACTCCCACGTCGCGCTAACGCGCTCCTCGGAGTGACAGAGTGGGGTGTTGCACCCTGTCATTGCGAGCCGAGCGCAGCGAGGCGTGGCAATCTCTGTTGCGAACGAGATTCTCACGTCGGCCTGCGGCCTCCTCAGAATGACAATCCGGGTATCTAAGCACGTCGTTCGCAATGACACAAAAAGATACTCCCGCTCGGCAATGCCCAAATAAGTTTGCCTTTGCCCTCGCTTATTCGAACTTTGGCTGCGCCGAAGATACTCCCGCTCGGCAAAATGCAAACAAGTTTGCTTTTGCCCTCGCTTATTCGTATCTTTGTCATATGGAATCGTCGCAACACAGATTGAACGCGCAGCCCGAAGAGGTATTGAAACGATGGTGGGGCTACACATCGTTCCGTCCGATGCAGCGCGAGATAATCGACTCGGTCATCGCCGGCCGTGACACGCTGGCGCTGATGCCCACAGGCGGCGGCAAATCGCTCACCTATCAGGTGCCGACAATGGCTGTCG
>CAZEXJ010000149.1:0-6092 GCA_964516585.1 uncultured Alistipes sp.
GGGATGATGTAATTTTTCGTCATTTTCCGTGAAAAGCGGCATTCTACTGCCGCGCGCTCAATTGTCCGAATAGGTAGTACGTCAAGTACGACCTATCCGGACAATTTTCGTTTGCGTGGTATAATACCGCTTTTGACGAAAAATATAGTCGTGGTGCTTGGGCGACTATTTCCACCGCCATGTCATTCTGAGGAGGACGCTTGCGGCCGACGTGAGAATCTCTTTCGTGCACGAGATTCCCACGCCTCGCTGCGCTCGGCTCGGAATGACAGGGTAAGCGTGCAAAGCGCACTTCGGGGGATGCCCGATAACCTTTCAACGCTCCACCCGGAGCGAAGCGACAACAGCCCCTCCCGAGGGAGGGGTGTGGGGTGGGGTCAGAATTGTATAACGGCGTAAGCCGTCGCTTCTGTGGTCGAGTTTGTCTTGTCATTCTGAGAAGGCCGCAGGCCGACGTGAGAATCTCTTTCGTGCACGAGATTCCCACGCCTCGCTTCGCTCGGCTCGCAATGACAGGGTGCAAAGCCCCGCAATGTCACTCCGGGGGAGGGCACAGCCCCACCGCGGGAGTCTCAACACACAACCGGCACGGGAAAGTCGCGTGCGATTTTAGGTATTTATACTGATGTCCGCCGTCGGACAAAAGCGTAACTTTGCAACGTTAAGTATAACGCGAGATGGG
Organism: uncultured Alistipes sp.; assembly: GCA_964516585.1. Taxonomy (GTDB): domain Bacteria; phylum Bacteroidota; class Bacteroidia; order Bacteroidales; family Rikenellaceae; genus Alistipes. The sequence goes on from CAZEXJ010000149.1 coordinate 683, forward strand.
GAAATATTTCGATATGCTGTTCGAAGACATTCGGGTGCGCGAGGGGTTGCATTCGTGTATGAACTGCGGCGTATGTACGGGCGTGTGTCCGGCGGCCGAGTTCTATAACTACGATCCGCGGCAGATAGTCAACATCGTTCTCACGCGCAACGACGAGGAGATCGAACGGCTGATGCGCAGCGACGTGATATGGTATTGCGGCGAGTGCCTGTCGTGCCGGCCGCGATGTCCGCGCGGCAATACACCCGCCTACGTCATACAGGGTTTGAGGACACTGTCGCAGAAACTCGGATTTTTTGTCGACAGCGAAAAGGGACGGCAGCAGCTGGCGCTGAAACGTCTTATCGGCGACAACATACTGCGCACGGGCTACTGTTTGGTGCCGCGCAACATAGTGCCGGCCATGCACCCCGAACAGGGGGCGGTGTGGAAGTGGATCATCGAGCACGACAGCGAGGTTTACGGGCGTTTTACCCCTGTCTACGGCAAGGAGGGCGAGGGTGCGCTGCGCAAGATCGACGATGAGTCGATGCAGGAGCTGCACCGCATATTCGAGGTTAGCGGCGGCAAGGATTTCTACGACACTATCGAGCGGCACTCCGAGCGCAAGGCTCGCGAAATGGGCTACGACAGTGCCGATGACGACTATATGATACACACCTATACGACCAACTCCGAACAACACTATTAGACGATGAAACGATCTTCTTGGCAAGAGTATCAGAAAGATATAGCCGACGACAAATACTACTACGCGCGCAGCTGCATACGTCAGAACTTTTTCCCGGGCAGCGAGCGGGCGTTTCTCAACATATTGCGCAACGACTTGGGGCGCGAGGTTATGGACGATCCGACGCACACTTCGTGCACGGGTATCGGTTACCACTCCGATGTAGTGCCGTTCGAGACCATTATGACGGTCGTGGCGCGTCAGTTCGCGCTGATGGCCGAGGCCGGATACGAGAACTTCATATCGTCGTGCATCACCTCGTTCGGCATCTATACCGAGATTCTCAATACGTGGGAGGAGTTCCCCGAGACGGAGGAGCGCACGCGCGAGTACCTCTACAAGGCTACGGGGCGCAAATTGGTCAAGCCGCGCTCGCTGGCTCACACCTCCGACATAGTCTTCCACTTTCGCGACGAGATAGCCAGCAAGGCCAAGCGCCGGTTGGTCAACGTCTACACGGGGCGTCCGCTGCGCGTGGTGGAGCACATAGGCTGCCACTACGCCAAGATATTCCCCAAGTCGGGCATTGGCGGATCGGAGTTCCCATACGTGCTGGCGGGCATGATAGAGTCGTGGGGCGGCGAAGTGGTCGACTATCCCGAACGCCGCCACAGCTGCGGATTCGGTTTCCGCAACTATTTGGTGCAGGCCAATCGCGGCTATTCGATAGCCAACTCGCAGCAGAAGCTGGAGAGCATGTCGCCCTACAAACCCGATTTCATCGTGGCCAACTGTCCCGGGTGTTCGATGTTTCTCGACAAGTGGCAGTATGCCATAGCCGAGATGGAGGGTACGACCTACGGCGCCGACGGACAGGGCATCCCCGTGCTTACCTACGAGGAGATGGCGGGGTTGGTGCTGGGCTACGATCCGTGGGAGTTGGGTATGCAGATGCATCAGGTCGATGTAGAACCGCTGTTGGACAAGATGGGCGTGGAGTACGATCCGGCGGCCAAGTATCTCGGACGCAACGGCCGTTATATAGGACATCCCGAGCGGACAGCTGTCAACAACGGCTGCCAGCGTGCCATATACGATATAAAGTTATAGAGCAATGAAGCGAAGAGTAGTCATAGTGGGCGGAGGAGCGGCCGGCATGGCCACTGCGTTGCGATTGGAGAGCTGCGGCGTGGAGCCGGTTATCGTCGAACGCGAAGCCGAAGTGGGCGGCAAGGTGCGCAACTGGCACAAGCTGTTTCCGACATTTACGCCCGCAGCGGAGGTCTTGGAGCCGCTGCGCCGCAGTATCGCCGGGCGCAACATAGAGTGCCGCACGGGGGTTGCGGTCGAGGCTGTCGCTCCCGACTCGGTTACGCTCGCCGGAGGCGAACGCATTGCGGCCGACGCCGTGGTCGTGGCCACCGGATTCACGCTGTTCGATGCGCATCGCAAGCAGGAGTACGGCTACGGCATATACGACAATGTGGTGACCTCGGCCGACTTGGAGCAGATGATGAACCGCGGCGAGGTGCGCCTTGCCGACGGCAGCGTGCCGCGACGCATAGCCATTCTGCACTGCGTGGGTTCGCGCGACGAGAAGGTGTGCCAGAGCCACTGCTCGAAGGTGTGCTGCATCACGGGCGTCAAGCAGGCCATAGAGCTAAAAAAGATGTTCCCCGAGTCGGATGTGTTCAACTTCTACATGGACATACGCATGTTCGGTCCCGGCTACGAGGAGCTTTATCGCGAAGCGCAGCAGTCGTACAACATACATTTCGTCAGAGGCCGCATATCTGAGGCCAGCCCGATGATCAACGGCCGCATACAGATCAAGGCAGAAGATACGCTGACAGGCCGTCCGTTGAAGATGAGTATCGACATGCTGGTGTTGTTGGTGGGCATGCGCGCCAACGACGATACGCGCACGCTGGCCGCCTCGGCCGGTCTTGCGGTCGCCCCCAACGGCTTTATGCAGAGCCTCGATCCGTTTATGGGTGCTGTGCGCTCCGGTCGCCGAGGCATATTCTATGCCGGTGCGGTCACCGCGCCCAAGAGTCTGGCCGACACGTTGGCCGAAGCCTCCATGGCGGCCGATGCCGTTGTCGACTATCTTAACGAAACCAAGCGATGAGAAACGTCAAGTTCGGTTACGGCATCAACAAGCCTCGCGCTATCGACATCGACAGCAACGACCTGCGCAAGAGCAACGAGATACTGCGCGAGATGCCCGAATTGCAGACCTGCATAGGCTGCGGCTCGTGTACGGCGAGCTGCACGGCCGGCAACCTCACGCAATTCAACTTCCGCCGCGTGCATACGCTCGTGCGTCGCGGCGAGTATATGGGTGCCTACGAGGAGATGAACAAGTGCATGCTTTGCGGCAAGTGCCGGTTGGTGTGCCCGCGCGGCATAAACACACGCGCTCTGGCAATGTTGATTAAACGTAAATTGGGAGATTTCTGAGATGACATTCTTCGCACCGTTCACTCTGCCCTTCATCGTCGGCGCAGCGGTCATGGCCGTTGCGATAGTGACGAAATACACGCTTTGGACTATACACCTGCCCTCTGAGGATAAACAGCTCATTCGCCGCAACATATTCTCGGCCAAGAGCCTTGCGGCCGTGTGGGAGGTCGTGCGCGAATCGCTGCTGCATGCGCGTATATGGCGCGTCAACCCCGTTTTGGGTTACATGCACACGTCGCTGGCCTTCGGCTGGTTCATGTTGATCGTCATAGGCTGGATCGAGACCGTCGCCTATTTGGGATTTGTCTGGGTGCCGTTGCGCGGACACGTCTTCTTCAAATACTTCATGCCCGTCAACGGCATAGAGGGACATAATGCGGGATTGGCATTTGCAATGGATCTGATGCTTGCGGTCGTGCTGTCGGGCGTGGCTCTGGCATGGATCAAACGCATGCGTTCGCGCCTTATGGGCATGCGGCGCACCACACGCCACGTGGCGTGCGACCGCATCGCGCTGTCGGCTCTGTGGTTCGTCTTTCCGCTGCGTTATGCGGCCGAGAGCGTCGCATGCGCCCTGTACGGCGGCGGCAGCTTCCTGACGGGTTCGACCGGCGCGTTCCTCTCGGCACATGTCGATGCCGCGACGCTCGAAACGCTGTACGAACCGGCATGGTGGCTCTACTCGACCGCCTTGGGTGTCTTTTTCGCGGCCATGCCCTTCTCGCGCTATATGCACATATTCACGGAGATACCTCTAATCTTCCTGCGCCGTTACAAGCTGCGACCGTCGATCGAGGAGAAGTCTTACGACAACTTCGAGGTGGAGGCCTGCTCGCGATGCGGCATCTGCATCGATCCGTGCCAGTTGCAGTCCGATTTAGGTATCAACGATGTGCAGTCGGTCTATTTCCTGCGCGACCGGCGCTACAACATGCTCAAACTCGCCACGGCCAACAACTGCCTGATGTGCGGACGCTGTCAGACGGTATGCCCCGTCGGCATCAATCTCAACACACTGAGACTCAACTCACGCGCCAAAATGCGCAACATCCCCAACGAGGGACGTTTCGGCTATCTCGCGGGCATCGACCGTTCGACGGGCGAGGGTCGCACGGGCTACTTCGCCGGCTGCATGACGATGCTCACGCCGCGCACGTTAATGGCAATGAACACCATATTCGAGGCGGCAGGTGACGATGTATGGCGCGCCGACGCCGACGGCGGCGTATGCTGCGGACGACCGCTGATGCTCTCGGGCGAGACGGTTGCCGCGCGCAAGATGATGGAGTACAATACCGACCTGTTCCGCCGTCACGGCATAACGCGTTTGGTCACCTCGTGCCCGATATGTTTGAAGGTATTCCGCGAGGAGTACGATCTCGCGGGCATCGAGATCATGCACCACTCGGAGTATATCGACCGCATGATAGCCGAAGGCAGGCTGCATGTCGACCGCACCGACCTGCGTTACACCTATCACGACCCGTGCGAATTAGGACGTGGTTGCGGCATCTACGACGAACCGCGCCGCGTGATAGAGGCTGTCGGCACTCTCGTCGAGCCGAAGCACAACCGCCGCGACTCGCTCTGCTGCGGAGCGTCGCTGTCCAACACCGTCATCGACGATGCCGGACAGAAACGCATCGCGCAGCGCATGGTTGCCGAGTTGGAGGCGACGGGAGCAGGGGAGATAGTCACCTCGTGCCCGTTATGCCACAAGGCCGTCGAGCGTGTGGCCAAGTGCGACACGGTGGATATAGCCGAGGTCGTGGCAAAAAATATTTCGGCGGGTAAACAGTGAGATGTCAATATATTGCAGACGCCTGCAAATTGCACGACGGATCGAAATAAAAAAAATATTTGCACAAGCCCTATTTTTGTATTATCTTTGTGGTGTCGAAAACGAAATAGCCGCTTAGGCGCGAAGATATATCGCGGGATAGAGCAGTTGGCAGCTCGTCGGGCTCATAACCCGGAGGTCGGAGGTTCGAGTCCTTCTCCCGCTACTTAAAGAGAGGTTTTTTACCTCTCTTTTATTTTTCGTGAAAAGCGGCATTCTACTGCCGCTCCTCGTCGTTCGGCAATGGGCAGTACACTCAGTACGGATCAGTAGCTATTTCCGGTTGATGAAAGGTGCTTATTAACCATATAATGCTTAACTTTGTGCATGGATCCGATAGAACTTTTGCGGGAACTGCTCCCGGCCGAGATTGTAGACAATTTTGACATAGTCAAATACGAGAAGACCAAAGAGGACTTCGATATATGGTTCGA